>NZ_JAMYQN010000018.1:0-118866 GCF_040320905.1 Mesorhizobium sp. M0590
TGGCCAGGTTATTATGTTATTAAGACACATGAGGACTAAGCCCCCCATGCCCGACTAAATTGTGTCGTGCTGTGGGCCCCCGCCCCACCGAAAGGTGCGGCGGGCTTTTTGCATTTTCCCTCGCATTCTGTACGATCTTTCTTTCGCGACAGGGCGGCTCGATCCGGCGCTGCCCGACCAAGATGCGCGTTAGGCATGGGAGATGGTGTCATGCTTGCCAAGGTCCTGACACAAGCGGCAGTCCTGACAGCCGGGGCGCTTCTGTTTGCCGCGACGGCCCACGCCCGGCCGGACAGCCGCGCGATGACGTGCGAACAGACACAGCTTCTGATCCAGAGGCATCGCTCGGTGGTGCTGACCACCGGCCAGAACACCTACGATCGATACGTCCGCCAATTCGGCAATGAATGCGACTGGCCGCAGGTGCCGCGCGCCGCTTATATCAAGACGCGTGACGGTCAATGTCCGGTCTATCGCTGCCAGGATCCGGTCTTCGACCTCCCGGACTGAAAGCAAGGGTTTTTCATCCGACCGCCGATGCAGAATGCGGAAGGCGGTGGCTCATTCCTCGTCGAAAGGACCACCTTCCCGTTGGAGATCGCGCGAAATGACGCGTTCATCGGTGTCGTCCGGCAAGGCCTCGTCGCTTTCCTGGTAAGCGTTATCGTCGTCCTCCTCCGGCAGTTCGCCGCTTTTCTCGACGTCGTAGCGAATATCGCCGTTTTGCGGCACGCCGTCAGGGAGGATTCTCCCGCTCCGGATGGCGTCCCAGTCCTGCTGCTGGATCGTCGGGCTCTCCGTCTCGTCGTCGGTTCGTTCTTTCCTGCGCGGTTTCATCGCGGTTCTCCATAATGTCAGGGGCCCTGAATTGGCTCAGTGGTTGAACTCATAAGTCTGGCGGCCGGTTCCGGGCCGCTGCGGTCCGGGCGCATTGCCGCACGACGGAACCAATCGCGCCTGCCCGCCTTCACATTCAGAAGATACTGGCGCGAAAGGAGCTCGATATGAGACCGCTCATTTTCTTGCCGTATATGCTAGGTGCGCTGCTGCTGGCGGTGCCGGCGGCCGCGCAGCCGGGCGAACAGGCGCAATCCGACCGCTGCAAAGTCGAGCTGCCGGACCAGAACAGCGAGCAGCAGAAGCCGGCCGGCAACAATTTGTCCGATACGCTCGAGCCATGCGGTGGGGTCCTGAAGCCCCCGCCAACGGGCGATCAGGGCATGGCGGCGCCACCGCCGGACGAGGGCAGGACCCCGGTGATCAAGCCCGGCGAGGTGCCGCCACAGCCGCCAAAGCAGTAGCAGCGACGAGCGGCAACTTCGCGCCGCTTGCGCCGGCAGGTTTGTTGCACTCGCTTAGGAACATTAGCTTGTCCTAAATGTTATTTCAGACGCAGTAGATATCACCCCCCTCCGGTATCGCTGCTGATCGGGAAACCGATCGGCCCGCGTCTTGCGACGCGGGCCACCGCAGTTCATTCGCAGTCCATTCGCCGCATCGCGCGGGCACTTCACCGGTGTTCGATTAGCCGCCACTTACGGAACAACAAGGTGGCGTGGGCGTTTGCCTAGAGGGTTCGCCGCTTCGACCGGAATGCCGCGTCGCAATTGTAAGGGCGAGGCCCGTAACAACAGGAGTAGACGATGAAAATCCACCTTGTTCCTGCTGCGGCGGGATTGGCGTTGCTTGCCGGCGTCGGCGTGGCCACCGCGGACCAGGTGATTGTCACGCCCGAACAGCAGACGGTCATCCGCGAATACGTCCACAAGCACCCGCTTGCGTCGATCAGTCTTCTGGGGGTGGAGCTCAATATCGGTTCCACGTTGCCCGATACGGTCGAGCTGCAACCGATCGATGTTCCAGACGTGCGGTACAGATACGTCGTCGTCGGCAATCGCACCGTGCTCGTCGACCCAGGCACCCGCAAGATAGTGCAGGTCATCGAGTGATCGGCGTTGCCAAACCGCGAACCGGGTTTGGAAAGGTCACGGTCTAATAACCAAATCAGAGCTCCATCCCGCGCGATCGGGATGGAGCCGCTGTCGTCTCGAAACAAGGAAAGGAGCCATTCCCATGCTGCCGCATGTCGAGCCGGTCAACGTGGCCGCCGCCGTCGACAAACTGCTTGCTGAACGAGGCGATGGCCTGCTGTCGATGAAGGCGGCGATAGCACTGTTGCGCGAACGCACCGGAACCGAGCGCTCGGACGCCGACCTTGAAGGGCTGATCATCAAGAAGGCGGCGCTCCTCGGCGTCGCTGTCCTGTGTGACAGAGAGGCTCAATGACGGTGTTGCCTGCGCCTCAAGACGCGGGTCGAAATTTCAGCTAGAACAGCGTTGCTTACGCATGAACCGAGCCGACGGAGGTATCAGTGACGGACAGGCAGGAACGGATTCGCCAGCGGGCACACGCGATCTGGGAACAGGCAGGCAGGCCCGATGGGGCGCATCAGCAGCATTGGGATCAGGCTACCACAGAAATCGACACGGAAATCGCCGCGAAAGAGAAGACCGCCAGCCGGCCGAAGCCGAAAGCACGCCAGCCTAAGCCGGCGCCCGTCACCAAGGACGGAAGCAAACCCAAGGCGCGACCACGCAAAGCGTGAACGAGCGGATTTAGGCAGACTTGGATTGAACGCGTCCAAACGGCAGAATTCAGATCCATTATAGGCTACGTTCATGGTATAGGCCCGGCCGCCTGGCGATTATGTACTTTACAAACACGGCGATGCCTGATACCTTGAATCCACAGTAGGAATCCGGGTTATGAGCGTCCTTTCCGAGCCACATTTCCACAACGAAGAAGCTGCTTTTGAGCGGCTGGAAGCGATTGTTTGGCCCGAAGGTCCGATTTGCCCGAAGTGCGGCAACTGCGAACAGGCGCGCATTACCCGAGTCTCTGGCCCAACCGCTCGCACCGGCCTTCGCCGCTGCTTGGAGTGCAAGAAGCAATTCACCGTGAAGGTCGGAACGGTGTTCGAATCAAGCCATGTGCCGCTGCACAAGTGGTGGCAAGCGGCGCACCTTCTTGCGTCCAGCAAGAAGGGTATCAGCGCTCACCAACTGCATCGGACTTTGCAGGTCCAGTACAAGACCGCGTGGTTCATGTTCCATCGCTTGCGTGAGGCTATGCGTGACGGGGTGCTGTCCCCAATGGGCGGCGATGGCAAACAGGTCGAAGTTGACGAAACCTACATCGGCCGCCTGAAAGGCGCTCCGGTGAAGCGTGGCGGCGGCGCTCACAAGAATTCTGTCGTTACGCTGGTCGAACGTGGCGGTCGCGCTCGTTCCTTCCATGTCGATACCGCTCGCATGGGCAATGTCATGCCGATCGTTCGCGCCAACATCGCGCGGGAAAGCGCGCTCATGACTGACGAGTCCGGCATCTATCGCCGCGCCGGTCAGGATTTCGCCTCTCACGATTTTGTCACGCACTCCAAAGACGAGTATGTTCGCGGTGACGTGCATACGAATACCGTGGAAGGCTACTATTCGATCTTCAAGCGTGGCATGAAGGGCATCTATCAGCATTGCGGTGAGCAGCACTTGCACCGCTATCTTGCTGAATTCGACTTTCGCTACAGCAACCGCATCGCGCTTGGCGTCGATGACAACAACCGGACGGTAAGGGCTATGGCTGGCATCGTTGGAAAACGACTGAAGTACCGGGACTCATCGGGCGTCGGGGCGGAATAGGCGAGAAAATGGACCGTGTCGTCATAACGGTGCACCCCACCGTCTCCGATGAAAAGTTGCTGAGCGTCACCGACGCCATGCAGCAGGTTCTCGACCACATGAAGCTATTTGAGGCCGCTCAGCAGTCGATGGGCGACCCGCACTCGCGTTTTGAGTGGAGGCTGGAGAAAGCCAGCACCAATAGCCCGTTTACTGTCGTTGCCGTTGCGCAAGCGTCCAATCCTTCGGTCAATGTGTCGGCCATGGCTAAGCGCGTCAAAGCCGAAGTCTCGCAAGGTCTTCGGAGCCTCATGACGCGCGGCACTCCTCCGGAATGGATGACGCACGATACCTTCGCTGTTGCCAAAGGCATCTTCGCCAGAAATCTAAACGGCATCGGTGAGACTTATATTGATTTTGAAGACGGTGACGTGATCTCGATCACGCCCGATCAGGCGAAAGCCGGTATCAACACGCTTGATGCTTTCAACGTGATGGATTTCGAGCAAGATCTAGTGCCGCGACAGTCGTTCGGCGAGATTGAAGGCGTGATGCTTGCGGCTGGTCGCTATCGCAATAGAGAGGCTATCCAGATCAAAAACGAAATGTATGGCTTCATCTGGTGCACTCTTTCCAGAGACCTAATCGAAAGGTTCGGTGACGAGCATTCCATGAGCGATATTTGGAAGGGAAAAACCCTTGGGGTACATGGGCGGCTCAACTACATCGCCGGCGGAAAATTGCAGACCATAGACGCGGTCGAAGTGCGGGAAATTGAGTTTGCCCCTCTTGTGAATTTGGAAGCGATACTTGATCCTGATTTTACGGCGGGGATGGACCCTCACGAATATTTAGAGCAATTGCACGAAGGGCGGCTTGGCTAAAAGAGTGTATTGGGATTCCTGTACGTTTCTCGGCCTCATAAACCAGGAGCCGGGCAAGCTGAATAATTGTGCCGCAGTGTGGAAGGAAGCCGAAGCCGGCGACGTACTGATCTACACGTCATTCTTCACCTTTGCGGAGGTCTTCAAGGCGAAGTGCGAGGACGCCGGCAAGCCGCTTTCTGAGGATGGCGATAAGCAAATCGAATTGTTGCTGCGGCAAAGATGGATTCGCGCGGTCGTCGTTGACGAAAAGATTGGTGTCGCCTGTCGAAGGCTTATGAGACATCACACCGAATGCAAGAAGCCCTCCGATGGCATCCATTTGGCAACGGCGCTGGCCCTGAACGTCGATGAGATGCACACGTTCGATGGCGCCGATTTGCTCAAGCTGGACGGTAAGGTGAACCGCGCTGATGGCAAGCCGCTGAAAATCTGCCCTCCAAAACCAACGCCTAAGCCACCTAAGCCGCAGCACGATATATTTGAGGGCGCCCAATGACCGCGAAGCACAAGTCCGCAAAGCGGGATGACGCAACACAGTCGCGCGCGTTCATAGAGAAGGCGCGCGAGATTGAAGCGGACGAAGGGAAATCCGATGCCGATGCCCTAATGGGCAAGCTGGCGCGTACCCCGGCTGACCACAAGCAAAAGCCGAAGGGCAAGAAGGCACGATGAGCGTCGTCAGCGGTGTGGTGCTTTGTACATCTATTGCTGAAGATTGTTCGAGCCCGAACGGTCAGCCCGTTCTTTTCGAGCGCATACAGGAGTGGCTAGCGGAGCGCGCCGGCCCCTTCCAACAACTTAACAGCGTCGAGGCTAGCTTTGGCGGCAGCAAGCATCCGCAAATGTTTGTAGCTGGCGGCGGCTTCAACCATTTCTCCGAAGACGACTTTGCGGCCTACGTGATGTCGCTGCCTTGGCAAAACCCAGAAAACGTTGTGTTGGTGATCGACCCCGAAGAGGGGGCTACCCGCGTCTTCAGACCTCCCTGTTTGTAAAGTACATAATCGCCCCGCCTTGTCCGGATCGGTCCGGTCACGGCGGAACTGCCCTGCCCAGGCAATGGCAACAGCCATTCCTCGTGCCTGCCAGTGCAGAGCTCATATTCAGGCGCGAGATTCGTCGGCGCCAAGCCCGCCATCCCAATGGCGGGCTACTTACCGCCTTGCACGTGGCGGCAGCAGGGCGGGGCTCACACGAGCACGCGCCTCAGTGTGTTTGACGGCCAGGATCCGGCGAAGCGGACGCTCCGTCTTCCAAGGCGTCCCAGCCCACGGCGGGGCTTCTTTGCATCAGCTGAGGGCACGCAAACTCCGCCAGATCGGTTTCCGCGAAGCCGTCGAACTCGATAGCCGCCCCGTAGAGCTGGGCTGCTTGCATGACGAGCCATTCGATGTCTTCGCGCGCAACATTCTCGGCGAGGTTCTGCAGTCGCGCGGCTTCGGCGACAGCAGTCAGATTGATGGCAATCCCGGACCGCAATGTAGCCCGAACTCGGGAACTGACGTCTTCGTGCAGGCGAACCGAAAATCCGTAGCGCATGGAAAACCTTCCCTTCAGGAGCGGTTTATCCCTCGCTTTCACCATGCGCCCAGAGTCGGCGATTGACAAGCGAAAATCTTGAAAAATCATTTAGTATCAAATAGTTAGTGTATTTTGTCGATTGTGCGGTTGATGCTTGATCCGCTTCATTGGATTTCTGCACGGATCACGCATCTGGAGATCTTGACGTACTCTGCCAACATACCTAACTCTACGAAGAATTAGGAACATGCTAACTCAGCTAGTTTTAGCCTGGTATGACTGGAGGCCGAGATGTCCGAACTGGAACGCCCGGAACGATTGCAGATCATGCTGACCGCCGATGAACTGGCGGCGTTGGAGAACTGGCGCTTCGACAAGCGCATGCCGAGCCGGTCGGCCGCGGTACGGGAACTTTTGAGGCGAGGCCTCACAGCCGATGGTTTCCTGACGGCGGCGCATGGGACCAAGTCGCGCGACTTCGGCATCCTGCCGCATTCTGCAGATGGCGACGGGGCAGTCGACGGGGTGCCCCAGAAGGAATAGCGTCGTTTCCGCGGCGATCGCCCGCTCTGCGACCGTGCTTCGCGACTCTCTTGCTTCGCGATGAGCTGTGAACGTCTGGTCCGCTGATCGCCGCGAAGTAGAAGAGATCCAAAGCTCTGTCTTGCCAGACGCTCCGCAATCAGGGAGTGCTCGATCGGCATAGTGTGGGCCCGGGAATTTGCCGATGACGCTGGAATTGACGGCCGGCGACCAGTCGATGCTGCATGGCGAGCAAGGCTCGGCAGCGGCTGCCGCCATGAAGATCCTGGTCGCTTTCGCGAAGGCGGTCGGCGCGCGCAAATTGCTGGACATTGCCGGTGCCCATATCGACGGCTGCCTTTATCACGGCCAGGCCAGCCTCGATTTCGTCGAAATGCTGATCGAGGGCGGCGGCCGCGTTCGGGTGCCGACGACGCTGAACGTCGGTTCGTTCGACCTCATCCATCCCGGATTGGTGAAGATGCCGGTGTCGCAAGAAACGCCGGCGCGACGCCTGATGAAGGCGCATCTGGAACTCGGCTGCCAGGCGACCTTCACCTGCGCACCCTATCAGACCCGGTTCCGGCCAAGGTTCGGCGAGCAGATCGCCTGGGGTGAGTCCAACGCCATCGTCTTTGCCAATTCGGTGATCGGGGCGCGGACCAACCGCTATGGCGATTTTATCGATTTGTGCTGCGCAATGACCGGGCGCGCGCCGGCATGGGGGCTGCATCTGAGTGAAAATCGACGAGGCCAGGTCCTGTTCGAGCTGACTGACGCTGCTTTCGAGCCAAGCGACGCTCTGTTTGTCGGCGTCGGGCTGATCATCGGGCAAAGGGCTCGCGACCGCATTCCGGTGATATCGGGCCTGCCGCAGCCGCGCGACGAGGACCAATTGAAGGCGCTGGGGGCGGCGGCGGCAACGACGGGTGCCGTGGCGCTGTTTCATGCCGTCGGCATCACGCCGGAGGCGAAGACGCCGGATGAGGCGTTGCACGGCCTGGCGCCGGAGGAAAAAATCCGGATCTCTCGCGCTGACATCCACCATGCGCTGGCCAGGCTGTCGAGCGTCCCCGATGGCGTGCAGCTTGCAGCCGTGTCGTTAGGCACGCCGCATTTCTCCTATGACGAGTGGATGCGCCTGTTGCCGCTGCTGCGCGAAGTCGGTCCAGGCAAGGGTGTCCCAATCTATGTCAACACAGGGCGCGCGACGCTGACGCGGCTGCAGGACGAAGGCGCACTGGCCGGCATGGAAGCCTTCGGCCTCGTTCCGGTCACCGACACCTGCACCTATGTCACGTCGATCCTCGAGCGTCTCGATGGCGTGGTGATGACCAATTCGGGCAAATGGGCGCATTACGCACCTGGCAATATCGGTGTCTCGGTGGCCTTCGGTGACATGGAAGACTGCGTCCGCTCGGCTGCGGCCGGCCGCGTCGTGCGAGGCGCGCCATGAAGACGCCGGCCAGAACCGGTACATTCCACCTTTCCGGCTCGGCACAAGGCCCAGCGCTGGTGCTTTCGCAGGCGCTCAGCTTCTGGGGCGGGATCGACGTCGAAACGGGCGACATCATCGACCATTCGCATCCGGACCTGGGCGGCAATATCGCCGGCAAGATCCTGGTGATGCCGAGCGGGCGAGGGTCGTCGTCCTCGTCTTCGGTTCTGGCCGAAGCGATCCGCAGAGGCACGGCGCCGGCCGGCATTATCCTGGAGCGGCCGGACCCGATCCTTGCCGTCGGCGCCATCGTTGCCGAATTCCTCTATGAAATCAGCATGCCGCTCGTTGTCTGCGACATGTCAGGCATTGTCTCCGGCGACCGGATCGCAATCGGTCTGGGCGAAGATGCGCAAGCGATGGTGAGCAAGCTCTAGCCGGCCATCAGTCCCGCCGCGCCCCGCCGCCAGTAGGCTGCCGCCAGTGTTTCGTTGCGGCCGAGCGCCAGCGTGCCGCGCCAGTGTTCGCGCACCGTCGTGGCGGCTGCCGCTTCGGCCGCGAACCAGCCGAATGCCGAACCGGCCGGCCATGCGACCAACCTTACCCACAGGAGCGAAATGGCATGGTCGGCAGTGATAGCGGGCAGATGCGCTGGTTTCGATCGGGCAGCATGACGGTTATGCTGCCGCTGGCGTGTCTGTCCTTGCGCCGTCTTGCGGGTTCAAGGCGCTGGCCGCCGAGACGGTCGTCGCCGGCGGCGGAGACGAAGGCGCTGTTCGTATTGGACGGCGCATCTATGATCGGCTTCGGCCCTCCTTTCAGATCTCCGGAATGCTTTCCCTGAAGATCACCTGCAGCCTTGGCTGGTGCAATTCGTAAGGCAAGCCCCTGACCGCATGGCTCAAGGTATTGAGCGCCTCGCGGGCCTCGACGCGCGGGTTCTGGTCGATGACCGCGTCGAGCGTGCCGTCGAGCAAGAGCTCCTTGGTGCCCTCCGTTACCTCATGGCCGAGAAAGACCGTCGACAGTGCACGCCCGCGCTCCTTGAGTGCGCGGGCGATGCCGGTGTTGCCGGCGCCGACATTGTAGATGGCGGCCAGGTCCGGGTGCCGGTCCAGCAGGGCGGAGGCCTCCGAATAGGCTTTTTCCCGGTCGTCGAGCATCTCGCGCATCTCGACGATCTGCAGATTGGGCGATTCTTCCGTCAGTATGTGGCGGAAGCCCATCTCGCGCTCCTCGTGGCCGCGGTAGGAGAGCGAACCGGCGAACAGCGCGACCTTGCCCGGACGCCCGGCGCCCATGAAGCGGTTGAGAAGGTAGCCGGCGAGCCGGCCGGCGGCGCGGTTGTCGATGCCGATATAGGCGACCCGCGGCACATGCAGGATGTCGGAAGCGATGGTGACGACCTTGACGCCGCTGGCCGAAAGCGAGCGGATCGCCTCACGCACAGTTGGATGGTCGAGCGCGATCACACCAACGCCTTGCGTCTGCCCGTGCAGTTCCTGCAGCAGACGCGCAAGCCGGTCCGGATTGAAACCTTCGATGGTAGCGACGCGGACGTCGAGGTCGGGCCGCGCCTGCGCCTGCGCCTCGATCTGGCGGTGCAGCATCTTGATGAAGGAATTGGTGCCGGCGGGCAGGGCGAAATCGAGCCGTATTACCTCACCGCGCAGCGCGTTGAGCGAGCTCGGATTATTCGAATTTTCAGCGATATAGCCAAGCCGCTGTGCCGTTTCGAGCACGACCTCGCGGGTGCGCGCCCTGACCCCGGCGCGGTTGTTGAGCACACGGTCGACCGTGGCGGCCGAAACGCCGGCCTCCCGGGCTATGTCTGTCAGGGTGGACCGCACTGTCGATCACCTCATTCCAAAACGCGCCAGGGGCGCATCGAGATCACGCATTTCATGGGTCCACCGTCGGAGAGCGGCTTCATCGCCGTCCGCGATTCTGATGGGAAATGATGTAACCGGCCTTGGCCGATGCGCAAGCCGCTGCGCTATACCAAAATGCCCAAGCAGACCAAAGCGGGGAGGTGGGCAGCCGGGCTCCCTCAAATTCAAGCACCGGCTTCAGTATGAGAGCCTTTACAAACGCCATTCTTCCCCTCCCATGAGATGTTATGAGGTGTATTGATTATTTATGATGTTGACAGCCTTCGTATAGTGCCGTCAATATCCATCATAAGGGCCGTGGAGGAACAAGGCCCTGAGGGAGGAGTTCCAATGTCGAATTTGATCCGCGTGTCGCGGCGCCGTTTGCTGGCGTCCGGTGGAAAGGCAGCAGTCCTTGTTGCCGCCGCAGGTATTGCACCGAAATTCATTCGCCCGAGCCGTGCCTATGCGGCCGATGCCCTGGCGCCCGGCATGATCGGTGGCCCGACGGGCTTCGACGGCTCGGAACGCTATCAATATGGCGCCGACACGCCCGAGGGTCGCGCCATCGAGGCGGCCAAGGCGATGAAAGGCGCCGGCAAGGCGCCGGCCAAGATCGTACTTGGCCTGTCCGACGGCTCGATCGGCCAGTTGACCCAGCCGTTTCCGGCCGGTGCGCCGTCGATCAAGGATCTCTGGGAGAAGGAAACCGGCATTCCGTTGGAAATCGTCGGTGTGCCAAACGGCCAGGAATTCACCAAGACGATGCAGGACATCTCCACCAAGGGTGGGGCCTACGACATCTACGCGGTCGAATGGAACCGCCTTGGCGACCTCGCCGAAACCGGCGGCATCCTCAAGCTCGACGACTTCGTCGCGCAATACAAGCCGGAATGGGACGATCCCGAGCGCGGCTATGTCGACGGCGCCAAGGGCGTCTCGCTGCTCAATCAGTATCGCGGCTCGACCTATGGCGTGTCGCTGGATGGCGACTTCCAGACATGGGTTTACCGTACCGATCTGTTCGGCGACGCAAACGAGAAGAAGGCCTTCTCCGACAAATACGGCTATGAACTGGCGGCGCCGAAGACCTGGAAGCAGCATGACGAGATCGCGGCTTTCTTCCAGCGCCCGGACAAGGGCCTGTTCGGCTCGACCGATCTGCGCAACCAGGGCTGGGGCTACACCAACTGGTATCAGCGTTATGTCTCAATGGCTTCGCCCAATCAGTTCTTGTTCGACGACGCCGGCAAGCCGCTGATCAATTCGGAGCAAGGTATCGCGGCGACCAGCGAGTACATTGCGTCGCTTTCGCATCATTCGCCGGATGCGATCTCCTGGGGCTGGCCGGAGCAGTACGGCAATTTCGCCAAGGGCGGCGCGGCCATGACCTGTGCCTTCTCCAATCTGCCGAAGTTCCTCGACAATGCCGGCAACAAGGATTCAGCTGTCACCGGCAAGATCGGCTCGATGCTGCCGCCCGGCCGTGAAATCGACGGCAAGCTGGTCAGCCGGTCGGTGCTGTGGCTCAATCTGTCGGCGTCGGTGTCCTCGCAAGCCAAGAATCCGGAGGCCTGCTACCTGTTCCTGCAGTGGCTGGGCTCAAGCCGCATCTACGCCTGGATGACTGCCAATCCGGGCGGCTACTTCGATCCGTTCCGGCTATCGGATTTCTCGGATCCGCTGGTTCGCCAAACCTATCACGCCTACCACATGGACGTGGTGCGAGAGACGGTCGCCCGCACCGTGCCCACCATCAACTATCCCGGCGCCACCGCCTTCCACAATGCGCTGGACGAGAACCTCGTCGCCGCGCTGACCAAGGCCAAGACAGCCGAGCAGGCGATGGCCGACACCGAGGCCGAGTGGAAGAAGATTGCCCGCCGCACCGGCGAGGAGAAGCTTCTCGAAGCCATCAAGACCAACAAGGAGGCCTGGCCGACCGTCCTCGATCCGATCGCCTGATCCTCGCAGGATCTTACCAAGAAGGGGAGGAGCGGTCGCTCTTCCCCTCGGCAACGAAGGACCCAGCAAAGCCGCAAGATGAAGCGTTCAGTTCCTTTCGAGATATTGCGCTATGCCGCGATCCTTGCGGCGATGGCGGTTACGCTGGTGCCGATCCTGTGGATGGTGTCGATGGCGTTCAAGCCGATCGCCGAATGGTCGGCGACCGGCGCCGACCTGACATGGTGGCCGAAGAACCCGACACTCAGCAATTTCCGCTTCGTCTTCGGTGAATCGACCAACAATCTGATCGTCGCGCTCGACCGCACAGCTTTGAAGCCGATCCTGTCATCGCTGCTGTCGGCCACATTCGGCACGGCAATCGCCATGTCGGCGGGCACCGCGGCGGCCTACGGGCTGTCGCGCTTCGGCTCGGGCCAGAACCTGCCGCTGGCGCTGATCCAGCTTCGCCTGTTTCCGCCGATGGCGGTCATGACCCCGGTGATGATCATGTGGGCCTTCCTCAACTTCACCGACAGCTGGTGGGGGCTGTCGTTGATCTACGGCATCGTCACGCTGCCTTTCGCCTTCTGGCTGATGAAGACCTTCTTCGACGACATGCCGCGCGAGATCGAGGAGGCGGCACTGGTCGAGGGCTGTTCGCGGTGGCGCGTCTTCACGCGCATCACGCTGCCGATGATGCGCGCGCCGCTGGCCAGTGCCGCGCTGTTCGTCTTCATCCTCAACTGGTCGGACTATCTGATTGCGCTGCTTCTGACCACGCGCGAATGGGTGACGGTCCCGGTCTACATGGCCTCGCTGTCCTCCTCGATGACCGGCCAACTCTACGGCGCCAAGGCAGCCCTCGGCCTGATAGCCGCAGTGCCGCCTGTCATCATGGGCATCGCCATCCAGCGCCATCTGGTGCGCGGGCTAACTTTCGGGGCGCTCAAGCAATGAGCGCGGTGACTGCGACGATTTCGGAGGGCGACATGCAAGCCTCCAAAGCGGCGTCGGTGCTGCCGGACGACGGCGCAAAGCTCGGCTTCCGGCTGACGCTGCCGGCGCAGATCCTGGTGCTGTTCATCGCCGTCTTCCCGCTCCTGATGCAGCTCTACATCAGCCTGACCGACTGGTCGCCGCTGTCGGGCACCGGCTGGTGGAACGCCTGGTCGATGTGGAACAGTTTCGCCAACTACACCGACCTTGCCGCCGATGCGCGCTTCTGGAGTGCGCTGAAGCGCACGGCCATCGTCATGATCGTCTGCGTGCCGGCGGAGTTCCTGCTCGGCTTGGCGCTCGCGACACTGTTTGCCGACGAGTTCCCCGGCAAGCGGATCTTCTACTCGATCCTCTTGATGCCGATGATGGTGGTGCCGGCGGTTGCCGGCTACATGTTCTTCATGCTGTTTCAGTCAGGCGGCCCGGTCAACGACATCCTGTCGGCGATCTCAGGCTTTCCCGTCACCATCGCCTGGCTGTCGGACCCGACGCTGGCGCTCATCGCCGTCATGGTCGCCGACATCTGGCAGTGGACGCCGCTGATGTTCCTGATCCTGCTTGCCGGCCTGGTCGGCGTGCCCGACGACCAGATCAAGGCGGCGACGCTGCTCGGCGCCAACCCGTGGCAGCGCTTCGTCACCATCGTGCTGCCGAAGATGAAGACGATCATCATCATCGCGCTGGCGATCAGGGTGATCGAGAACTTCAAGATATTCGACACGCTTTACATCATGACCGGCGGCGGTCCCGGCGTCGCTACCGAAACCATCTCAGTCTACATCTACAAGCTCACCACCCAGGACCTGATCTGGGGCTATGTGGCGGCAATCGCGCTGGCCATATTGATCGTGCTGTCCATCGCTGCGGTGTTTGCCATGAAACGCATGGCCCGGGTACGCGAGGTGGCGGCATGAGCACCATCCACCTGCAGAACCTGGTCAAGAAATTCGGCGACTTCACCGCGCTGAAGACGATGGACCTGGCCATTGCTGACGGCGAGTTCATGGCGCTGCTCGGGCCGTCCGGCTGCGGCAAGTCGACGACGATGAACATGATCGCCGGCATGGAAGGGCCGACCAGCGGCAAGATCCTGTTTGGCGAGCGCGACATGGCCGGCGTGCCGATGGGGCGGCGCGGCGTCGGCTTCGTCTTCCAGAACTATGCGATCTTCACTCATATGAGCGTGCGGCAGAACCTCGCCTACGGGCCGAAAATGCGCGGCGCACCAAAGGCCGAGATCGGCCGCCGTGTCGACGCCATTGCCGAGATGCTGCAACTGACGTCGCTGCTCGACCGCAAGGCGGACAGACTGTCGGTCAACATATTGCAGCGGGTGGCGATCGGCCGTTCGGCGATCATGGAGCCGGCGATCTTCCTGCTCGACGAGCCGCTTTCCAATGTCGACGCCGCCTTCCGGGCAGTGATGCGGACCGAACTGAAGCAGTTGCAGCGGCAGTTCCGGCAGACCATGGTCTACGTCACCCACGATCAGCTCGAAGCAATGACCATGGCCGACCGCATCGCGGTGATGGACCACGGCGTGCTGCAGCAGGTCGGCACGCCGCTCGAGGTCTACAACAACCCGGCCAATGTCTTCGTCGCCCGCTTCATCGGCGCGCCGGGCATGAACCTGCTCAAGGGCAGGCCGGCGGAAAGCGACCGAGGTCTGGTCATCGATCTCGGCCCGCTCGGCGTGACACCGCCGCTGCCGGTCGAGATCGCAGATGCCGTACGCAGGATGCGCGGCGAGGTGTTTTATGGCTTTCGACCGGAGCAGGTGACGCTGGCTGAAGGTGGCCGTGGCCTGTCCATGCCGGTGAGTTTCGTCGAGCGGATCGGCGCGCGCACCATCATCCACCTTGGCGACGGCGAGACTGCGGTGAAGGCGGTGTTCGACAATGATGTCGGGCTGGCGATCGGGCAGACAGCTGTCGTCGCGCCTGCGGCGGAGGCGGTGCGCGTCTTCGACGCCGCCTCCGGTCTTGCATTGAGAGCAGGTTGAGATGGCCGATATCGTTTTCCGTAATGTGACAAAACGCTATGGCGGCACGCTTGCCGTCGACGATGCGTCGTTCGCGGTGAACGACAACGAGTTCTTCTGCTTCTTCGGGCCGCCGCTGTCGGGCAAGTCGACGATACTCCGTCTGGTGCTCGGGCTGGAAACCCCGGACGCGGGCGAGATCCTGATCGGCGGAAAGCCGGTCAACACAGTGTCGCCGGCCGACCGCAACGTCGCCATGGTGTTCCAGAATTTGGCGCTGTTTCCGCATATGAGCGCGCGCGACAACATCCGCTTTCCGCTGGTCGAACGCCGGGTCGCCGAAGCCGAGATCGAAGAGCGCGTCGCCGACGTCGCAGCCAAGCTGCATATAGGCCATATCCTGCACAAGCCGCCGGCACAGCTTTCCGGAGGTGAGCGGCAGCGCGTGGCGATTGCCCGCGCGCTGGTGCGCGACCCGGCCGCCTATCTGATGGATGACCCGATTTCGGCGCTCGACGCCCGGCTGCGCGAGGAGACGCGCGTCGAGCTCAAGCGCATCCAGCGCGAGCTTGGCAAGACGCTGATCTATGTCACGCACGACCAGGAAGAGGCGATGTCGGTCGCCGACCGCATGGCCATACTGGAGAACGGCAAGATCAGGCAGATCGGCGCGCCGGCCGAGATCTATGACCGGCCGACCAGCACCTATGTGGCGCGGCTGCTCGGCTCGCCGATGATGAATATATTGAAGTCGGTGCACGGCGCTGAAGGCGTGGAGGCGGCGGAAGGCACGATCCGCATCGCGGATACCGGCGCCCCGGCCGATGCCGTGGAAATTGGACTCAGGCCGGAAGATATCAAGGTTAAGGCCTGGTCGGAGGGGGGCGCGGGCCGCGCGGCGCGAGTGTTCGAGGTCGAGCCGCTCGGCGGCTACACGGTTGTGACGCTCGCCGCCGGGCAGGCGCGTCTGCGGGCGCTGTTGCGCGGCCAGCCGGACATCAGGCCGGACGCGATGGTGGCGATATCCTGCGAGCCGGGCAGGGTGCATTATTTCGGGCAAGGCGGCGGAGCGCTGGCAAGATGACGGTGGCTGCAAGGAACGAGCTTCGGGAGGAATATATGGCAAGCCAAGAAATGGTGGGCAACGGCTTCGAGCCGGACGTTAAAGTCCGCACCAGAGAATACAGGATCGGCTGCGTCGGCGCCGGCATGATCATGGCCGAATGTCACCTTGCCGCCTACAAGGAAGCCGGTTTCCCCGTGGTGGCGATTGCCTCGCGGACCAAGGCCAGCGCCGAGAAGGTCGCCAAACGCTGGGATATCCCAACCGTCCACGACACGCCGGAACAGCTCATCGAGGACAAGAACGTCGAGATCATCGACCTTGCCTTTCCGCCGGACAAGCAGCCGGCGCTGATCCGCCATGCTCTGAAGCAGGCACATATCAAGGCGATCCTGGCGCAGAAGCCATTGGCGCTGTCCCTTGAAGAGGCAGTCAAACTTCGCGACGAGGCGGCCAAGGCAGGCAAGATCCTCTCGGTCAACCAGAACATGCGTTACGACCAGTCGATGCGCGTCTTGAAGCAGATCATCGACAGCGGCGCGCTCGGCGACATCGTTTTCGCCCAGATCGACATGCATGCGATCCCGCACTGGCAGAGCTTCCTCGAGGACTATGACCGGCTGACGCTCGCCAATATGAGCGTCCACCATCTCGACGTATTGCGCTTCCTGTTCGGCGATCCCTTGGAGATCACCAGCCTGACCCGCAAGGATCCGCGCACCCGCTTCGATCATTCGGACGGCATCACCGTGTCGACGATAAAGTTCCCGTCGGGCGTGCTCGCCGTATCGCTTGAGGATGTCTGGTCCGGTCCGCGCCAGGAGGGCTACAAGGACGACCAGCACATCAATTGGCGCGTCGACGGCACCAAGGGCGTCGCCAAGGGCACCATCGGCTGGCCGACAGGTTCTGCCTCGACGCTGACCTATGCCTCGACCGAGACCACCGGTGGCGAATGGGTGACACCCAAATGGGATACGATGTGGTTCCCGCATGCCTTCATCGGCGTCATGGAGCAGCTCCAGCACGCGGTTAAGACGGGCGAGCCGCCGGCGCTCTCGGTCGCCGACAACGTCAAGACCATGGCGCTGGTCGAAGCCGGCTATCGCTCGATCGACATGGGCCGGACAGTCAAACTTTCCGAAATATCAACTGACTGAATTACTTACAGGGAGGACTTCACACCATGATGCAGGCAGGTATTTTCACGGGTTATTTCCCGTATGGCCTCAAGGAAACCGCGCAGAAGATCCGTGCGCTCGATTTCAACACCGTACAGCTCGACCTGCATTTCAAGGACATAGATCTGTCGGCCGGGCAGATCACCAGGGACAAGGCCAAGACCGTCCGCGATACGTTTCGCGATCACAATCTGCCGATCTGCTGCGTATCGGGCTATACCAACATCATCCATCCGGATATGGCCGAGCGCGAGCGGCGCGTCGGCTATTTGAAGGAGATCATCCGCAACGCACGCCATTTCGGCACCCCTTACGTGATCTCGGAAACCGGTACCTACAACACCGAGTCCGACTGGGTGCATCACCCGAAGAACAAGACCGAGGAAGGTTTTGAGGAATGCCGCAAGGTCATCGCCGACCTTGCCCAGACCGCCTATGACCACGGCGCGGTCTTCCTGCTCGAAACCTATGTCAACAATGTCGTCGGTTCGGTCGAGGAGACGGTGAGGATGTTCGCGCAGGTCGACCACCCAGGCCTCGGCCTGCTGATGGACCCGACCAACTATTTCGAAACGCACAACATCGACAGGATGGACCAGATCCTGAACCAGGTGTTCGACACATTGACCGACAAGATCAAGATTGCCCACGCCAAGGACGTCAAGCGTTCCGGCGGCGACAAGTCGGAAAAGCACGCAGACATCGGCGACGAGGACGCGCTGGAGAGCCACACCTTCCGCGGCGTCGGCGAGATCGAGCTGCCGGCGCCCGGCCTCGGTTCGCTGAATTACGACCTCTATCTCAAGCGGCTGGCCGAAAAGCATCCGAACATCCCGGTCATCATCGAGCATCTTTCGGAAGACGACGTGCCCCGTGCCAAGAAATTCCTCGACGGGAAATTCCGCGCCAACGGACTGTGATGGCGCGGTTCGGCTACGAAACAAGGGAGGAAGAGAAATGTTGAAATTCGCGTTGAAAATCGCTGCCGCGGCGACGGTTCTCGCCGGTGTTGCGCTGGGTACGCCGGCGCTGGCGCAGGACGCCCAGAAGACGTTCTACCTGCTGTCGCATGGCGGCCCGTCGGATGCCTTCTGGATCGACTGGAATGCCGGCGCCACCAAGGCCTGCGACCAGCTCAAGGTGACCTGCAAGATCTCGTTCAGCGGCGGCGACATGGCGGCGCAGAAGGAAGCCTTCAACTCGGCACTCGCCGCCAAACCGGACGGCATCGCCACGACCTCGGCGCAGCCCGGCCTGTGGACCGAGGAGGTCAAGGCAGCCAAGGCGGCCGGCATCCCGATCGTGTTCTTCAATACCGACGATCCGGCAACCGGCCGGCAGGCCTATGTCGGCGCCGACCTTAAGGAAGCCGGTGTCATCTGGGCGAAATATCTGGTCGACCACAAGATGGTGAAGCAGGGCGACAAGGTGTTCCTGCCGGTCGAAGTGCCGGGCGCCAGCTACCAGCAGCTCGAGACCGAAGGCATTGCCAGCGTCTTCGATCCGCTCGGCATCAAATATGATGTGGTCGATTGCGGCACCGATCCGGCCGGCATCATCGCCAAGATGACCGACTACATGGTGGCCAACAACCCGCCGGCGATCATCGCGCTCGGCGATTCCGTTGCGGCCAGCGTCAAGCGGGTGTTCGACGGCGCCGGCGTGCCGGCCGGCAAGATCCCGGTCGTCGGCTGGGGCAATTCGAAGGAAACGGCCGAGTCAGTGAAGTCTGGGTTCATCAACGCGGCTGCCTGGCAGTTTCCCTCGGCGCAAGGCTTCATGCCGGTGGCGCTGCTCGGGCTGGCCGCCGCTGGCGAACCGATCGGCTACGACATCCACACGTTCAGCCTCTACGACGCGTCGAGCGTCGAACCGATCCTGAAACTCTACAACAAGTGATTGAAATTGACGCTCGCCGCGCAGGCGGCGGGCGTCACCTTGAAATATGGTCGAAACAGTCATGACAATTGCCGCAGAAGAGGAAATGCCGCGTACCAAACGCAGGTCGAGCCTGATGCGCTCGCCGCAGTTCTCTTCGCTCGTCATCCTGATCGTCCTGCTGGCGGTGTTCGCGATCGCCGACGCGAATTTCCTGTCGCCGCTCAACATCTCCAACATGATGGCGTTCCTGCCCGAGCTCGGCATCATCGCGCTCGGCATGACGCTGCTTCTGACGGCGGGCGAGTTCGACCTTTCGGTCGGTGCCGTGTTCGGGCTGGCGCCGGTCGTCGTCATGCTGCTGGTGCAGAACGGCGGGTTTGATATTGGCGTCGCGCTGTTGGCCGGCCTGCTGCTCTGCATAGCGATCGGTGCGATCAACGGCCTGATCGTCACCAAGATCGGGATCTCGTCCTTCCTGGTGACACTGTCGATGTTGCTCGTCGTGCGTGGGGCAGCGCTTTACATGACCCAAGGCTTTCCGCTGAAATCCTGGAACCAGCCAGGCTTCTTCGTGACGCTGCTGGCCGGCAGCTTCAATATCGGAACGTTCCGTTTCTATACCTCGCTGTGGTGGTTCATCGGCCTGTCGCTACTGGCGATCTATGTGCTGCGCTACGCCAAGCTCGGCAACTGGATCAGCGCTATCGGCTCGAACCGTAACGCTGCCGTGGCGCGCGGCGTGCCGGCCGATGCGGTCAAGATCTGGCTGTTCATCCTGACCTCGGTGCTGGCCGGTCTCGCCGGCATGATCAGCGCCTTCCGCATCTCTGCCGCCTCGCCGGTGGCCGGCACCGGCTACGAGCTCGAGGTGATCGCCATGGTGGTGGTCGGCGGCACTGCGCTGACCGGTGGGCGCGGCACCATCCTAGGCACCATCGTCGGCGCGCTGATGCTGCGCAGCATCCGCAACGGCATCGTGCTGATCGGCGTGCCCGGGCTCGCCTACAACATCTTCGTCGGCATCATCATCCTTGCCATGCTCATCCTGCACGCTTTGCTGCAGAAGAACGCCGCCAGGAGCTGATCATGGAAGTGCTTCGGCTGCAGAATTTGCAAAAATCCTTCGGCAGCGTCCGCGCCCTGAAGAGCGCCTCCTTCACGCTCAACGAGGGCGAAGTGGTGGCCTTGCTCGGTGACAACGGCGCCGGCAAATCGACGCTGATCAAGGCGATCTCGGGCGTGTTTCCGGTCGATCGCGGCGAGATCTATGTGCGCGGCCAGAAGGTCTCGATCCGCTCGACACGCGATGCGATGGATCTCGGCATCGAGACCATCCACCAGGACACCTCGCTGGCGCCCGATCTCAGCATTGCGCGCAATCTTTTCCTCGGCCGCGAGCCGGTCAATCTCAAATGGCTGGGCGTGTTCGCGCCGCTCGATCTCGCTCGATTGCGCGATGCTGCGTCGGCTCTATTGAAGCGCGTCGGCATCTCGAAAAAACTCGACGCCGATGCGCTGGTCAGCACATTGTCGGGCGGCGAGCGCCAATCGATCGCCATTTCGCGTGCCATGCAATTTGCCGCCAAGGTCATCATCCTCGACGAGCCGACCAACAATCTCGGCGTCGAGGAAACGCACGGCGTGCTGCGCTTCGTCAAGGAAGTGCGCGACGCCGGTCACTCGGTGCTTTTGATCACCCACAACATCCATCACGTCTTCCAGGTCGCCGATCGCATCATCGTCATGCGCCGCGGCGAGATCGTCGCCGAGCAGACGGTCGCCGACACCGACCTGCTGACCGTGGAAAGCATCATCACCGGCGCCGACATGTCGGCCCTGCTCAAGGAGACGAGAGCGAAATGAAGGTCGGGAGCAAAGTGAAAGAACTGGCCGTCACATGGTAGAGCTTTACGGCAAGACGCTGTCGCGCCGGCAGGTCTCGGAACGATCCGGCATGCTGTCGCAGTTCGCCGGCGTGCGGCTGATGACGCTTGGCGACGGCGTCGAGCGCGGCATCCGCATGCTCGAATTCCGCACCGGCTCCGGCCTGCGCTTCACCGCGCTGGTCGACCGGGCGCTCGACATCGCCGACTGCGACTTCAAAGGCCAGGCGATCGGCTGGCACTCGCCGAGCGGTTTTCGCCATCCCGGCCTGCACGAGTATGAAGGCGAGGAGGGATTGGCGTGGGCGCGGTCGTTTTCCGGCCTTCTGCTGACCTGCGGCCTCGACCATATATTGTTCATGAACGAAGTACCGGCCGATACCTACAACTACCCGCCGAAGACGATGGTGCGCCATTCGCTGCACGGCCGCATCAGCACCATCCCGGCGCGGCTGACCGGCTATGGCGAGACCTGGGACGGCGACCGCTGCGTGTTGTGGGCCGAAGGCATCGTTCAGCAATCGACTGTATTCGGCGAGGATCTGCACCTGCTGCGGCGGATCGAGGCCGATGTCGGCGGCAACGAGATCCGGCTTTCGGACCGTGTCGTCAATCACGGTTTCAACCGTACGCCGCATATGTATTTCTACCACATCAATATCAGCCATCCCGTGCTCGACGAAGGATCGCGCTACCTGGCGCCGATCCGCGACGTCGTCTGGGCGGGCCATGCCGGCGAGCGCTATGAAGTGCAGAAGGTCGGCTACCGCACGGTGCCGGCGCCGCAACCGGGATTCAAGGAACAGGTCTGGCAGCACGAACTCGGCGCCGACAGCACCGGCGAAGTCCCTGTGGCGGTGGTCAACGACAGGCTCGGCCTCGGCTTCGAAGTGGTCACGCGCAAGGACCAGTTGCCTTGCGCCTATCAATGGCAGAATTTCCAGGCCGGGCAGTACGCGCTTGGGATCGAGCCCTCGACGCATCATGTGCTGGGAAATCTGGCCGCGCGCGAACGCGGCGAGATGATCTGGCTGGAGCATGGCGAGAGTCGCTCCTACAATGCCGTTTTCCGGGTTCTCGACGGCGCCGGCGAGATCGCCGTCGCCGAGAGCCGGATCGCGGCAATCGCCAGGCAGCCGCAGCAGGATTATCCCCAGCCGTCGGGCCATTTTCCTGTTCTTGGAGGCAGGTCGTGATAATGGCGAACAGAATACGGGACACCAGTTGGGAGGCTGGCTCCGGCCGGAGCGGGAAGGGCTCGCGGCCGAGAGGGAATTGGAGGTCACAATGGCTGGCACGGTAAAGCGCGATTACAGCCTGGTCGGCGAAAGCACGCGCAGGGCGATCGAGACGGGACTGGCCTCGGCGGAGTGGTACCACACGGATGTCCCCCGCAAGGCGATCAAGGAGTTGATGCAGCGCTCAGACGGCCCGGCGATCCGCGACACGATCATTTGGATCGTCGCCATCCTCGGCTCGGCCGCCGGCGCCATCTATTTCTGGGGCACCTGGTGGTGCGTGCCGTTCTTCTTCGTCTACGGCGTGCTCTACGGCTCCTCCAGCGACTCGCGCTGGCACGAATGCGGCCATGGCACTGCCTTCCGCACGCGCTGGATGAACGATGTCGTCTACCAGATCGCCAGCTTCATGCTGATGCGCAACCCGGTGACCTGGCGCTGGAGCCATGCCCGGCACCATACAGACACGATCATCGTCGGCCGCGACGCCGAGATCGCCGTGATGCGCCCGCCGGACCTTTTGCGTGCGGCGCTGGCTTTCACCGGCATCCTTGATTTTCGCTATTCGCTTCCGGCGCTGGTACGCCAGGCGTTCGGCAAGCTGACGCCCGACGAGAAAAGCTACGTTCCCGAGATGGAACAGCACAAGGCCGTCATCGCGGCGCGCTGGCATATTGCCATCTATATCGCCACGATAGCACTCGCCCTCTACATGCAGTCGTGGGTGCCGGTGGTGCTCATCGGCGTGCCGCGCCTCTACGGCACCTGGCACATGGTGATGACCGGCCTGCTGCAACACATCGGTCTGGCCGACAACGTCGTCGATCACCGGCTCAACACCCGTACCGTGTACATGAACCCGATCAGCCGGTTTATCTACTGGAACATGAACTACCACGTCGAGCACCACATGTTTCCGATGGTGCCCTATCACGCGCTGCCCAAGCTGCATGAATTGATCAAGCACGATCTGCCGGAGCCGAACCCGTCGATATGGCATGCCTATCGCGAGGTCTGGCCTGTCCTGCTCAGGCAGCTCAAATACGAGGATCATTTCCTCAAGCGCGAACTGCCGCCAACGGCCAGGCCCTATCGTGGCGAGTTCCACGAAGTGAACATGTCGGCGGCGGCTGAATAGGCACCGCACCGGCGCCATGCAGAAAATTTCAGGAGAGATATAGAATGGCCGATTGGGTCGAAGCGTGCGCCGTGGACGATGTCGAAGAGGAAGACGTCATTCGCTTCGACCATGGCGGCCGCACCTTCGCGATTTACCGTTCGCCGGACGATGAATTCTTCGCCACCGACGGGTTTTGTACGCATGAGAAGGCGCATCTGGCCGATGGGCTTGTCATGGACGACATCATCGAATGCCCAAAGCACAATGGCCGCTTCAATTACAAGACCGGCCAGGCCAAAGGGGCTCCCGTCTGTGTCAATCTGCAGACCTATGCGGTCAAGGTGGAAGCTGGCAAGGTGATGATCCAGATCGCCTGACCGGCCTTCTGTCACGTAGCAAAGGGGACCAAAATCCATGAGCCGGAAAAGACCGACCGTCGCAGACCTGCGGGCCATGAAGGGCAAGCGGCAGCTGACGATGCTGCGCGTGCTGACGATGGACGAGGCCGAGGCCGCCGAACGCGCCGGCGTCGACATCGTCTCGGTGCCACCGGAGCTGGTGCTCAATCCGCAATACCGCGATGCGGCACCCAGCCTGTTCACCATGCCGGGCGAGAATTTCTTCGAGATCGGCACCGCCGATGATTTCGTCCGCTGGGCGTTCCGGCTCTACAAGGCCAGCGCCGATGCGGTCTATTGCAGCGCCGGCTATGCCACCATCAAGCGGATGGCCGACGACGCCATTCCGGTAATCGGCCATGTCGGCCTCATCCCGTCACGCGCCACCTGGACCGGCGGCTTCAAGGCTGTCGGCAAGACCGCCGACACCGCCATGCAGGTGTTCGAAGCGGTGAAGCAACTGGAGGCCGCCGGCGCGATCGGCGCCGAGATCGAAGTGGTGCCGGTGGAAGTGGCCAAGGCGATCTCGGAACGGACGTCGCTGATCATGCTGTCGATGGGAGCGGGCACCGGCTGTGACGCGCAATATCTGTTCGCCGACGACATCCTCGGCCAGAACCGCGGCCACATGCCTCGGCATTCCAAGGTCTATCGCAATTTCGCCGCCGAATACGATCGCCTGCAGGCCGAACGCATCGCCGCCTTTTCCGAATATGTCGCCGATGTGAACAGCCTGGCCTATCCCGAAGACAGGCACGTCGTGCACATGGACCCGGACCAGCTCAGCCTGTTCCTGGAGAAGATCGAAGCCGCATGAGATACGCCGGCTGCGGCACAAAGCGTCATCGCGGATCGTAAAAGGCCGGTTCGGCGCCAGGGCCAGGTCATCGCATGGCCGGCAGCGATGCCACACGAAAGTTTGTTGGACCAGGTCTGGACGGCACCGGCCAGATGCTGTTGAAACCGGTGCGTCATCGGTTTGCCGGACAATTGTGCGGTTGCCGATGGAGCGGGTGAAAATTCCCCTTCGGACAGTTCTGTGCATGACCGCCATTCCCGAAAACAAAGCCTTGCCCGAAACCGCGCCGGCGGCGCGGCAAGCTCGGCGGGTGGCGCTGATCGTCGCCGTCGCCTTTTTCATGCAGCTTCTGGATTCGACCATCATCTCGACCTCGCTGCCGCAGATGGGAGAATCCTTCGGCGTGCCGGCGGTGGCGATGAGCATCGGCATCACCGTTTATATGCTGACCATGGCGGTGTTCGTGCCGCTGTCCGGCTGGCTTGCCGACCGTTTTGGCGCGCGCAACATCTTCCTCGTGGCGATTGCCCTGTTCACGCTGGCCTCGCTCGTTTGCGGCATCTCACAGAACCTGGCCGAGTTCGTCGCCGCACGCGCGGTTCAGGGCCTGGGCAGCGCGCTGATGACGCCGGTCGGCCGCATCCTGGTCCTGCGCAACGCGCCGAAATCCGAGCTTCTCAACGCCACGGCGCTGATCACCTGGCCGGCGCTGTTCGCGCCGGTGGTCGGGCCGGTGCTTGGCGGCTTCATCACCACCTATCTCTCCTGGCACTGGAATTTCTTTATCAACATTCCGCTTGGGGTTGCCGGTTTGGCGCTGGTCGCCCGCTTCATTCCCGGCGACCGCGAAGGCGGCGCTAGGCCGCTCGACTGGCCGGGCTTCCTGCTGACCTCGGTGGGGCTCGCCGCGATGCTCTATGGCCTCGAGCGCATCGCGCATCCGCAGGAGGGTGTGTTGCCGACCGTGGCACTGCTCGGCACGGGCATTTTGGTCGGCTGGCTGGCGGTGCGGCATCTGGGAAGCGCCAACCATCCGCTGCTCGATCTCACAGCTTTCAAGGTGCAGACCTTCGCCATCTCGACGCTGTCGGCCGGCACGATTTTCCGGATCGCCATCAACGCCACGCCGTTCCTGCTGCCGCTTTTGTTCCAGGTCGGCTTCGGACTGAGCCCAGTCGATGCGGGCATGATGATCCTGGCCTATTTCCTCGGCAATCTCGGCATGAAGGCGGTGACGACGCCGACGCTGAGGCGCTTCGGCTTCCGTTCGGTGCTGATCGTCAACGGGGTGATCGCTTCCTTGTCGATCATGGCCTGCGCGGCGCTTTCGCCGCAGACGCCGCAAGCGTTGGTGGTGGTGCTGATGCTGATCGCCGGCCTTTCGCGATCGATGCAGTTCACCGCGCTCAACACACTGGCCTTCGCCGATGTGGCCTCACCGCAGCGCAGCTCGGCGGCGACGTTGTCCAGCATGCTGCAGCAGGTGGCGATGCTGTTCGGCGTAGCGGTCGCCGCGGCACTGCTCAACCTGTCGCAGATCGCCAGGGGGGCTGCGGCGCTCGATCTCGTCGACTTCCGACTTGCCTTCCTGGTGATCGGCGCAATCGGGCTCGTCGCCTCGTGTCGCTTCCTGGCGTTGCCGAAGGCTGCCGGCGCCGAGGTCTCGGGCCATGTTTTGCGGATTTGACGCGGGAATCCAGCGGCGATCGCGGACATAAATTCTGCCTGCTTCGCTCGTTGTGGAACAAACTTTTGCGAGCGCTCCGATCGGCACGGTTAATGCAAAAGTGCTTGAGTTCCTGGCATTGCGCCAGCCTCGCCAATCGGCGCGTCCAACCGCGGAATTTCCTCGCAAGCCGGCCTGCAATGCGCGGATTCATTTGACGAATTGGTCTTGAGCCGATTAGCTTTCGTTCCGATGGCCGCAGAGGGAGCAGGGCGTAGCCATCGCGGGTGAAAGCGGGCAATGAACGCGACCGGCTGGCTAAACTGGAGAAGCCTGAACCAGGAGGGCATTGTCTTTGCCATCGCGGTTGTGCTGTTCATTGCCGCCGCCATCGGACTGCCTGGTTTTATCAACTCGAACAATCTCGTTGCCATCGTGCGCTCGGTCTCGGTGCTGGGCATATTGGCGCTCGGCATGGCGGTCGTCATTATCGGCAGGGGCATCGACCTGTCGGCGGTGGCGATCATGGCGATGTCGGTCGCCTGGTATCTGCAACTGCTGAATTCGGGAACATCCGACGGGCTGGCCTTCGCCTATGTGCTCGCTGGCGTTCTCGCCATCGGGCTGTTGAACGGAATCCTGGTCGCCTACGCCGAGGTTCCGGCGATCTTCGTGACGCTGGCGACCGCATCCTTCGTCTTCGGCTATGTGCGCTCACAATTGATCACACAGGACGCCGTGCCGGTGCCGCCCGGCCATTGGGTCGAGCTTCTGGGCGGGCTGCGTTTCCTCGACATCCCGGTCGAGGTCTTTGTCTTCGCCGGGCTGGCTTTCGCCTTTTTCCTGTTCCTGCGCTACACCAAATGGGGTCGCTACGTCTATTTCGCCGGCGACAACCCGGTTGCCGCGCGCAACATCGGCATTCCAGTGCGCCCGATGCTGGTGCTGCGCTACGTGCTGTCGGCCCTGGTCTCGCTGGTGGCCGGCCTGCTCACCGCCGCCAGCCTGCATTCGATCAACACCCGCATCGTCAATTCCACGCTGCTCTACGACATCGTGCTGGTGGCGGTGATCGGCGGCATCGGTCTGTCTGGCGGGCGGGGCGGGGTGCGCAACGTGCTGGTGGGTGCCGCGCTGATCGGCATCCTGCTCAATGCGATGACCATCATCGACATTCCGCTGCTCTATCAGAACCTGATCAAGGCCGCGATCCTGCTGGCGGCGATCATCGTCGATGGGTTCATCAATCCGCGCGACGAGCAGACCGCGCAGCAAGGCGACATTTAGACTGACGCGAACGGTTGGGGCCGGCCGCGAACGACAACGACCAAACCAGAGGATGTGACATGAAAATCATCAGGACGTTTATGGCTGCCGCGGCAGCGCTTGCCGCCTCCGCATTCGTGGCGCCAAGCTTCGCGGCCGAAGATCCGGGTCCGGGCGCCTATTCGCAAGCACTCAAGGGCAAGCGCGTGATGCTGGTACCGATGGCGATGGGCTTCGACCTGGCACAGGGCTGGGCGCATTACCTGAAGACGGAGGTCGAGGCCTGGGGCGGCGTGTTCGAGACGCGTGACCCGAACTGGGTGGTCGATGCCGGCGCGCAGGCGATAACCGACGCAATCTCGTCGGACACCAGGCCGGACGTGCTGATCATCCATTCGCCGGACCTCAACTCCTATGCCAAGCTGATGAAGAAGGCGCAGGCCGCAGGCACCTATGTGCTTTTGGTCGACAATCCGGCGAACTTCCCGGCCGATGCCTTTGTAGGCAGCGACTGGGATCGGCTCGGCCAGCTGGAAGCCGAAGCGGCGATCAAGGGTTGTGGGCCGAACTCGTCCAAGAAGATCGGGCTAGTGCAGGGCGACCAGGCCAACTCGTCGAGCCTCTACCAATATGCCGGCATCATGAAGGTGCTGGACAAGAACCCCGACTTCAAGGTCGTGGCCAAGCCTGACTCCAACTGGGATGCGACGACCTCGCGCAACGTGACGACGACGATGCTGCAGCAGAACCCCGACATCTGCGCCATCATCGATTTCTGGGACGGCGACGCGACCGGCGCATCTGCTGCGATCCGCGATGCCAAGCTCGAGGGCAAAGTCTTTCTGGTCACCACCGGCGGTGGCGAAAAGACCGCCGACTGCGACAAGCTGCAGGACGGCACCTATGGCGCGGTGGTGATGACCGACCTTGCCCGCCAGTCGGGCGACATCAACGCCGTCATCAAGTTCCTGTTGCAGAGTGGCCAGCCGGCCGGCACCTCGCACACCTACATCTACACGCTGGAGAAGGCGACAACCAAGGCCGACCTCAAGCCAGACAGCTGCTGGGACTTGAAAGCACTGCAAGCCCAAGCTGCGGCCAAGTAGGCCGGCTTTCCTGAGCTTGGCGCTGCCCCTCATCCGCCTGCCGGCACCTTCTCCCCGTATAGTGACGGGGAGAAGGGATACGCTCCAACGCTGGCGACCCCCTCTCCCCGTCTCTATACGGGGAGAGGGTAAGGGTGAGGGGCAGCGCAAACCTGAGGCGATTGTTCTGCGGATAGCCCGGCCTCTTTTTCCCTTTTCTCTCGAATAGCAGCAACCGATGTCCTTTCGCGAACGCCTCCAGTCCTGGCGCTACAATCTCGTGCCCGACCATCTCGTCGGCGAGATATTGAGCAAACGCTGGACCGACAACGCCATTCCGTTCCTGGCGCTGGTGGCGACGCTCGGCGTGTTCGGTTCAATCATTCCCGGCTTCTTCAAGCCGATGTCGCTGCAGGAATCGACCCGCCAGCTCGGCGAGTTCTCGCTGGTGGTCACCGGCATGACGGTGGTCATGCTGGGCGGCGGCATCGACCTTTCGGTCGGCTCGATCTTCGCGCTGTCGTGCTTTTCCGCCGTGTTCGTCTTCTTCATCCTCGAACAGTCGGTGTGGCTGGCGCTGGCCGCCTCGATCGTCACCGGCCTGCTGTTCGGCGCGATCAATGGCTATCTGATCGGCTATTTCCGCCTGCGCGCTTTCCTGACGACACTGGTCACCTTCATTTTCGGGCGGGCGCTGTTCGACATACTGGTCACCACCTATGCCGCCGACGTGCAGCTTTCCGATGCCACATCGGATGTGCTGGACTTCATCGGCGACGATACCTTTTGGGGCCTGTCGGTTGCGGTGTGGGCGGCGATTATCCTGGCCATCATCACCCACGTCGCGCTGACGCGCTCGCGGCCCGGCTGGCATGTGCAGGCGGTAGGCGGGTCGCGGCGCTCGGCCCACAATGCCGGCATCCGCGTGCGCCACACCGTGTTCATGACTTATGTGTTCTCCGGCTTCTGCGCCTCGCTCGGCGGCTTTCTCATCGCCTGCCGGCTGAGCGGGGCAGGGCCGGGAACCGGCCTCAACCTTGAGGTCATGGCGTTGACGGCGGCGGTCGTCGGCGGCGTCAGCCTGGGCGGCGGCCGCGGTTCGGTGATCAAGGGGCTGATGGGCGCAATCATCGTGCTGACGATGACCAACGGGCTGATCCGGCTGGGCTATGGCACCGGCACCAACCAGATGGTGCTGGGCATCATGCTGGCCGTCGCCGTCACCATCGACATTCGCTGGCTGAAGAACCGCCACAAGGTTCTGGACGAGGTCTATGTCGCACCGGTCTATCTGAAAATGGGCGCAACGCAGTCGGCGGCACCGGGCTCGGGCACGCCTTACGAGCTCGACAATCGGCTGTCTGGGGCTGACCATATCGGGCTCGGCGAGCTGGAAGGGCCGGAAGACGTCATCCTCGACCGCGACGACCATCTCTATTGCGGCACCAGGCATGGCGAGATCGTCCGTTTCTTCGCACCGGACTACAAACGCTCGGAGGTCTTTGCCCATATTGGCGGCTTTCCGCTCGGCCTGGCCTTCGACAAGACAGGCAATCTGATCAGCTGTGTTGGCGCGATGGGCCTTTATTCGGTTTCGCCGCAGCGGGAGGTGAAGCGGCTTTCGGCGGAAACGTCGCGCTCCTGGACCTCGATCGTCGACGATGCGCGGCTGCGCGACCCAAATGATTGCGACATCGCGCCGGACGGCCGCATCTACTTCACCGATTCCACCAAGCGCTATGACGCGCACGACTGGGCGCTGGATTCGATCGAGAACCGCGCCACCGGGCGGCTGCTCGTCTATGATCCGACGGACGGTTCGACCAAGACATTGCTCGACGGCTACCGTTACACCAACGGCGTCTGCATGGCGCATGACGGCAAGTCGCTGTTCTTCGCCGAAAGCTGGGCCTGCCGCGTGCACCGCTACTGGCTGGAAGGGCCGAAGGCGGGCGTTGCCGAATGCGTCATCCGCGACATGCCTGGCTACCCCGACAACATCAACCGAGCGTCGGACGGCAATTACTGGATGGCCTGGCTCGGCATGCGCACGCCAAGCTTCGACCTGTCGCTGCGCCACCCCGACATGCGCAAGCGCATGACGCGCCGGCTGCCGCAGGACGAATGGCTGTTCCCCAACATCAACACCGGCGGCGTGGTGAAATTCAACGAGAAGGGCGGCATCGTCGAAGCGATGGGCGACCTGTCGGGCGCCGCGCATCCGATGGTCACCTCGATGCGCGAGCACAAGGGTTTTCTGTTCGTCGGCGGTATTCTCAACAACCGCATCGGCCGCTACCGGATTGCCGGGGCCGACCCGAACTGGACCAGCCCCGCTTCTTACTGGGGGGCGAAGGCATGATGCTGGACCCGATCCTCGACATCTTCCGCGGCAAGGCGGTGACCATCCCGCCGCTCGACGGCGCCTTCAGGCCGAACACGCTGCTGGACGATGCTGCGGCCTTCGCCGAACTGCTCGAGCCTGATAATCTGCTGGTCGCCGACGGCCGGCTGCTGGTTTCCAGCGGCAATGCCGTCTACGCGCTCGCCGCCGGTGGCGCGCCTGTTCTGGTCGAGACATTTCCGGCCGCAGTCACCGCGCTCGCGCGCTCGCCTGCCGGCGAACTGACGGTCGGGCTCGAAAGCGGCAGGCTGCTGATTGCAGGCAAGGAGGCCGCCCTGCCGGCCGAGATCCGCTGCATCACAGCACTCGCCTACGCGGAAGATGGCACGCTTTGGCTGGCAAATGGCTCGGCCGACCACGGGCCGTCGCAATGGGCCGCCGATCTGATGAAGAAGGGTGCGTCGGGTTCGCTGTGGAAGCGCGATCCGGCAGGCAGCGAATTCCGCAAGCTCGCCGGTGACATCGCCTTTCCCTATGGGCTGCATCCAACCGGCAAGGACGTGTTGGTCGGCGAGAGCTGGCGGCACCAACTCGTCCGCTTCGACGGCGCGACAGGCAGCCGCTCGACGGTGCTGGCGCATCTGCCCGGCTATCCCGCGCGGCTATCGCCCGCCGCCGATGGCGGTGCCTGGCTGGCGCTGTTTGCGCCCCGGAACCGTCTGATCGAATTCGTGCTACAGGAAACGCACTATCGGAACGACATGCTGGCGCAAGTGTCGCCGCAACACTGGATCGCGCCGGCACTCGCCTCCAACCGCAGCTTCCTCGAGCCGCTGCAATGCGGCGGCATCCGCACCATGGGCATCCACAAGCCGTGGTCGCCGAGCCGCTCCTACGGGCTGGTGGTCAGGCTCGATCGGGACATGCGGCCGCGGTACAGCCTGCACAGCCGCGCCAACGGCACGCGCCACGGCATCTGCAGCGTGGCGGAGACAGACGGTCGCCTGTTCATTGCCTCGAAAGGCGGCGATTGCCTGCTGGCCATCGATCTGGCTTCAGGAGGGCATCGCTGATGGAACCGATCGTCCGCCTGGAGAACGTGACCAAGACCTATCGCGGCGTGCCTGCGGTGAAGAATGTCAGCTTCGAGCTGCGCAAGGGCGAGATCCACGCGCTACTCGGCGAGAACGGTGCGGGAAAATCGACGCTGACCAAGATCATCGCCGGCGTCGTCGACGCGACATCGGGAAAGATGTTCCACAAGGGGCAGGAGATCGCCTACGGCTCGCCGCACGCGGCGCTTCAAGCCGGCATCGCCATGGTGTTCCAGGAGACCAGCCTGGTGCCGTCGATGACGGTGGCGCAGAACCTCTACCTCGGCACGGAGCGCTTTCTCAACCGGCTGCGCGGCACCTACATCTCGGCGCAGCAGTTCCTGCAGTCGCTGAACTTCCCGGTCGACCCGAACGCCATGGTGGCGACGCTGGGCGCCGCCAAGCGGCAGATGGTCGAAATTGCGCGCGCCGTCCACCACAATGCCGAGATCATCATCTTCGACGAGCCGACGGCGACGCTGACGCCGGAGGAGAAGCGGCACTTCTTCGCACTGATCCGCCGGCTCAAGGCAAGGGGGGTGTCGATCGTCTTCATCAGCCATGCGCTCGAAGAGGCGCTTGATATCGCCGACCGCATCACCATCCTGCGCGACGGCGAGCTGGTGATCACCGACAATACCGCCGCTTTCGATCGCGACAGGATCGTCGCCGCCATGGTCGGGCGGACGCTTTCGGGACAGCTCTACAGCCAGCGCGACGAGGCCAGGCTGCGCAGGGCCGGCAGGAAGGTGCTGTCGGTACAGGACATCTCGATGAGCAATGTCGTGCGCAACAATTCCTTCTCGATCTTCGAGGGCCAGATCACCGGCGTGTTCGGGCTGATCGGCTCGGGCCGCACCGAGACGTTCAAGATCGTCTCCGGCATCTACAAGCGCGACTTCCTGCGCGGCGGCAGCATCGAACTGCACGACCGGCCGGTGCGCTATCTCGTGCCCAGCGAGGCGGTGGCGGACGGTATCGTCTATGTCACCGAAGACCGCAAAAGCGAGGGGATTTTCGAGACGATGGACGTCGCCGAGAACCTGTTCGGCGGCTTTTTGGCGGCGGGGCGGGAAAAGGGCTGGGTAATCAACGCGCAGGAGATGCGGGCGATGTCTGCCGAATGGACCAGGACGCTGAACGTCAAGGCGATCAACGACAATGCCCGCGTGGTCGAGCTTTCCGGAGGCAACCAGCAGAAGGTGGTGATCGGCAAGGGGCTGGTGCAGAAGCCGCGCATCGTCGTCTTCGACGAGCCGACGCGCGGCGTCGATGTCGGCGCCATCGCCGAGATCCACCAGATCATCAACCGGCTGGCCGATGAAGGCCTCGCCGTCGTCGTCATCTCGTCCTACCTGCCGGAGATCATGAACCTCTCCGACCGCATCCTGGTCTGCCGGCAAGGCCGCATCGTCGAGGAGTTTTCGCCTGCGGAGGCCACGGAGGAGAAGATCATGTACGCGGCCGTGCATTAGGTTCCCGGGCGCGGAAGGTTGACATTTGGATGGTTTTTGCGCCGGCGGATCGTACACTTTGGAGATTGGCCGAGGCGGCCGTCGTTTCGTCATCCTGGGGCGAAGCAAGGAGCGAAGCGACGCGGCGCAGACCCCAGGATCCATGCCGCTACATCAGAGCGCTGCCGCGGTGCAGCATTCTGCTCCGCTGCACGCTTCGAGTTGTGTGCGTCAAGTTCTGCAAAATGGCGTGGCATTGCGGTGACGTCGGCGTGTCCGCCGCGCAGCCCCCGTGTTTAGCGGAGCGGCGGACACATGACGGTGCTCAGGCGGCCAAGGCCCTCAGGCTCTCCTTCTTGTGCTCGCGCAGATGATCCATGTTGAGGTAGCGGGTCGGGATCCCAGGGTCTCCGCGACGGAGCTTCGCTCCTGCTTCGCCCAGGGATGACGAAGGTGAGGGGCCTCGGCCAGCCTTACGGTCTTGCCTCAGCGCGTCAATTGCTGATTCATCCAAGGCGGTTAGCCGCCTTTTCTCCCGACCTGATTCAACGACCTCGCATAACGATCCAAACGAAAGGACCAAGCCATGGCCACGACGAAACTTCTGACCGATGCCGAGGTCCAGGCGATTCCCGCCGTGAAGGCTGTGTTCGACGACATCCGCGCGACGCGCAAATCCGATTTCGTCAACAATTTCTGGCGTGGGCTGGCCAATGATCCGGTCTCGCTGAAGCGGGTCTGGGAGCAGCTCAAGGCGGTGATGGTCGCTGACAGCGCCATCGATCCGCTGACCAAGGAGATGATCTACATCGCCGTCTCGACCGCCAATGGCTGCTCCTATTGCGTCCACTCGCACACCGCCGCAGCGCGGGCCAAAGGCATGACCGACGCGCAGCATGGCGAGTTGGTCTCGATCATCGGGCTGGCCGGGCAAACCAACCAGATGGTGACAGCGCTGCAGATCCCGGTCGATCCGGAATTCGAGGTGAAGTGAGGTGAGGCGCGGCGCCTTCCCTTTTCCCCTTGTGGGAGAAGGTGGCCGAGCGAAGCTCGGTCGGATGAGGGGTGCTGGACGGATCGCGGCCTTGGAGACGTAAGTGCTTCAAATCGCTTGGATTTTCTCCGCCGAGTTTCTTCCAGCACCCCTCATCCGTCTCGGCGCTACGCGCCGATCCACCTTCTCCCACAACGGGAGAAGGGATGCGCGCTACACCGGCCGATAAACCTTCGCCGCAGTGTTCCAGAAAATATCCGCCTCGGCGGCCGCGCCATGTTTGCCTACGGCTGCGCGGTGCGCCCTGATCAGCTCGGCATGGCTGGTCCACAGCTTCTCGATCGGGAAGTTCGAGCCGAACATCAAATGGTCGCTGCCGAAGATGTCGATGGCGTTGTCGACGATATAGCCGATCAGCGCCGGGTCGTTGCGGTGGACGAAGGTGCCGAGGCCGGACAGCTTTGCATAGAGGTTGGGCGCCGCTGACAGCGTGCGCAGGCCGGACTTCCACGCCTCGGTGGTCTCCGGCTCCATGTCGGTCAGCATGCCGGCGTGGGTGAGGATGAAATTGGTCTCGGGGTTGTCGCCGACGAGCGTCAGCCCATCCTTCATCTGGGCGGGGAAAAGCTGCAGGTCGAAGGATAGGCCGTAATCCTTGAGCCGCGCGACATTGGCCCGCACCTTCGGGTCGATGACCTGATCGGCCGAGGCGGCGAAGCGGAAGGCCGGCGTTCCGTGCCAGTGCAGCTGCATGCGCACGCCGCGCAGCAGAGGGTATTTGATCAGCCGGTCGATCCGGGAACGCACGTCGTCCACGGTCATGTCGGCATAGCCGACGATGGCGTGCGGCCAGCCGGTTTCTTCCGCGGTCTTCTGCAGGAACGCGACCTCGTTCTCGAAATCCTCCTTGGCCCAGTTGGTCTGGACATAGACCGCCTTCTCGACGCCCGAGCCTTGCTGGTCGGCGAGGAATTCCTCGATCGGATAGTCGCGGCGGATCGGCTCGTAAGGGCCAAAGATGCGCGGCACCATCGGCCCGACCAGCCATGGCTGGTCCTTTTGGCGCCAGATGTGGAAATGCGCGTCGATCGCCTTCTGCATCACGAAACCCTCTTCCAGATTGCCGCGGCCGCAGGGGCGGGGCGGGCGAGCGACAGGATGAACTCGGTGAGGCCGGCGATCGACGAGCCGTCGACCAGATCGTCGAGCACCGGCAGGATGGTGCGAAGTGCTGCCGTGGCCGGCCGAAAACGCGGATCGCCGGCCAATGGCGTCGCCAGCGAAAGCCGAAAGGCGCGGGCGCTCAGCCGGCGTATCGCCGTCTCCAGCTCGGAATGGTCGCCGCGCTCCAGCGCATCCGACAGGATGACGATTGCCGCCCCGCGTGCAAAGGCGGAGAAGCGCGGCACCGATAGAAACGCGAGCAGCGTCGGTCCCATGCGGGTGCCGCCGTCCCAGTCGTCGACCTGGGCAGCGGCGCGGGCCAGCGCCTGGTCGCGGTCGCGAATGCGCAGCGGCGAGGTGATGCGGGTCAGCCGTGTGCCGAAAGTGAAGACCTCCGCCCGGTCGGCGCCTTGCACGGCCGCATGCGCCAGCTTGAGATAGTCCGAGGTGTAGAGCTTCATCGAGCCGGATACATCGATGAGGATGAGAAGCTTGCGCGGCACCGCCTGCCGCCGGCGCAGCAGCGGCGAGGGGATATCGCCGTCGGCGCTGACGATTTCGCGAAGCGAGCGGCGCAGATCGAGCTTGCCGCGCGCATGCGTGCGTACGGTGCGGAAGGAGCGGCGCGCGGGCAAAGCGGTGGCGAGCTTGCGGCGGAAGGCGGCAAGCCCGTCGCTGTCGCGATGGAACTCGCGGACGCTCAACTGTTCGCTGGCCGAAGACAATTCGCCGCCTTGCTCCTGGCGGACCACCTCGATTTCTTCGTCGCCCGTTGCACCATCGTCCTTGATGCGGGTTTCCTCGTCGGCCTCGCCTTCGACCAGCGCCGCGGCGTCGCCATAGAAATGGCTCCGGAAATGCGCCTCGAATTCGTCGCGGCGGTCGGGCGGCGGCGCCAGCGTGGCGAGGGCCGCTTCGCGGATGTCGGCCATCGAACGGGGACCGAGCAGGGTTACGGCCTGCATGAAGTCTAATACCTGCTCCGGCGCGACAGCAAAGCCATAGCGGCGGAGCAGCCGGCCGAAGCCGAGCATTGGGGTTGCGGCGCGCGGCAAGCTGACTTTGTTACACATGGCTGACAGGTCTTCGGCGTCGCGATCCTTCGCGCCCCCCTCTGTCCTGCCGGACATCTCCCCCACGAGGGGGGAGATTGGCAGTTTCGTTGGCGTCGCCCTTCCTGCAACATTGGAGATTGGCGAAAGCATTCGTGACTGCCAATCTCCCCCCTCGAGGGGGAGATGTCCGGCAGGACAGAGGGGGGCGCCGTAGAGCGCCAGTATTGTGGAAAGAGGCGGGTCGATTGCGCATCACGCCAGCGCCTCCTCGACAATCTTGCCGAGCTCGGGCGCGATGCAGGAAAGGTCCTCCTCGTCTTTGATCAGCACGCCAATGGCCCGGCGGAAGGCTTCCGGCCAGGGGCTGCCGCCCTTTTCGAGGATGGTGGCGGCATTGGCCCATTCGACCGCCTCGGCGATGCCTGGCGGCTTGGCCAGCGGACGCGCGCGGATGTCGCGCACGGCGGAAGCCACGGCGCGCGCCGTGGCCTCGGCGACGTCGCCGGCGCGCAGCATGATGATCTCGGCCTCGCGAATGGCGTCGGGATAGGTGATCGAGTGGTAGACGCAGCGCCGCCGCAGCGCTTCGGCCAGTTCACGGGTGCGGTTCGAGGTCAGGATGACGATCGGCTGCGCCGTCGCGCGAATGGTGCCGCGCTCGGGAATGCTGATCTGGAAATCGGACAGGAATTCCAGCAGCAGCGCTTCGAATTCATGGTCGGAACGGTCGATTTCGTCGACCAGCAACACGCGCTTTTCCGGCGCCTTCAGCACCTGCAGCAGCGGCCGCGCGATAAGGAAACGGTCGTCATAGATGTCGACCTCGTGCTCGCCGGCATGGCGGATGGCGAGCAGCTGGCGCTGGTAGTTCCACTCGTATAGCGCATGTGCGGCGTCGATGCCTTCATAGCATTGCAGCCGCACCAGATCGCGCCCGAGCAGTTCGGCTATCGCCTTCGCCGCTTCGGTCTTGCCGACGCCAGGCGCGCCTTCGAGCAGCAGCGGCTTGCCCAGCCGGATCGCCAGGAAGATTGCGGTGGCCAGGCTTTCATCGGCGAGATAGTGCGAGGCGGCGAGGCGGGACGCCACCGCCTCCGGCGAGGTCGCGACTGTCTCTGCGCTTGAAGTCCGGGCGCTTCTCTTGGGCATTTCCAGCACTCAGTTCGGGGCTTGCGCCTTCAGCGCCCGCAGGATGCGCTCCGGCGTGATCGGCAGCGTGTCGATGCGCACGCCGACGGCGTCGAAGACGGCATTGGCGACCGCCGGGATCTGCGGGTTGGCGCACATTTCGCCCGGCCCCTTGGCGCCATACGGCCCGTCCGCCGAGGGCCGTTCCAGCACGATGATCTCGGTTTGAGCGAGATCCCCAGGACCCGGCATCAGATATTGGTTGAAGTCGGTGCCGCCATGGTCGCGATTGGGATAATAGGGTTCGGTCGTTTCGTAGAGCGCATGGCTGATGCCCATCCACGAGCCTCCGACGAGCTGCTGCTCGACCATTTTCGGGTTCAGCGCGCGGCCGATCTCAAAGACGTTCTTCACGGTCAGCACGGTGACCTCGCCGGTCTCGTCGTCGACCTCGACCTCGGCAACCGTGCAGGCGTGGGCGTAGCAGGTCGACGGCTTCATCGCGCCGGTTTCCTTTTCGGGATAGGAGCGGGGGATCAAAAACATGCCGCGGCCGGAAATTGAACGACCGCGCTTGAAATGCGCCGACAGCGCGACATCGAAGATCGAGATCGATTTCTGCGGCGCGCCCTTGACCAGGATGTTGCCCTGGCCATCGGTCTCGAGGTCGGACGCATTGACTTCAAGCTCCTCGGCCGCCACTTCCAGCATCACCTGGCGGGCTTCCCTGGCCGCCTGGATGACTGCATTGCCGGCGCGGTGCGTGCCGCGCGAGGCGAAGGTGCCCATGCAATGCGGGCCGGTGTCGGTGTCGGCGGTGTCGACGACGACGCGGTCGGTCGGCACGCCGATCGTCTCGGCGCAGATCTGCGCCATGATCTGCTTCATGCCCTGGCCGAGATCGACGCTCGACAGCGTCACCATGAAATTGCCGGTCGGCGTCGAATGGACCAGCGCCTGGGTCGGGTCGCCGCCGAGATTCATGCCGGTCGGATAGTTGATCGCGGCGACGCCGCGTCCGCGCCTGATCGCCATCTCAAACTCCCTTCGCGTAAGACGACATCGCCATGAATTTTTCTGCCACGGGCCAGTTGGCGGCGCGCGAGGCTTCCTGCATGCACTCGATCAGCGCAGCACCCTCGGTCGGCTGCCGATGTGCTTTCATGTCGCCATCGCGATAGGCGTTGATGAAACGGAATTCGAGCGGGTCCATGCCGATCAGCCGGGCGAGCTTGTCCATCTGTACCTCCAGCGCGAAATCGCCGATCGTCACGCCGAAGCCACGCATCGCAGAGGACGGGGTGCGGTTGGTGTAGACGCAGTAGGTGTCGATCCAGACATTCGGGATCGTATACGGGCCGGGATAATGCCCGGCGCCCTTCTGCGCGCCGTAGGGCGAATGGCGCGAATAGGCGCCGGCGTCGGTGTAGCCGGTCACTTTGCGCGCGACGATGCGGCCGTCGTTCATGACGCCGTCCTTGATGACGACTTTCTCGGCGGCGCGCGGCGAGGAAATCTGCATCTCTTCCTCGCGGCTGTAGATAAAACAGACCGGTCGTCCTGTTATTTTGGCGCCAAGGATGGCGATCGGCTCGACGATGACGTCGACCTTGCCGCCAAAGCCGCCGCCGACAGTGCCGCCGACGAAATGCAACTTGTTGCCGGGCATCTGCAGGATGATCGAGGCGTTATCGAGAGTGAAGAACATCGCCTGCGTGTTGGTGTAGCAGGTGAAGCGGTCGTTGCCCTCCGGCGCGACGATGCAGCCGGTCGTTTCGGTCGGCGCATGCTCGATCGGTGAAGACTGGTAGGTCTGTTCGAGCACGTGGTCGGCTCCTGTAAAGCTTGCCTCGACATCGCCGAAGCGCACCTTGCGGCATTCGCCGCTGTCGTAGAGGTAATAATTCCGGCCATGGTACTCATTGACGATCGGCGCGCCGGGCTTCAGCGCTTCCTCCATGTCGAAGACGGCCGGCAGCACTTCGTAATCGACCTTGACCTTGGCGGCGGCTTCCTGCGCGGCGCGCTCGGTCTCGGCCAGCACCGCCACCACGGCCTCGCCCTTCCAGCGCACCTTGCCGTCGGCCAGCACCGTCTCGTCCTCCGGCCCGATCTGGATCAGGATCAGGATGGTGTAGACATTGTGCGGCACATCCTTGGCGGTCAGCACCTTGACGACGCCGGGGTGCTTTTCCGCCTCTGACGTATCGATGCTGCGGATGCGGGCGTGATGATGCGGGCTGCGCACCATCTTCAGGTGCAGCATGCCGGGAAAATTGCGGTCGGCGAAATAGGCGGTCTTGCCGGTGACATGGCCGGGCGAATCCGATCGCGGCCGCGGCTGGCCGATCTCGTGCAGATCGTCCTTGCGCTGGTCGGCGAAATAGCTCTTGCGGAGTTCCATTTTCTTGACTCCCCTCAAGCCGCGTTCTGCGAATTGGAGCGCGCGGCGCTCAGCACAGCCTGGATGATCGGCTCGTAACCGGTGCAGCGGCAGATATTGCCCGACAACGCCTCGACCACGTCCTCGCGGCTGGGGTTCGGGGTTTGGTCGAGCAGCACCTTGGCGGCCATGATCATGCCCGGCGTGCAGAAACCGCATTGCGTGGCGAAAGCATCGAGGAAAGCGCGTTGCAGCGGATGCAGCACGCCGCCTTCCGCCAGTCCCGAGGTGGTGGTGACGGTTGCGCCGTTGCAGGTCTCGGCCAGCGTCAGGCAGGACAGCCTGAGCTCGCCGTCGATGATGACCGAGCAGGCGCCACAGGTGCCTTGATGGCAGCCGCCCTTCGGCGAGGTGTCGCCGATCTTGTCGCGCAGCGCATGAAGCAGCGTTGTGCCGCTGTCGATGAATTCGGCCTTTTCGGCACCATTGAGCGTGAACTGAACCGGGACCTTTGCCATCTTTTTACTCCTTGCGCCGCAGCCAGGCGGACATACGCGCCACGGTCTTTCAGGCGAGCAGCAGCCGGCCGAGATGGACCGGCAGGACTTCGTTGCGATACCAGGCACTGGCGATCGGATCGGTTCGCGGCGAAGTGCCGTCGCGGGCAACAGCCAGTGCCGGTGCGATGCCCTCGCTCGTGAGTTCCCGGCCAATCAGGGCCTTCTCCGCCGCCCTGGCACGGATCGGCCGGTCGGCCATGCAGCCGAACGCGATCCGCGCTGACGACACGGTGCCGTCCGGTGCGTGCTCCAGCACGGTCGCGATGCTCAGCACCGAAATGCCCTTTGGCTTGACCCTCGACACTTTCAGGAAGCGAAAGCCGCCTTCCTTCGGAATCGTGAAGCCGACCGCAGTGACGATGGCGTGGTTGCTTTCGCGCTTTGCGAGGAATGTCTCAATCGGCAGCTCGCCGTCATCGGCGCTGACAGTTGCATCCAAAGCCAGCAGCGCAACGGTGAAATCGCCGTAAGGCGTTGGCGCGAAGAGATTGCCGCCGACGCTCGCCATGTTGCGGATCGCCGGGCCGCCGACGGCGCGCGCGGCGTGGGCAAGAGTGGCCAGATCCGGGTGACGGGCGATCGCCGCCATGGTCACCGAGGCGCCGATGCGGACCGTGCCGCCGGAGACGCTGATGGCCGACAACGCCGGGTCGGTCGACCTGACGAAACCGGAGATCGACACGTCGCCTTCATTGACGGCGCGCACGACCAGCGTGCCGCCACCGAGATAGCGGGCGCCGGCGGCTTTCAGCGCCGCGCTGGCGTCCTTCACCGTCGCGAAAGTCTGCAATGCAAGCGTCATGGAACGCTCCCTTTTTCGGGCTTAGTCCGTCATTCAACTCTGGCCGGCAAAGTGGTTCTTCAGGGCGTTGAACCCGCCCTGGAAAACATTGGCGCCCATGCCTTCGGCCAATTTATCGGCTTCCTCAGGAGCGGCGTCGAAGCTGGCGGTCCATTCGGCATAGGTGCGGTCGCCGTCGGTCACCCGCCGCAACTGCAGCGTCGCCTTGTGGTTGGTGAGCGGCTGCGGCGTCTCCAGGATGGCGTAGCTGACGAGGAAGTTCTCGTCGGAGAAGTCGAGCAGCTTTTCGCGCAGGCGCGCGCCGCTGGCGAGCTGGAAATTGCGCACGCAGCCGATCGTGCCGGCATCCTTGCCGTCTTCGATATGGCTTTCGACCATGCGCGGGTGCCAGCTCGGCAGGCCGTTGAAGTCGCGTATGCGCGCCCAGACCTTTTCGACCGGCGCGTCGATGACGCTGGAGATGGTGACTTTCGCCATATGATCGTTCCCTTGCAAATCGGCTGCCTGGGAGGGTAGGGCGGCAGGCTCGGCAGCGCTTATCAATGCGTCTTGAACGCCTATCAAATAGTCTGAAAAAACGGGCGCTCAGCTGATCGCCCGCGCCGCCTCGCGGTAAAGCGTCGGCGGGACGCCGACATGGTCGCGGAAGAAGCGCGAGAAATTGCCTTGCGTGGTGAAGCCGAGATTGCAGGCGACCGAGATCAGCGGCTCCTGCGACCACTGCAATTGCCGCACCGCTTCCTCCATGCGCAGCGTGTTCCAATAGACGTTGGGCGTCAGATTGGTCTGTTCCTTGAACAGCGCGAAAAAATGCGGCCGCGACAGGCCGACGCTGCGCGCCATGTCGTCGAAGCAGATACGCTCGCAGACATTGGCTTTCATCAGCTGGATCGCCTTGCGGACGCGGAAGTCCTGCATGGTGTTGACGCGGGCGCGCACCGTCTGCGGTGCGGACGCGTCGGCGGCATCGAGCACGCTGTCGATGAAGCGCTCGATCTCGTAATTGGCGATGTCGTCGATGCTCTCATTGTCGCTGAGATGGTCGAGGAGGTTAGCCGCTGACTTGTGCAGCCAAGGCTCGAGCGTGATTGCCGGGGTGGAGAACAGCGGCGCGGAGGAAGGCAGCTCGCGGCGCCTTCGAGCCCAGTCCGGATCGATGTAAAAGGCGAGGAACAGGCCGGGCGTGCCGTCGCGGGACAGAGCGTGGCTGTGCGGCTGGAAGGAATTGATGCCGGCGGCGGTGCCCGGTCCAAGCCGCACCGTCTCGCGGCCGATGGTCATCTCGCCGGCCGTGCCTTCCAGCCAGATGATGATATGCGCCTCGACATGGGCATGGGTGACGAAGTCGCTGGCGACGTTCAGGACAGAAACATGTCCGAACCGGCCCCAGTAGAGCCTGATCGCTTCCGTCATGGGTATATCCTCCCGCAGGCGACTGGCCTCCCTTCGCCTGCTGCGAGCGATTGTGCGGCGCAGTTCGGGCTTGCGTCAAGACGGATGTGCACGTCCGGGCGCCGGCCATGCGCCGCAGCGGCGGATTTTCAGACCCGGCGATAGGAGCGCGTCCCCTTGTCCCCCTGTGGGAGAAGGTGGATCGGCGCGCTAGCGCCGAGACGGTTGAGGGGTGTTGGAAGAAATGAGGCGATGCCAAGCTGGAGCACCCCTCATCCGTCGCCTTCGGCGACACCTTCTCCCACAAGGGGAGAAGGGGGAGGCTGCGCTTGAACGTCAGTCGTTGCGCCTGAAATTGCGGATGCGGTCGAACAGCACGGCGAGCAGGATGGCGCCGCCGATGAACACGCCTTGCCAGAAGGCATTGATGCCGAGCAGGCCGAGGCTGTTGCGGATGACCTCGATCAGCGCCGCGCCGACGACCGCACCGAAGGCCGTGCCCATGCCGCCGGCCAGGTTGGCGCCGCCGATGACGGTGGCGGCGATCACCTGAAGCTCCATGCCGTTGCCGAGATTGGTGGTGACCGCGCCCAGCCAGCCGGTCTGGATGATGCCGGCAAGGCCAGCCGCCAATGCCGAGATCATGTAGACGACGACCTTGATCTGGCGCACCGGAACGCCGGTCAGCGTTGCCGCATGCTCGTTGCCGCCGATGGCGAAGATGTGCCGGCCGAATTTCGTCCAGCGCAGCACAAAGCCGGTGATCAACGCCAGCACGATCATGTAAAGCACCGGATTGGCGATGCCGAACACCCAGGCGCCGCCGCCCAGCGCCAGCAGCTTGTCGTGATCCGGCCCGAACTGGAAGACGACGGTGTTGTTGGAGGCGACCATGGCAAGGCTGCGTGCGATCGACAGCATGCCGAGCGTCACCACGAAGGGCGGGAAGCCGAGATAGGCGATCAGAACCCCGTTGAAGGCGCCGATGATCAGCGCTGTCGCGATCGCAGCGCCAATGCCTATCTCGATGCCGTAGCCGGCATGCATGGTCACGGCCAGCACCATCGAGCACAGGCAAAGCACCGAGCCGACCGACAGGTCGATACCGCCGGTGATGATGACGAAGGTCATACCGAGCGCCACGATGGCGACGAAGGTGACGTTGCGGGTGATGTTGTAGAGGTTCTTGGTCGTGGCAAAGGAATCCGTGGCCACCGACAGGAACAGGCAGGCGAGGATGACCGCGATCACCACCCAGAAGGTCTGGCTGGCAAACACCTTGCTCAGCAAGGTGTGCTGCTTGTGCGCGATCGTCTGATCAAGGGTGACTGCCATTATCGACCTTTTTTACTCATGGTTGAGGCGTCAATCATACCTGTTCGATGGCGCCGGTGATGAGCCCGGTGACTTCTTCCGGCGAACTCGATGCGATCGTCTTGTCGGCGACCTTGCGGCCGCGCCGCATGACGATGACGCGGTCGGCGACGTCAAAGACGTCGGGCATGCGGTGGCTGATCAGCACGACGGCGATGCCCTGGTCGCGCAAATGGCGGATCAGGTTCAGCACCTCGGCGACCTGGCGCACCGAGATCGCCGCCGTCGGCTCGTCCATCAGCACGATCTTGGCCTGCGAAAGCATGGTGCGGGCGATCGCCACCGCCTGCCGCTGGCCGCCCGACATTTGTTTGACCAGGTCGCGCGGGCGCGTTTCGGATTTCAGCTCGGCGAAGATCTGGCCGGCACGCTTGTACATCGCAGCATAGTCGAGGATGCGAAGCGGCCCGAGGCCGCGGCCCAATTCACGGCCGAGATAGACGTTGGCGGCGGCCGTCAGATTGTTGCACAGTGCCAGGTCCTGATGGACGATTTCGATGCCGTGCTGGCGCGCCTCGACCGGCTTGTGCAGGATCAGCTCCTTGCCGTCCATCTGCATCGTGCCATGGCTCGGCGGGAAATTGCCGGCGATCATCTTGACCAGCGTCGACTTGCCGGCGCCGTTGTCGCCCATCAGGCCGACAACCTGTCCGGCCTCGATCGACAACGAAACGTCGTTGACCGCCTGGATGGCGCCAAAATGCTTCGAGATGTTGGTGAGTTCGAGAACCGCCACCAGCCTTCTTGCCTCCCCGTGCTTTGCGGCCTGCGGTTCTGCCGCGGCCTTTCGCTCTCCCCAGTTCCTCCCGGAGGCAGCGATTTTGCCCATTTACGCATAAGCCACCTTGGCGTCAACCACGGCTTCTTTCGAAAAATCAGTTTTGTAGGACAAATAGCATTGACGTCGGTGACAAGGCGATATTAGCTAAGTGTCGGAGGAGCTTGCGCCGATCCCCCGGGGTTGCCGGGAGGAATCGGTGAGGGTTTGTCGGTCAGGGATTTGGCAACCAGCAGTATCTGTCGGTGCCGGTCTGAGACTGAATATGAAAATGCTTATCGACCTGGCTTGGCGACACGAGTGCGACGTCCTCTGTCATCTTGCTCCGGGTCGATCTGTGTGTGGCGGGCACGCCGTGTCCGTTTGTTTCAAAGGGAGGACTGACATGAGGAAATCACTATTGCTCGCTGCCGCCGCCGTCATGGCGTTGGGTGCCGGGCCGGCTATGGCCAAGAAACAGCTCGTCATCGTGGTGAAGGGTCTGGACAATCCATTCTTCGAGGCCATCCACCAGGGTTGCGAGAAGTGGAACAAGGAAAACGCCAGCTCGGAATATGAGTGCTTCTACACCGGACCAGCGTCGACCTCGGATGAGGCCGGTGAAGCCCAGATCGTCCAGGACATGCTGAGCAAGCCCGATACGGTGGCAATGGCGATTTCGCCATCGAACGCGCCGCTGATCGCGCAGACGATCAAAAGCGCCAATCCGTCGATCCCGATCATGACCCTCGACGCCGACCTCAGCAAGGAAGATGCGGCGCTGCGCAAGACCTATCTCGGCACCGACAATTACCTGATGGGTCACAAGATCGGCGAATACATCAAGAAGGCCAAGCCGAATGGCGGCAAGATCTGCACCATCGAAGGCAATCCGGCCGCCGACAACATCCTGCGCCGCGCGCAGGGCATGCGTGACGCGCTGTCGGGCAAGGACGGCCTCGCGGCGCTGGCAGGCGAAGGCGGCTGGACGGAAGTTGCCGGCTGCCCGGTGTTCACCAATGACGACGGCGCCAAGGGCGTGCAGGCGATGACCGACATCCTCGCCGCCAATCCCGATCTCGACGCCTTCGGCATCATGGGCGGCTGGCCGCTGTTCGGCGCTCCGCAGCCCTACCGCGACCTGTTCAAGCCGATGGCCGACAAGATCGCCAGCAACGCCTTCGTCATCGGCGCCGCCGACACGATCGGCGACGAGGTGGCGATTGCCCGTGACGGACTGGTGACCGCGCTGGTTGGCCAGCGGCCGTTCGAGATGGGCTACAAGGCGCCCTCGGTGATGATCGACCTGGTCGACGGCAAGCCGGTCGCCGATCCGGTGTTCACCGGCCTCGACGAATGCACCAAGGACACCGTCGACACCTGCATCCAGAAGTAGGTTCGCAGTTTCGGGGGGCCCCCCCCCCCGCACTAATCCCCCACGCCCCCCGCCAACCCCGTCACCAATTTGTTGTTTCGTTTTGGGGGGGCCCCGGCTCGCGGGGCCCCCCGTTCGCACTGTCCATACAAAACGCACGAGGCGACGCTGCTTTGGAGCGTAGGCCGCTGCTTTGTCGTGCCCTGAGTTCAGGCTTTCGACAAGCAGCCGCCGGGGAATACCAATGCCGGACGCGACATCAAAAAAGCGACCCGCCAAATTCAAGGCAGAGGCTGAGCGGCCGGCCGTCGTTCGGCGTGCCGATGCCGCGCACTTTCCCGGCTCGAGCGTGCATGCCTCGCTCGCCAACGAAATCGGGCTGAGGATCGTGCGCGGCGATTATCCGCCGGGAACCATCCTGCCCAACGAAGCCAAATGGTCGGAGACCTTCGACGTCAGCCGCTCGGCGGTGCGCGAAGCCATAAAAATGCTGATGGCCAAGAGCCTGCTTGCCTCGCGCCCGAAAATCGGCAGCTGGGTCGAGCCGAAGGAGCGCTGGAACCTGCTCGATCGCGACGTGCTGGCCTGGTATGCGACCTCGCCGGACCGCGAGGTGTTCCTCAGGACCGTGCAGGAGTTCCGCCACATCATCGAGCCGGAGGCCAGCGCCTTTGCCGCGATGCGGCGCACCGACGAGCAGATGGCCGAGATCAGTCAGGCCTGCCGCGAGATGGGCGAGGCAACCAATCTGCAGGAGCGCACGCGCGCCGACACGCGGTTTCACCTCGCCATCCTGCGCGCCTCGGGCAACGATCTGCTGGTGCCGCTCGGCGTGCTGATCGAATCGGCGCTCGACCATTTGTTCCAGTTCGTCACCCGCGAGACCAGCGATCAGCGGCGGGCGCAGGCACTGCACGAGGCGATCGAGAAGAACATCCGCCTGCAGCGGCCCGCCGCAGCCCGCGCCGCGGTGCACAGGCTTCTTGCCAACACCGACGATGTCATCGGCCGGTCGCGCCGGTGATTTATACCGCAAAGTCCGGCGCCGCCCCTCATCCGGCTGCCGCCACCTTCTCCCCGTATAGTGACGGGGAGAAGGGGCTGGCCGCGATCTTGGCACACTCTTTTGCAATGGAAATAGTTGGCGAAATCATCAGCGAAAGCGTCCTTCTCCCCGTCACTATATGGGGAGAAGTGCCCGGCAGGGCGATGAGGGGCGGCGCTGGCGTTGATTGAAAAATAGCGCGCCGTGCGCATTGCCCATGCGCTTAGATCGTCTGCATTTTTCGCATCCTTGGCCGGCATGACGTCGACACCGTTGAGCTTTGTGCGACCGGGGGGCATATTTTGTTCTTGCTTTGTGCCGGCAGCTATGCTACTAATTTCGGTATGGTGCTAATTGGCTCCAACGACCCGCCCACCGAGGCGGGTTTTTTGTTTCTGGCTTTCTCTTCGATCGGACGTTGCGTGTTGCAATGCACCGACTTTTCGACAACACCGACGACGTCATCTGCCCGGTTGCGCTATTGATTTGTCATATAGGTTGGTGCTGCCCCTCATCCGGCTGCCGCCACCTTCTCCCCGTATAGTGACGGGGAGAAGGGGCTGTTCTTGCAACGCAGGCAGTTGGCTTGCAACGCAGGCAGTTGGCGAAATCATTGGCGAAGGCGTCCTTCTCCCCGTCACTATACGGGGAGAAGTACCCGGCAGGGTGATGAGGGGCAGCGCCGGCCTCGATTGAAGGCAGTGTACCGGGCGTATCGCACAAGCCTCAGATCGTCTGCTTCTTGCCATCCCTGGTCGGCATGAGGTCGACGCCGTTGACCTTGCCGATATGCGTCGCCAGCATCGGCACGTACTGATCGGCGGGGCCGGTGGCAAAGGCGCCGGCGAAGGCGTTCTTGGTGGCGTTGCCGAGCGGGTTGGCGATGCCGGCAGCACCCGCCATGGACTCGAGATAGGTGAGATCCTTGAAGGCATTGGCGATGGTGAATTTGTGCGCGTCGCGGTCGCCTTCCAGCGTCCAGCGCATGAAGGTCTGGTAGAAGCCGCAATCCATGCGGCCGTTGCGGATGACGCTGTCGAAGCGCGGCGGCGAGATGCCGACCTTCTGCGCCAGCGCCAGCGCCTCGGAATAGATCGCGGCGTAGCCGAGCGAGATGAAATTGTTGAGCAGCTTCATGCGATGGCCGTCACCGGTGTCGCCGATATGGACGATGCGCCCGGCCCAGGTTTCGAGCACCGGCTTCAGCCGGGCAAAGACCGCGTCGGGCGCGCCAACCATGGCATCGAGCGTGCCTTCCCAAGCCTCCTTCGGGGTGCGGCTGAGCGGGGCATCGACATAGTCGACGCCGAGCGCCTTGAGTTCGGCGGCCAGCGCCACCGTCGAGACAGGATCCGAGGTCGAACAGTCAACGACAACCGATCCCGGCTTCAGGCCCTCCTTGAGGCCGCCTGGACCCCGAATGATGGCTTCGACTTCGCGGGAACCGGTGACGCAGATGAAGACAACCGTCGATGCCGCCGCCACGTCGCGCGAGGTCGCCGCTTCCTTGGCGCCCCGGCCGAGCAGGTCTTCCGCGGGCTTGCGGTTCTTGCGGCCGAGAAACGTCAGCGGATAACCTTTGTCGACGATGTTCTTCGCGATCCCGTGCCCCATCAGGCCAAGCCCGATGAAGCCAATCTTTTCACTCGCGGCAGTCGTGTTCATGTCGTTTCGTCCTATTTGCAGTGATGGATGACGGCGCTGCACCTTGCCGGCGAATTGTTGAGGCGGTTTTTGCCGCATGCCATGGCAGGCGATTGCAGAGTTCGATATTGTCTGACAATACACATGAATTCCAGGGAATGTGGAGAGCAAAATGACAAAGCGGATCATGTTCACCGGCGGCAGCGGCAAGGCCGGGCGCCATGTCGTGCAGTATCTGGTCGAGCAGGGCTGCCAGGTGCTCAACATCGACACCAAGCCGCTCGACAATCCCAAGGTGCGCACGCTGATCACCGACATCACCGACAGCGGGCAGGTGTTCAATGCGCTGTCGAGCTATATCGGCCTGCACGAATTCGACCCGTCGCTGCGTTCGCAACCGATCGATGCCGTTGTGCATTTCGCGGCGATCCCGCGCATCATGATCACGCCCGACAATGAGGTGTTCCGCATCAACGCGCTCGGCACCTACAACGTCATCGAGGCCGCGGTGAAGCTCGGCATCCGCAAGGTGGTGATCGCCTCCAGCGAAACGACCTACGGGCTGGTCTTCGCCAACGAGCCGCGCAACCCGACGCATTTCCCGCTCGATGAGGCGTACGACGTCGATCCGATGGACAGCTACGCGCTATCCAAGGTGGTCAACGAGAAGACGGCGCGCGCCTTTGCGCTGCGCAGCGGCTTCGACATTTATGCCTTGCGCATCGGCAACGTCATCGAGCCGCATGAATATTCGTTGTTTCCGAAATGGTTCGCCGATGCGGGTTTCCGCAAGCGGATCGCCTGGAGCTATATCGATGCGCGCGACCTCGGCCAGATCACGCTGCGCGCCATCGAGAAGGACGGGCTCGGCTACCAAGTGTTCAATGCCGCCAATGACGACACCTCGTCCGATCTGCCGACAGCCGAACTCCTGAGGCGGTTTTATCCCGATGTGCCGGTCAAGAGCGAACTCGGCGAATACGAGACGCTGCTCTCCAACCGCAAGGCGCGGGACGTGCTCGGCTTCCGGCCGGAACACAGCTGGCGGAAATATGTCAAGACGACCTGACGGGCGCAGCTGACGCGGAGCCGCCACTGGGCCAGCCCCGAATTGCTCGTCATGACTCCAGGCTTACACCGGCTACGACCGATGCGCCCACACCCTAGGTTCAGGCGTTCGCAGTCGGGTTCATCCATACGATTTCCCAGACGTAGCCATCCGGGTCTTCAATGTGGCGGTTGTACATGAAGCCAAGATCCTGTGCGGGGTTGGGATCGGCGCGACCGCCCGCCGCAACCGCGCTGGTCAGTGTTGCATCGACGGCGTCGCGGTTATCGACAGTGAGGACGATCATTGCCTGGCTGTCGCGCCGTGCGTCGCCGATTGGGCGTTTGGTGAATTCGCGGTAGTGGTCATGGGTCAGCAGCATCACCCCGATCGTGTCCGAGAACATGAGCGAGGTGGATTTCTCGCCCGAAAACTGCGGGTTCACAGTGCCGCCTAGCGCCACGTAGAACGCCGTCGACGCCGACAGGTCACGGACAGGCAGGTTCACGAAAATCATTTTGGGCATCGATTTCTCCTTCTCCAAGGCTGCGCGCTGCGCTATTGTCTTGCTGCAATGTAAGTAGATGCAATGTATCTTGATTGCAAGATACATTTTGCCGAGGGAATATTTGCCATGGATCGCGCCGAGGCCGCAGCTAAGCAATGGGCCCGCGAGCGCCCCGATCTTCCGTCGTTACCTGTTGAAACGGTAGGTCGTCTGCTTGATGCCGCCGCACGGGTTATCCGCGATCACATGAACCCGTTGCTCAAAGAAGCAGGCCTGAATGTAGGTGAGTTCGATGTGCTCACGCCGCTTAGGCGCGCCGGTGAACCCTATATGCTTTCACCTACTCAGCTCTACGAATCGGCAATGATCTCCTCGGGCGGCATGACCAGCCGCCTGGACCGGCTGGAGCGCGCTGGGCTGGTTGAACGACGCCCCGATCCCGCCGACCGGCGCGGCAAGCAAATTGCGCTGACGACCGGCGGCAAGCGCGCGATAGACGATTTGATCGGTCCAATGGTGGCGCTGGAAGAGCAATTAATCTCCGTGCTGACGTCGGCGGAGCAGGAAACTCTTAATGCTCTACTTAAGAAATTGCTCGCCGGCCTTTGAATTAGAAACTGTTTTGTCGTTCACGGAAACGCCGAACCGACCTATATTTTTTGTTTTGAGGCAATTCCGGGCGGAAAATCGTTTCACACTTTTCCTGGAATTGCTTCAGGTCGTTGTCCACGTCGGCACTCACCTCTGCCTCTGAATCAACGAGTCCTGACCCTACTTGTCTTTCCAGAATTCGGCCTGGAGTTGCGCCGCTTCATCGGCAAGCAGCGGGCCGACGACTTCAGTCGGACGCTGCCCGGCTTCGAAGACGATCCTGCAGGGCAGGTCGAGTGTGGGATTCTCGACATGTGCGCCCGTCAACCCCTTGAGGTCATGTTCGCTCTGCCCAAAGACGACCCGTCCGATGCCCGCCCAATAGATTGTGCCGGAGCACATCGCGCAAGGTTCGGCCGACGTGTAGAGGGTGCAGGAGGCCAGCTTTTCGAGACTGACATTCATCCCCGCCCACGAGGCCAGCAGCCTTTCGGCATGAGCGGTGCGGTCGCCGCCGCCGGCTTTGTAACCGTTGGGCTGCTCGCGCAACACATTGCCGTCTTTGTCGGCGAGGAGCGAACCAAAGGGATGTTCGCCAGCATCGCGGGCCCTGCGCGCGACTTCGAACGCCTGACGGAGCAGACGCTCATCATAGGGGCGTTGTGGCATCGGCAGATCCTCCGGCGCTTGATCATAGTGCCGAACAATCCGTCGACTCAAGTCGGCGGCCTAGGTGGTAGTGAGTCAGTTTTGAAATTTGGACATTTTTCAGAGTCTTGTGAACACGGATGAAGTGCACCAGCCGGTGTACAGCGCAACCATGTAAGCGCGGTTTTCGAACTTTCTTTGAGAACGCATTAGCCAGGCGCGTAAGGGGGCGCATCTGCATGCGCATGGTAAGGATCTGCCGTTCACCGAGCGACGTGCTGACGTGCGCCAGATTCGATGCGGGTCTTCCTTGCGTCAGTCCGCACCGTGGGGCCGTAGCGGGCGCGGGTTTTCAGGGGCAGCTTGTCAGTTGGCGTATCTAAGTAGTGGGATTCGTGCTCCACTCTGGGGATTGCCGGGGCAGGCCCTAGAAATCCAATATCGCAAAATTGCTATGGAAAAATTGACATACCGATGCTATGTGGATGGGACTAGGCCAAACCTGTGGCGACATTGGTACGATAGCAATCCAAGCTTTCAGGGTACCCACGACTCTACGTTCAAAATATTGGAGCAGATACCGAATTTCCAGATGCCCTATTCGAAAGTGTTGGAAGACGGGCTCGTGGAGGTTAGGCTAAACGGATTAGTGAAGTGGAGGATATTTGGCTTTTTTGACAGAACCGTGCGGAGAGAATTCGTCGTTGTTGCTATTGGAAATCATAAACAGAACGTCTACACACCGAAAGGTGTTCTCAGTAGTGCATATTACTTGAAGAAAGAAATTGAGGCTGGAAGAGAGAAGGCTGATCGCTGTGAGCGTCCTGAATAGCCTACCGAAATTCCTACGCAAAGAATACCGTGATGGGTTCCTGCATACTCAAGTGCGGGGTGGAATTGCGTATCAAATACAAGCTTTGCGAAGAAAGTTTCACATGTCGCAGGCCGATTTCGCGCAAAAAACCGGCAAGACGCAAAGCGTTATCTCACGGTTGGAGAGCACCGAGTACGGCAAAGTCACAGTGCAGACCCTACTCGACATTGCGAGCGGCTTGGATGTCGCTCTGCTCGTCCAATTCGTGTCTTACCCCGATTTCTTACAGCGAACAGCGGATATGTCCGATAAGGCCCTTCAGCCCGAAACCATTCAGGAGAGCCTCTCACAAAGGCAATTTCTATACGGCACTAGGGATCAGGACTTCCTAGAAGCGAAGCCTGCGCAAGCCAAAAAAAGAGCGACCATCCAGCCGTTTTCCATCCCGCGAAATATTGAGAATATAACCCAAAACGGCATCCAATGAGACTACTCAAGGTTCTTCCTTCTAGCGCTATCAGATCGGTAACGTTCAACGTTGAGGCCAATCCGGCGGTCTATGGCGGCAATGCCGTCCGGGCAATTAATGCAAGATACGGATTTCTAGAGTCACCACAACGCCTAGCTGATTTTGACTACGATGCAGGGGTTAAGTTTCTCAGGGGCAACTTTGAAGGCCACATTGTGGACCTCCAAATCTTTTTACGCGGCATAAAAGCCTATAGCGCAGATGGCACTACTGTCTGTGATGCTTTCATTGACGACTTTATAGGCGCGACAAAAGCCGCTGGCGTCGAAGTAGATACTTCATCGCTCTTTAGGGCGTATAGTAGCGCTATAGAGGTTGAATTTTTAGGGAAGTTCGACACGCTCTTCACAAAAATGAGCGGCTTCAGCAAACTGGTAGGCTCAAAAATTGTATCTTATGGCGGCCCTAATGATGAATTCCGTGGGGTTGGGATTAGCTTTGTTGGCAGCCTTGAGGGGCCAGCGCCAGATCCATTCCGTCTTGAACGGCGCGTTGGTCATGCTTGGGATTCCCACACGTTCTTTTCACTAGCGCCGCTCTCGACCGATGACCATATCGAGACACTTACGGAATTAGAGAAACTTATCTCTTAGCCGCCCAACGCTTCTCAGCAGCCTTCCTAGCGATCTCGGCGTGCCGCACCGGCGTCATGGTCTCGGCGCGCTTCTTTCCGCCCTTTGCGCCAAGTGCCTTTGCGGCAGGGTCTTTGCCGTCGTCCTGCACGTCGTCGGCTTCCTTGCCGGTAGCAATGCGCATGACGCGGACGGCGTTGCCGATCACGTCGGCGGGGCGCTTCTGGCCTTTAGGTCCGGTTGGCATTCAGCCTCGCCCCAAGCGTCCTCGCATCATTTATACCTTCAGTTTTAAGGGCATCGTAGTCGGACCCGTGGCGTTCGACCGAACGACCGTCAAAATGACGGCCACGGATTCGGTAGTGGCCAACCGATATCTCGTCAGCCACGAACGTCCAGCCCTCCAATCCATCTTGCGTGAAACTGAGCACTGTCGCTCTCCATGCTTTTTCGGGTAAGCATATAGGCGTTTCCGCCTTGGCCGACAAAACCGGGATAGGCGCTTTCGCATATTTCAAATTTCAAACTGAGACATCACCGACCGCTGGCGTCGCTGGCGAGCTTTGGGAAATCAGTGATATCGTCGCGCTGATCCAAGCCAAAGAGGCAGAGAAGCCTATGGTTCGCGGCCAAAAGGCAGGGGAGTGAGGACATTTGAAGTACGAGTGGGCGAACAATCCTCACTTGTTTGTTCCAATAACGGCGTGTGTCGTTGTCTTGGCCCTGAGTTTCGCGGGCATGTTCGTCGCACTCCTAAGCATACTTCTGCGCACCGACTTCTATGGGTCAATTGATGAGCAGAACCTTCCATGGAGCAAACGACTGGGGAAGCGAGACGCAAGGGTTCGTGCTGGATTTTGGTCAGCCCGGTTCCTGATACCGCGCCGGGTGATTGCATATGGTGCTGTTGTGTTCGTCTGCAGCTTCGGTGCGGTCGCGCTTATTTTAACCGTCTTCGGCCATCCGTCTTGATCGAATTTTCACCCACTCCCACCCAGGCTCAGGACTCGTTGCGTTTGGGGCGTTGAGCCAGCCAGATGCTGCCGATGACGAAAACGACGCCGGCGATTTGAGGCAAGGTCAGGGTCTGATCCAGGAATACCCATCCAAGCAGCACGGCCGTCACCGGGCTGAGGAAAAGCAGCGATGACACCACTGCGGATTCGAGTCGCGCAATGCCCCGGAACCAGAGGACATAGGTCAGCGCCGCACCGACTAGCCCGAGCCACGCCAGTCCAAGCAGGTTGGCGCCGGTCGGGAGCGGGATGGAAGGCTCGAAAAGCAGAGCCACTGGAACGAGCAGCAGACCGCCGGCAGTCAGTTGCCATGCCGTAAAGGCGAGCAGCGATGCTGGCGGCTGCCACTTGCGGCTCAACACGCTGCCGAAGGCCATTGAGGCCGCCCCGGCGAGGCCGGCGGCAACGCCGACCGCATCGAGCGTCGCGTTCGGGGTCAGCACCAGCAATGCAACACCGGCGATCCCGACAAGGGCGGCGACAATCGCCAACCGGCGGACAGGGCTGGCAAGCAGGGCAGCGGCGAGGAAAATCACAATCAATGGCTGGACCGACAGCACGGTCGCCGCGACCCCGCCCGGAAGCCGGTAGGCGGCGACAAACAACATGCTCAGGAAAATCGAGATGTTGAGGGCTCCGAGGACGAAACTACGCAGCCACCAGATGCCCGTCGGCAGTTGCCGAACGATCGCCAGCAGCAGCAATCCGGCGGGCAGGGCCCGCAGCATTGCGACCGTCATCGGCGAAAAGTTCGGCAGGAACTGCGTGGTGACGATATAGGTGCTGCCCCATATCGCGGGTGCAATGGCTGTAAGCAACAGATCGAAACGGCGCGTTTTCATAAGATTTCCAGTACTTCGGCAAGAGGGCGGCGCGGCTTTTGCGGCCAGTTGCCGGGCGCGGCGCGGCCGACCGCGATGAGCATCACCGGCACTTCATTGCGCCCAAGGCCAAACTCGCGGGCCACGCCTTCGGCGTCGAAGCCGGCCATCGGACCGGAGCCGAGGCCCAGCGCTTCGGCCGCGAAAATCAGCGTTGCGGCGCCAAGCGTTGCCGAGCGCACCGCTTCGTCGCGGGCTGCTAGAGGATCGGCATATTGTGCGCGGGCGCCTTCCTGCCAGCCCGAAGCCATATCCACCGGCATGAAGCCGGCTTCCACGAAAGGACGCAGCCTTGCATCGAGGGCAGCGTGGTCGGGCAGTACGCCGCAGATGATGAACGTGACGGCTGCCTCCTGCACCTTGGCCTGGCCATGCGCCACGCTGCGCAATCGTGCCTTTGCTTCCGGCGTCCGCACGGCGATGAACCGCCAATTCTGAAGGTTGTAGGCGGTTGGCGCGCGCGTTGCGAGGCGTGCCAGTTCCTCGACCTCGGCATCCGTCAATGCGTGCGAGCCATCGAACCGATTGGCCGATATGCGTCGCTCGATAAGGGAGATTGTGGGGTTGGTCATCATGTCATTCCAAACCTGAGAAAGTCGTTCGGAAAGCAGATAGACAATTTACCAAGGAGCGATAATATGCGATAATTGAAAGACATTGTTTACTAGAAGAGAATGGTGAGATGGATCGCCTGACGGCGTTGCAGGTTTTCCGCCAGGTGGCGGAACTGAACAGCTTTGCCGAAGCCGGACGGCGGCTCGGTCTCTCGCCACCCGCCATCAGCAAGAACATCGCCGAGCTGGAGGCGGATCTGGGGGTGCGGCTCATCAACCGGACGACGCGGCGCATGGCGCTGACCGAAGAGGGCAGGATCTACCTGGAGCATGTCACGCAGGGGCTCGATGCGCTGGCCAGGGCCGACCGGGTGCTCGGCCCGATCAAGACGGCGCCGAGCGGCACGTTGCGGGTCAGCGCGCCGATGACTGTCACGTTGACGCGGCTTTCGGCTGCCATGCCCGCGTTTCTATCGCGCTATCCCGATTTGAAGCTCGATCTGCACCTTGACGACAGGCGCGTCGATATCGTGCGGGAGGGATTTGACCTTGCCATTCGCGGCAGCGACAATCTCGAGGATTCCAGCCTGGTCGCCCGAAAGCTTGCGGTCATGCCGCACGTGCTTTGCGCAGCTCCGTCCTATTTCGAGGAGCATGGCCGGCCCAAGACGCCTGCCGATTTGAAGGCGGCCAATTGCATCCGGTTCAGCCTCTCGGGGCATGCGGACATATGGGAATTCCGCAAGGACGGCCGCGCCGAGCGGATCGCCATCGACGGACGATACACGGTCTCGTCAAGCCTTGCCGTGCGCGATGCGCTGCGCGCCGGCTTCGGCGTCAGCCTGATCCCTTATCCCTATGTCGAGAGCGACCTGAAAGCAGGCCGGCTGCAATCGGCTCTGGATGACTGGGAAAAGGTCGAAACCACGCTCTACGCGGTCTATCCGGCACGGCAGCATCTTGCCCCGAAAATCCGCGTCTTCCTTGATTTCCTGATCGAGGAATTCAGTCGGGACAAAGAGAAGCCGTTCGTACCTCCCCGGCGTGAACGCTCGGCAAAGCGCGGTGTCGGCGAGGGGACGGATGCGGAAAATCAGACTGAGATATTGCCGGCGATCTCATCTCCTTGACACGCCTCCAAATCCGGACTTTGTGGAGCCATGCGGGACGCGAAGCCGAATAAGGGAAAGACAGCGGCCGAGGCGTTCGCCGAACGCACGAGCGGTATCCGCCGGGCCGATGCGGCGCGCATGCCGGGGTCGAGCGTTCACGCGTCGCTGGCCAACGAAATCGGGCTGAGGATCGTGCGCGGCGACTATCCGCCGGGAACCATCCTGCCCAATGAGGCCAAATGGTCGGAGACCTTCGACGTCAGCCGCTCGGCGGTGCGCGAGGCCATCAAGATGCTGATGGCGAAGAGCCTGCTGTCGTCACGTCCCAAAATCGGCAGCTGGGTCGAGCCGAAGGAACGCTGGAACCTGCTCGATCGCGACGTGCTGGCCTGGTACGCGACCTCGCCGGATCGTGAGGTGTTCCTCAGGACCGTGCAGGAATTCCGCCACATCATCGAGCCGGAGGCCAGCGCTTTTGCCGCCATGCGGCGCACCGACGAGCAGATGGCCGAGATCAGCCAGGCCTGCCGCGAGATGGGTGAGGCGACCAACCTGCAGGAGCGGACGCGCGCCGATACGCGTTTTCATCTCGCCATCCTGCGGGCCTCGGGCAACGATCTGCTGGTGCCGCTCGGCGTGCTGATCGAATCGGCATTCGATCATCTATTTGCTTATACCACGCGGGAACTCGACGATTTGCAGCATGCGCAGAGGCTGCATGAGGCAATCGAGAAGAGCATCCGCCTGCAGCGGCCGGACGCGGCGCGCAATGCGGTGCGCAAGCTGCTGGCCAATACCGACAGCGTCATCAAGTCCAGATAGCGCCGTTCGGCTACAGGTGGAGTGCTCAGTCGAAGGGTGCGGTCGCGAGATGCCGCCGGGTCAGCCCGATCAGCAGCGCCTGGTCGCGGGCGGCGTGTTCGGGTGGGTTGACGACGGCATCGCCATTGACGATCGCTGCCCAGAAGCCACGCATCTCTTCGACGAAGGCTTCGGCGTAACCGGCACGCAAATCTTTCTTCGACAGCGTGTGACCGTCCGAGGTCGTCACCGTCAGCCGGATCGGATGATGGTTGAGCCAGGGCGAGGGGAATTCGAGCTCGAGGCTGGCATCGTCGAAGAACAGCGTGATCCGCTCCTTGTAGTCGGCGAGCTTGGGCACAGTGAGATGCGTCATGGTCCACAGTGCCTGCCCGTCCAGCAACTTGACGGCGCCGTGGCCGCCGTCGCCATTGGCAAAGATCTGCGCGCCGACGACCTCGCCGTCCGGCACGCCGAGCGCATCGAGCAGGCCATGGACGGCATTGACATCGTGAATCAAGGCCGAGCTGTAAGCGCCGGTAAATCCACGGAAAGCGAGATCGGTCAGATGCACGCCGATGGCCTCTTCGACCTGGCGCTTCTGCTTGGCCGCGACAGCGGCGATCATGTCTTTTGGGATATCGGTGCCGCGCCTGTAGGGCTGATGGGCGATGAACGGCCAGGCGTCGGGATCGTTTACCTCCACCGAGACCGCGCGCAGCGTGCTCGATGTTCCGGGCAGCGAAGCGAGCGCCAGCCGGTAATTCGGGTCGAAGCGCTTCATATAGCCGACCTGAACGATTTTCCTGGCGGCATCGCGCGCGGCGACGATCTCGGCGATTTCCGCCAGCGAATAGCAGAGCGGCTTTTCGCAAAAGACATGCAGGCCGCGCGCCAGCGTCGCCAGCACCTGTTCGTGATGTAGCGGGTCCGGCGAGCCGATCACCACCGCGTCGAGGCGTTGGTCGAAGAGCTGGTCGATCGTTTCGAAATTGGCAATGCCATGGGTGTCGGTGACGAACTGCCGCGAAATCCTGGAGGGATCGGCGACGCCGACCAGCTCGAACAATTCACCGAGGCGCAGCAGATTGGGGATATGCTCGACCTGCGAGATCATGCCGGCGCCGACGACCCCGACGCGTATCCTGCTCATTGGATCATTCCCCGCAATGTCCGATTGTCAGCTCAAGGCGCCGCAGGCGGCCGGTTGCCGATCTGGGCGAGCAGGCCGGCAATCTCCGCCTCGACCGCCTTCAGATCCTCGCCGCCCGACATGATCGAGATGACCTCGTCGCGTGAGATCTCGGACTTGGCGTAGGTGCCGCGATTGCGGCCGCGGTTGAGCAGCGTGAAGGTGTCGCCGACCGGATAGGCATGGTGGATGTTGTGGCTGATGAAGATGACGGCCAGGCCCCGCATGCGCGCTTCGATGATGAATTTCAGCACCATCGCCGCCTGGTGGACGCCGAGTGCCGAGGTCGGCTCGTCGAGGATCAGCACGCGCGCGCCAAAATGCACGGCGCGGGCGATCGCCACCGACTGGCGCTCGCCGCCCGACAGCGTGCCGACGGCCTGCGTCGGATCGCGCACGTCGATGCCGATATCGGCCATCGCCTGCCTGGCGATGGTGTTGGCGCGCTCTTTGTCGATGCGCGAGAAGGGCAGGCTGCTTTTGGTCGGCTCGCGGCCGAGGAAGAAGTTACGGGTGATCGACATCAGCGAGATCATGCCGAGGTCCTGGAACACCGTTGCCACGCCGAGCTCCTGCGCGTCGCGCGGGCTGCGGAAGGTGACCGGCTTGCCGTCGACCAGGATTTCGCCCTTGCTCGGCCGATAGACGCCGGACAAAACCTTGATCAGCGTCGACTTGCCGGCGCCGTTATCGCCGAGCAGGCAGTGGACCTCGCCCGGATAGACCTTGATGTCGATGTCCTGGAGGGCGCGCACCGAGCCGAAATTGACGCTGACGCCGCGCAGTTCCATTGCCGGTTCGGTCATTTGGGCCGGTTCGGTCATTTGCCACCTCCGCGGCCGAGCGCCTTCAGCCTGATGTAGTTGTTGACCAGCACGGCCATCAGGATGACGATGCCGAGGAAGACCTTGAACCAGTCGGTGTCGATGCCGGTGTAGAAGATACCCATCTGCACCAGCCCGAAGATCAGCGCGCCGAACAGCACGCCATAGACGGTGCCGTAACCGCCTGTGAGCAGCACGCCGCCGATGACGGCGGCGATGATCGCCTCGAATTCCTTGAGCAGGCCGCGCGTGGTGTCGGCGGAGCCCGCCTCCATCACCTGGATGGTGGCAAGCAGTGTCGCCGCGCAAGCGGTGTAGACGAACAGGCTGATCTTTACGCGATCGACCGGCACGCCGACGTTGCGGGCTGCGATCAGGTCGCCGCCGGTGGCGAAGATCCAGTTGCCGTATTTCGTCTGGGTGAGCACGTAGCCGGCCAGCGCCGTCAGGCCGAGCCACCAGACGATCGACATCGGAATGCCGGCGACGAAGGGAATGCCGTCGCTGCGGGTGGCGATCCAGCCTTGCGCGCCCATCCAGCGGAACAGGCTGGTGAGCAGATGGCCGTTGAAAATGCCGGCCGTCGCCGGGTCCGGTGCGCCTTCGAGTATGTAGGGGATCTGGGTGCGGCCGGTGGCGGCGCGGGTGATGCCGATCGACAGTCCGCGCAGGATATAGAGCGTGGCGAGCGTGACGATGAAGGAGGGCAGGCGCGTCTTCACCACGATCAGGCCGTTGAGATAGCCGGTGAGGATGGCAACGGCGAAGGCACAGGCGATGCCACCCCATAGCGGCAGGCCCCAGTACTTCACCGTCAGCCCGATGACGACACCGGCAAAGCCGACCATGGAGCCGACCGAAAGATCGAACTCGCCGGCGATGATGAGGAGTGCTGCCGCGGTGGCGACGATGCCGAGCTCCGCCGACAGCGTCAGGAATGTCATCGATCCCTGCAGCGAATAGAGGTTTGCCGCGCCCGGCAGCAGCGCAAAGATGATGATCGTCGCAAGCAGCCCACCGGCGGCACCGGCTTCCGGCCGGCGCAGCCACTGGGTCAGCTTGCCGGTGCTGGCCAGCCGCTCGTCGGCGCCGGCGGCCCGCTTCGACGTCATGCCGAAGCGGTCGGTCGCCTTCAGTTCGCCCGGAGGTATCGCCTTGTCTTCCACGACCGCCATTAGGCTCTCCAATCGCTCAATTCGCAATCTTCGAACGGATCGGGAGAGCGCTTGGCGCATTCTCCCGTTCCGTCGGAGCGCTTGCCTAGCGGATGCCCTCTTTGGCGAGCGCCAGGATCGCCTTGGCTTTTTCCGGTGAGTCTATGAACAGCGGTCCGGTATAGGCGTTGTTCTGCGGCCAGAAGCCGTGCGTTGCCTGCTCGACCAGATAGATCACCGGCAGATAGCCCATCAGATATTGCTGGGCGTCCATGCCGAAGCCCATTTCGCCGGCGACGACAGAGTCGAGAACCTCCGGGCTGATGTCGAATGTGTAGAGCTTGAGCTTGCCGAACAGTTCCTTGTCGCGGAACATCGGGATCAGCGGGTTGGCGGCGGTGGCGCCGAGCGCAAAGACGGCCTGCGTGTCGGGATGCGCCGACAGATAGGCTTCGGTGCGGCGCTGGATGTCTGCGGGATCGGGCGCCACGGCCAGAACCTCGGTGCCGCCGCCGGAGGGCTTCAGCCCGTCATTGAGGCCCTGGCAGCGCTGGTCGAGGCTGACATTGCCGACCTCGTGGTTGATACAGACGACCTTGAGCGTGCCTTCCTTGGCCAGCCGCTCGCCGGCCTTCTTGCCGGAATCATATTCGGAAACGGTGCCGACATAGAGCGTAGTGCCGAGCTCGGCGCCTTCCTTTTCGCCGGAATCCAGAACCACCATGGGAATATTGGCGGCAAGCCCGGATTTGACCGATTTGCCGAGCGCATTGGCGTCGGCGATGGAGACGGCGATACCGTCCGGCTTGGTGGCGATGGCGGCGTCGAGAAGCCGGGCCTGCTCGACCACGTCGAAGACCTGCGGCGCGTAATATTCGACCTTGGCGCCGGTAAGGGCGGCCGCGTCATCGACGCCGCGCTTGACCACCGACCAATAGGGATCGGACGCCGACCCATGCACCACGAAGGTGATGCGCACGTCCTTCGGATCCTTGAGCCCCGCGGCATGCGCAATGCCTGTCATCAGGCCCGCCGAGACGAAGGCGCCCAATGCCACTTTCAGAAGAGTTTTCATCTTATTCTCCCATTTGTCGTTGCAGTTCCAATCCCTCTGGCGCCGTTTTCCGGCCGCGACGATCGGCTCACGTCGCGGATCGGGTGGCCGCTTTGCGGGCCTTTGCCGACGCCAATCGCTGTTCGCCCGCGGTGTTGCCGCGGGCTGTTGTTGATGATCGCCCGGCCGAGAGCGTGGCGCGAAGCTCCTCGCGCAACGCCTTCATGCCGATGATGTCGATCGGCTGTGCGGCGAGCCAGTCGCGAAAGCCCTGGTCGCGGAACAGCTCGTACTCTTCGGTGCGGATATAGGCGGAGCGCGGCTCGATCAGCTCGAGTTCACCGGGCGCGTTACAATGCAGGCAAAAGAAGGTCAGGCCCTCGCGCACAGCCTCGATGAGCGCTTTGTAAGCCGGCTCGATCGGCCTGGAACGCGGCCGGCCCCAGGTCGTCTGGATGGCGGCGTCGAAAATGGCAAAGCCGCCGGCACGGGCCAGCGCCACGCCGCGCTGGAACGCCTCCTCGGTGACGCCGACCAGATTGTCGTTGGGGGAATAGGCGGACAGGGTCTTGGTCAGCAGCACGGGCAGCTGATATTCGAGCCCGAGCTTGATGTAGATAGCGCAGAATTCCGGCGACAATGCCGCGCCCATATGCGCGTCGAGATGGGTGACGTCGATGCCGGCGCGATAGGCGGTGTCGATCTGGGCGCGAAGCTCGGCCTCGACCGCCTGCGGCACCGCCTTGCGGCGCGTGGTCGCCACATCCGGCCAGAAGAAGCCGAACTCGTCGGTCAGGCCGGCCGCCCGCGACGGCGCGGTCAAGGGCCGCCATTTGTAGTGCTGCTTCTCGCTGTTCAGCGTCAGGTGGACGCCAAGGTCGAGGCCAGGATTGGCGGCGGCGCTTTCGGCCATTTCGAGGAACCACGGGCATGGCACCATCACCGCGCCGGAACTGCAGACACCCAGCCCGCTCAATTCGAGGAAGGCGCTGTTGGCGCCGTGGCACATGCCGACATCGTCCTCGTGGAGCACGATCCGTTTGCTGGAGCCGGCGGCGTTCACGACCGGCCGCCTTCCCGCCGGCGCGCCGGTTTCGAGGGTCTTCCAAAGTGTGTCCCGTATTTCATGGAACCAACCGTTTGCCCAACTGGCCGGAATGGAACGCCGAAACCTGCCTTTCCGACAGGGCCACTTTGGCGAATTCGGATGGGTACGATTTGCCTGCCGGCTGAGACACTTAGCTGCCGATTTCCCCAGTCACGGTTCAAAACCAGTCATAGGAACCGTCTTCCGGGCGCAGATGGCTTGGTCGAATAGCGGCGGAGTGGTTCTTTCAAACTGTGCCGACAAGCCTACAGCTGTCCACACCATCAAGCGACCACATTATCAAGTGACCCACACTGTCAAGTGACTGGAGGCCTGTCATGTACACCGCCGGCGAAGAGGAAATCGAAGCCATTGCCAGGGTGATCCGCTCGGGCGCGCTGTTTCGTTACGGCAAGGACAGCGAATGCGACCGCTTCGAGGCCCGCTATGCGCAGCATCTTGGCGTCGAGCATTTCGCGCTGGCCGCCAGCGGCACCTATGGGCTCGCCGCCGGCCTGATCGGCCTCGGCATCGGCCCGGGGGACGAAGTGCTGGTGCCGGCGCACACCTATATGGCGACAGCGACCGCGGTGCTGTCGGTCGGGGCCATTCCAGTCATCGTCGACATCGACGAGAGCCTGACCATCGATCCCATCGCCCTGCGCGATGCCATCGGGCCGCGCACCAGGGCGGTCATCCCGGTGCATATGTGGGGCGCTGCCTGCAACATGAATGCAATCATGGACATTGCTGCCAAGCGCGGCTTGCTGGTGCTGGAGGATGTCTGCCAGGGCATCGGCGGCGGCTATGAGGGCCGCAAGCTCGGCTCGATCGGCCATGCCGGCGCTTATTCCTTCAACTACTTCAAGAACATGACCTCGGGCGAGGGCGGCGGCATCGCCACCAGCGATCCGAAAGTGGCGGAGCGGGCGCGCTGCGCCATCGACCCTTGCCATTTCTACTGGCAGGGCAGAAGCGACAGCATCAAACCCTTCGCCGGCATCGGCGCGCGTGCTTCCGAACTGATGGGGGCGATGCTCAACGTCCAACTCGACCGGCTGGACGGCATCATCGAGGCGATGCGGGCCGAGAAGAAGACGGTGCTGGCCGGTACCCGCCACCTCAGCAATCTTGGGCTGACGCCGTCGCCGATGAACAGCGCGGACGACGATTGTGCCGCACAGGTGATGTACCTGCTGCCGAGCGAGCAGGCGGCGCAGACTTTTTCGAAGACCATTCCGAGCGTCGTTGCCGGCAAGACCGGCCGTCACAATTTCACCCAGTGGGACCAGGTGCTGATGCATGAAGGCGCGCATCATCCGGCGCTCAATCCTTACGCACTGCCCGAGAACCAGGGCCTGCGGCTGGATTATTCCGACGACCTCGGCAAGCGCTCGCTCGACATCCTCAACCGCACCGTGATGGTCGCCATGAACCCGGCGCACAGCGATACCGACATTCAGGACATGATCCACAACATCGACGCGGCGGCGCGGGTGGCGCTGGAGAATGCTTCGCTCGATGATATCGAATTGCGCAAGGCGGCACCGGTTGATCTGCAGAAGTTCGACAGTGTGAACTAGACCAGATCCGGCGCGGTTTGCTACCCTGCGGCCGAGTTCCTTGTCCGGCGGCCGGGCGAGGATTCCGGCCGGTATTACCGGTCGTCAAAAATCCGCAGGCCCGTGTCGGATAGGCCGGGCTCCGCTCGTCCTAGGGGCATCGATCACCAACAGGGAGGATTAACGATATGCCCGGCACCGTACGTCTGCACCGCGTTCTGACAACCAGCCCGGAGAAAGTCTACCGCGCGTTCCTCGAAGCGGATGCACTTGCGAAATGGCTTCCGCCGAACGGCTTCACCTGCACGGTTCACCACTTCGAGGCGAAAGTCGGCGGTACGTTCAAAATGTCCTTCCGCAACTTCACCACCGGCGACAGCCACTCGTTCGGCGGCGAATATGTCGAGCTCGTCCCCAATGAGCAACTGCGTTACACCGACCGGTTCGACGACCCCAACCTGGCCGGCGAGATCGAGGTGACCGTGACATTGAAGAAAGTGTCGGTCGGCACCGAAGTGAATATCACGCAGGCAGGTATTCCAGACGCCATCCCGGTTGAGGCCTGCTATCTCGGCTGGCAGGAGTCGCTGCGAAATCTGGCGAAGCTCGTTGAACCCGAGATCAACCAATAAGATAAAGCGCTGCCCTGGCTGCGTTGGCATCGCTAACCGGAAACCCAGGGGTGACGCCGTTCTTCCCAGGCGACATGCGCTGGGGCCGGAAAGGCGGGATCGGCGAAGCAGCCAACGGCGACGGCGATCCATTCAGGCTTTTGCTCGGGCTCCCAGAAGACGCTTGAGCCGCAGCCCGGGCAGAAATGGAAAGTGACGTGGTGGCCGCTCCGAGCTGACCGGCTGTAGGTCTTGGCGTCGCCTTCGGCTTCTACCTTGTCGCGCGCAAAGAAGGCGGCGACGCCGTATGTGCTGCCGGTCCGTTTCTGGCAGTCGAGGCAGTGGCACTGTGCGACCAGTTGCGGCTCTCCGTTACAGGAGATCCTCAGTTGCCCACAGGCACAGGATGCGGTTCTCATGGCAATCCTCATGGTTCAGATGAATGCGCCGCCAGCCCATACCGGCGGTGGCATGCTTCAGGTTTTCGGGGAGTTTCGGCCTTGGAAAGCGCTCTTTGCGCGAACGCCAAAAAACAAGGACCGATGCCCCATCTTCCTAATCACTGCGGGCGATTGACTCAACCCCGCGGTGAACGAGATGGAGAGCCGGCTCTAGCTTCTGTCCAATCTTAGAAACGCGGCGCGCAGCGCCAGCACGGCGCGCATGATCTGGCGTTCGTCCATCGCCGCGTAGCCGAGCAGCAGCCCGTGCTCGGGCACGCTGGAATGGTAGTTGATCGAGATGCCCTGGACGTCGAGCCCCTCCTTGACGGCTGCGGCGACCACGTCACTGTCCTTATAGGGCCTGACAAAGCTGGCCAGCAGCTGCATGCCGGAATCGTTTTCCGTGACGGTCAGCCATTCCGCCAGATGCTCCTGGCACAGCTTGACGAAGTTCGCCTGCCGGCGCGCATAGAGCCGGCGCATGCGTTTGAGGTGCGTGGCAAAATAGCCCTGCGTGATGAAGTCGTTGACCGTTGCCTGCAGGATCAGCGGCGCGAACTGACCGGTGATGCTCACCGCCCGGTCGAAGGGCACCGACAATTCGCGCGGCACGATCAGATAACCGATGCGCAGCGCCGGAATCAGCGTCTTGCCGAAGCTGCCGATATAGACGACGCGGTCGGCATGATCGAGCCCGCGTAGCGCCGGCACCGGCCGGCCGCGGAACCGGTATTCGCCATCATAGTCATCCTCGACGATCCAGGCGCCGTTGCGTTCGGCGATGTCGAGCAGCTGCAACCGCTCCTCGATGCGCATGATCGTGCCGAACGGCCATTGGCAGGATGGTGTCACATAGATCAGCCGCGGCGGCGGCAGCTCCGGATCGGCAAGATGCCAGCCGCGCCGGTCGACCTTCAACGGTGCCAGCCTGGCGCCGCTGGCGAGAAAGGCGCTCTTGGCGCCGAGATAGCCGGGCTCCTCCATCCAGACGTGGTCGCCTTCGTCCATCAGCACGCGCGAGACGAGATCGAGTGCCGCCTGCGCACCGGTGACGATGATCACCTGGTCGGCGGTGCAGCTGATGCCGCGCGACAGGCCGATGGTCGAGGCAATGGCCTGACGCAGGCCGGGATGGCCGGCAAAGGAGAGATAACCAAGCAGGCTCTCGTCGCGGCTGCGTGCATTGCGCACCAGAAGGCTTGACCAGATGGTGAACGGAAACGATGCCGTTTCAGGAACGCCGGGATGGAAATTGATGACGCCGGCATTGCGTGGCGGTTGCGGGCCGTTGACGATGGTCTGGCCACGCCGCGACAGCTTTTGCGGCGCTGCCAGTCCGGCGCGCAGGGATGCCAAGGGGCGGTTCTGCTGGATCGGCGCCACCCAGGTGCCCGATCCGGCACGCGCCTCGATAAAACCTTCGGCAAGGAGCTGGTCATAGGCGGCGATGACCGTGTTGCGCCCGACCTTCAGATCTTCGGCCAGCGAGCGCGTCGACGGCAGCAGCGTGTTCTGCGGGATCTGGCCGTCAAGGATGAAGCGTCGCAAGGCGCCGTAGATCTGACGATGCATCGGTTCTTCCGAAGCACGGTCGACCGACATGATGTCGAGGGAAAGGCGCATGTGGTCGGCCACGGCACTATCCCCCGACGGACCGGGCGGCGCGGGCGATCTTTTCCTCGTTGAGCCGGCAGACAGTGTCGAGCACCAGTCGCCTGGTTTCGGGGCGGATCTCGCGGCTGTTCTTCAGCGCGCGATGCACGGTGGCGGCGCCAAGTTCCGCCTTCTCGGCAATCTCCCGGATGGTGCAAAGCCGTTCCATGCCAAGCGCAGCTTCGAAAGCCATGTCGCTCCTCCTCGGTTGCATCAAGGCACGGCTTCCGGCCGGCCTCAAGCTTGAAAGTCGGGGTTTTAATCCAGAGCCGGGATTCTGCGATCCGCGCCGCGCAGGGAGCAAGGCGGCGCGGATCGCCGGGCGCTTTCGCGTCGCTAACCCCATCGAGGCGCGCGCCCATTATGTTCCTCCGGCTCGCAATGCGGGCCGGTCAGCCTGCCTTCCGAGTCGCCACTTCGAAGCCGGCCTCGCGGGCGGTGGCGAGCAGCGAGAAATAGCCTTTGCTGGCATAGGTCAGCGGATGCGCCTTGGCCGGATCCTGCTCGGCTTCGACAACGAGCCAGCCTTCATAGCCGCGCGCAGCGAGGGGTTTCAGCAATGACAGGAAATCGACCGAGCCGTCGCCGGGCACGGTAAAAATGCCGTCCATTACCGCCGCCATGAAGCTCATGTCCTCGCGGCGTGCCCGTTCCAGCACCGCCCTGCGAACGTCCTTGCAATGGAAATGCACGATACGGTCGAGATGCCGTTGCAGCAGCGATTGCGGGTCGCCGCCCGAAAACAGGCAGTGGCCGGTATCGAACAAAAGGCCGACGCTTCGGCCCGTCGCCGCCATCAGCCTGTCGACTTCATCGTCCGTCTCGACGATGGTGCCCATGTGGTGGTGGAAGGCCATGCCGACCCCGAATGCAGCCATGCGGTCGGCGAGGGCGGTCAGTTTCTTGCCATAGGACGGCCAGTCCCTGTCGGCGAGGCGCGGACGCTCGGAGATCGGTGCGAAAATGCCGTCATGGCGACCGCGCGAGGTGTCGGCGTAGACGACGATCCTGGCGCCAAGGTCGCGCAACAGCTGAAGATGTGGGGTGATCGCCGCGAATTCCTCGTCGACCGTGCGGTCGAGAATGCGGCCATCATACCAGCCGGAAACGAGTTCCAGGCCATAGGAAGACAGGAGCCGCCCAAGCACTTCAGCCTGGCGCGGAAATTTGCCGCCGAGTTCGGTGCCGCGGTAGCCGGCCAGCGCCGTTTCCGACAGGCAAGTCTCCAAGGACGTATCCCCGCCAAGCGCCGGAACGTCGTCATTGCTCCAGGTGATGGGATTGATGCCGATCTTGACCGTCATGACGCCAGGCTTTTGCGGGCTTGGGAAGACAAGCCGAGCCTGCAGACTGGCGACAAAGAGGCCCTGTCACTAGGTCCAGTTCAGCCGAATTTGGCAGAACCAATTAATGGTGACCGATTCTAGTCTTCCTTTGGGCGGCCAAAAAGGACGCGCAGTTCATCCTTTGCGTCCTCCAGCACTTCCTTCTGCGCCGCCGGCAGGTTCTTGCCGGCGCGGTTGATGTAGAAATTCAGCATCGACATGGCGGATTGAAACGGCCCTGCCTTGCGTCGGTCGCTGTGCTCGGCCGATCGCTTCAACGAGGCGGCGATTTTCCTTGGATCGTGGGATTCGAAGATATGTTCCTCGAGGTCCAGCGCGTCACTGTGCTCGGTGACGTCGGCGGACCATTTCCGTTGCGCGGTCATGGCAAACTCCTTCCACTAGGTCGTTGCCGGAAAACGCCTTATGGCGCACCCCTGTTCCACTTCGGCCCGAATCGCTGGAGCCACGGATTTGCCTGTCGTGGCGCTGCTCGGCGATGCGAATGCGCCGATAGTGGTCAGAACCGCCGATTCAAGAACTGCGGACAGGAAACGCTCTTGACCCCAATCGTCTCAAGCCAGGCAGGAAGTTCCGGCATCGACAGTGCCTATGCCTGGATACGGCTCGGCGTCTCGATGCTGCTGGCAACGATCGGCGGGGTCGGCATGTGGGCGGTGGTCGTGGTGCTGCCTGCCGTGCAGGCAGAATTCGGCGTCGATCGCGCCGCTGCCTCGATGCCCTACACCGCGACCATGGTCGGCTTTGCCGCGGGCAATGTGCTGTTCGGCCGCGCCATCGACCGCATGGGGTATTGGATCCCGGCGCTGATTGCCGCGATTACACTTGGCGCCGGCTTCATGCTGGCGTCGTTGACCAGTTCGATCCTGCAGTTCACCCTCGTCCAGGGCCTGTTGATCGGCGTCGGCTCGTCGGCGATCTTCGGCCCTTTGATCGCCGATATCTCGCATTGGTTTAACCGTCGCCGCGGCGTCGCGGTGACGGCTGCCGCGTCCGGCAACTATCTCGCCGGAGCGATCTGGCCGACGGCGATGCCCTATGTCATGCAGACCGAAGGCTGGCGCTTCACCTATGCCGCGATCGGCGTCGTCTGCCTGGTCACCATGGTGCCCTTGATCCTGCTGCTCCGGCGCGGCGCACCGCCCCAGGCGGCTCCGGGATCGCCGGGCAGCCGCGTGGTCCAGCCGATCTCCCTGTCGCCGGCGGCCTTGCAGGCGCTGCTCATCGTGGCCGGGCTCGGCTGCTGCGTGGCGATGTCGATGCCGCAAGTCCATATCGTCGCCTATTGCATGGATCTCGGCTACGGCGTGGCGCATGGCGCCGATATGCTGTCGATCATGCTGGCGGCGGGCGTCGTCAGCCGGCTTGGCTCGGGTTTCCTTGCCGATCGCATCGGCGGCGTGAAAACCCTGCTGATCGGCTCGGTGCTGCAATGCCTGTCGCTGTTGTTCTATATCCCGTTCGACGGGCTTGCCTCGCTTTATGTCGTCTCGCTGGTCTTCGGCCTGTCGCAAGGCGGCATCGTGCCCTGTTATGCGATCATCGTGCGCGAATATATGCCAGCCAAGGAGGCTGGCCAGCGCGTCGGCATCGTCATGATGGCGACCATCTTCGGCATGGCGATCGGCGGCTGGATGTCGGGCTGGATCTACGATCTGACCGGCTCCTATGCCGCCGCGTTCCTCAACGGCATTGCCTGGAACCTGCTGAATATTTTGGCCATGGTGCTGCTGCTGTGGAAGGCCCGGCGCAGCGCTGCTGTGGCGGCCTGAAGCACAGCGGTACGGATACAGTCTCTCCGGCCGTCGCTTGACAATAGCCGAAGGCTGCGCGACGCCAGACAAGGTGTGGCAACGGGCCAGGTTGGCAAGGCAGCAGTGGCAAAGACCCTGAACATCGTCTCACGGTCGCGTCTGGGCGGTTGCCCGGCTTCGGGACCAGTACGGTGATCAAGCCGCGCTCGCGCCGCGGCGGCGGCCGCCCGACCATCGCCGATGTCGCCCGCAAGGCCGGCGTCGGCGCCATTACCGTGTCGCGCGCCCTGCGTGAGCCGGGGCGTGTCTCGGAAGATCTGCGCCGCCAGATCGAGTCGGCCGTGAACGAACTCGGCTATGTGCCCGACCCGAATGCGCGGGCGCTGGCTTCGGCGCGCGCCGAGGTCTTTGGCGTTCTGGTGCCGTCGCTTACCAACAACGTCTTTGCCGAAGTGGTGCGCGGCATCTACGACAGCCTGTCGGACGGCCCTTTCCGGGTTCAGCTCGGCAACACCCACTATTCCGGCCTCGAGGAAGAGCGGCTGCTGCAGGTGTTTGGCCCGCAACGCCCGGCGGCGCTGATCGTGGCCGGCATCGACCAGACGCTGGCCTCGCGAAAACTGCTGGAAACGGCAGGCTGTCCGGTGGTGCAGGTGATGGAGACCGGGCCCGATCCGGTCGACATGATGGTCGGCTTCTCGCATTTCGAGGGCGGCAAGGCGGCTGCGGAACATCTGATCGAGGCAGGCTATCGCCGGATCGGCTTCATCGGTGCGCGCATGGATCCGCGTTCGCAGCGGCGGCTTGCCGGCTATCGCGCGGCGATGGAGGCGGCCGGCCTGTTCGATCCGAGGCTCACCACCACGACGCCGGTGCCCTCCAGCGTCACCCTCGGCCGCGAATTGTTCCGCGACGCGCTGGCCAAGGTGCCGAGCCTCGATGGGGTGTTCTGTAACAATGACGATATCGCCCTTGGCGTGCTGTTCGAATGCCACCGCGCTTCGATCGCCGTGCCGAAGACGATCGGCATCGTTGGCTTCAACGATCTCGACATGATGGAGGTGGCCTTTCCGTCGGTCACCAGCGTTCGGACCTACCGCTACGAGATCGGCCGGCGGGCGGTCGCCATGGCGCTTGCGGCGATCGAAGGCAACAGGCCAGAGCAGCGGGTCGTCGACCTTGGCTTCGAACTCAAGCGACGTGAGAGCACGGCGCGCTGAAGCGAGCTTCGACGCAATGGCGCTTTACACTACGTCATGGTAGCGCTACCAGTTATCGCCGGGCGGTACTTCGCCCCGACGATGGGAGGCTGTTTATTATACATAAGCGACAGCTCATGCTTGTTTATTATGTATAATATGATAGTTTTTGCGGGACTAGCCGGGCAGCAAAGGAGGGGATCGGGTCGGCATTCGGCCACCTGAACGCGCGACGGATACGGCGGGAGGTGCCGGGCCGGAAACGCGCAAATTCATCGGCGTAACAACAAACAAAACTGCAACTGGGAGGAATATCGATGATCAAGTCACTCGTTGGCGGAATCGTTGCCGCCACTGCTTTCGTCATGCTGAGCTCGTCGGCGATCGCCGATCCTGAAATCGTCAAGGGGCCATCGGCCGAGCCTGACTGCTTCGCGCCCTGGTCGGCCGATACGCAGTTCTTCAAGTTCCCCAAGAAAGACGGCCCGTACCGCATCGCTCTGGCCAACGGCTATATCGCCAACACATGGCGCATCCAGATGGTGCAGACGGCAAAGGCCTATGCAGCGCAGCCGGAGGTCGCGGCCAAGCTCAAGGAATTCAAGGTGGTCTCGACCGGCGAGGACGTGCCGGCCCAGATTTCGGCAATCAACAATTTCATCGATTCCGGCTATGACGCGATTGTCGTCAACGCCCAGAACCCGACCGCATTCGGTCCTGTCATCAAGCGGGCCAAGGAAGCCGGCGTGGTGCTGGTCGCCTTCGACAACATCCTCGACACCAAGGATGCCATCAACGTCAATGTCGACCAGAAAGGCCTTGGCGAATTGTGGGCCAACTGGCTGGTCAAGCACGTGCCGAACGGCGGCAAGGTGCTGGAAGTGCGCGGCGTCGCCGGCACGTCCGTCGACACCGATCGCCATAACGGCATCCACGAGGTTCTCGACGCTTCCGGCAAGAAATGGGATGTCACCGAGGTCGTCGGCAAGTGGGATGACGGCGTTGCTCAAAAGGCTACGGCCGATGCCATTGCCACCAACGGCCCCTTCGACGGCATTACCGGACAGGGCGGCGATACCGGCATCGTGCAGGCGATGATCGATGCCAAGCATCCGTTCGTGCCGTTCGGCGGCGAGACGGAGAACGGCTTCCGCAAATTCTGCGCCAAGTTCGCCGCTGACGGCCTGAAATGCTCGTCGGCCGGCACCGGCCCGGCTCAGGTCGCGGTTGCCATCAAGACGGCGATTGCAGCACTTGAAGGCCAGGTCGTGCCGCAAGCGGTCAAGCTGCCGCTGGCGATCGTCGAGGATCCGAACTTCAAGGCAGGCCAGGATTTCTTCCCCGATCAGTCCGACAATTTCTTCGTCGGCAATTCCTTCCCGACCTGCGGCATCAATTTCACGGCGCAGGAAATCATGGGCCAGAGCAAGGAAAACCAGTAAACTCCGACAGCCCGACGCCGCGGGAATCCCGCGGCGTCGGCGCTCGACATCCTGATTGCCAAGCGCCTGGGGAGGGCCGATGGACGGTGCGGTTCCGCTCTTCCGCATGGAAGGCATATCCAAGCGCTATGGCGGCGTGCGGGCGCTGGAGAAGGCCGAACTGTCGGTCACTCCAGGCAGCATCCACGCCATTCTCGGCGAGAACGGCGCCGGCAAATCGACGCTGATCAAGGTCATGGCGGGGGTCGTTGCGCCCGACGAGGGCCGCATGATGCTGGACGGAAGCGAAGTTACCTTCGCTTCGCCGGCCGCTGCCAACCAGGCCGGCATCGTCTGCATCTTCCAGGAACTGTCGCTCGTCCCCGAACTCAGCGTCGCCGACAACATCGTCATTTCCGATCCGCCGAAGCGTTTCGGCATGATCGACCGCAAGGCGCAGCGCCGCATCGCCGAAGAAGCCCTGGCTCGCGCCGGCGCTTCCGATATCCATCCGCTGGCGCTGGTCAAGGATCTTCCTCTTTCAAGAAGGCAGATGGTCGAGATCGCCAAGGCACTGGCGCGCAAGCCGCGCATCCTGATCCTCGACGAGGCGACCTCGGCGCTGACCGCGGCTGACGTCGCCAGGGTTTTTGCCGTGTTGAAGCGGTTGCGTTCGGAAGGGCTGGCGCTGCTCTACATCTCGCACCGCATGAACGAGATCGCCGAGCTGGCCGACCAGTGCACGGTGTTCCGCAATGGCCGCAATGTCGCCAGCTACGCCGCCGGCACCAAGAGCGACAATGAAGTTGTCGAGCTGATGATCGGGCGCGAATACAGCCACATCTTTCCGCCCAAGCCCGCGCGGGCGGCTGCCGCAGCCACGCCGGTTCTCGAGGCGCGCAGCCTGTCATGGACGGATCGGCTGCACGATGTCTCGCTGTCGGTCGGGGCGGGCGAGGTGGTCGGGCTTGGCGGCCTCGACGGCCAGGGCCAGCGCGAATTGCTGCTCGCCTTCTTCGGTGTGCTGCGCGGCCTGTCAGGCCAGATACTGATCGACGGCAGGCCGGTGGCGATCGCCAGTCCGGCTGCGGCGCGCGATGACCGGATCGGCATGGCGCTGATCCCGGAGGACCGCAAGACCGAAGGGTTGATGCTGCCGATGACGGTGCGCGAAAACCTCTCCTTCGCCGCCCTTGACCGGCTGTCCAGGGCCGGCATCATCGATCGCGCCGCCGAGCAGCGGCTGATCGACGATATGGTCGGTCTCCTGGCGATCAAGACCGCCGGGCTCGACATTCCGGTCGGCGCGCTATCCGGCGGCAACCAGCAGAAGGTCGTCATCGCCAAATGGCTGATGCGGCAGCCGCGCATCATCCTGCTCAACGACCCGACGCGGGGCATCGATGTCGGCACCAAGCAGGAGCTTTACCAGTTGATGCGCAAGCTTGCCGACCAGGGTGCGGCGATCCTCTTCTATTCGACCGATTATGACGAGCTGATCGGCTGCTGCGACCGCGTGCTGGTGCTCTATGACGGCGCCGTCAAGCGTGAACTGGTCGGCGCCGAAATCACCGAGCGGGCGCTGATCGCCAGCGCGCTCAACATTCACGAAGAGATGCCAAGGCAAGGAGCGGACGCGTGAAGGATTGGCGCTACTGGCTTGCCGAACAGCGCGGAACGCTGCTGGCGTTCGGCATCTTCGTTGTCATGTTCGTCATCTACACCTCGAACCATCCGGCGGGCTTCACCGCCAACGTCGTACAGACGGCCTCGAACAAGGGCGTGCTGCTCGCCTTCGTCGCCATGGCGCAAACGCTGGTGGTGATCACCGCCGGCATCGATCTCTCGGTCGGCATGATCTTCACGCTGACCAACTGCCTGGCCTCGTGGCTGGTCGTCGGCACCGGCATCGAGACCGCCTTCGGCGTCCTCGCCGTGCTCGGCACCGGGCTGCTGTGCGGGGCAATCAACGGCGCCATCGTCATCTATGGACGCCTGCAGCCGATCGTCGCCACCATCGCCACCGGCGCGGTCTATTTCGGCATCGCGCTGCTGCTTCGGCCGTTTCCCGGCGGCTCGGTCAATGAAGGGCTCGCCGATGCGCTGACCGGGCGCCTGTTTGGTTTTGTGCCGGCGAGTCTGGTGACGCTGCTGGCGGTCGTGCTCGTGGTCTGGGTGCCGTTCAGCCGGTCGGTGCTAGGCCGCGCCGCTTATGCAGCCGGCTCCTCGGAGATGGCGGCCTACATGTCCGGCGTGCCGATCCGGCGTGGAAAGTTCGCCGCCTATGCGCTTGCCGGTCTGCTTGCCGCGATCGGCGGGCTGTTCCTGACGTTCTTCACCTATACCGGTGATGCGGCCTATGCCAGCGGCAACGCCTATACGCTGTTTTCGATTGCCGCGGTTGTGCTTGGCGGCGTGTCGCTGTTCGGCGGCAAGGGCAGCGCCATCGGCGCGATCTTCGGCGCGCTTGCCTTCCGCACCATCGGCGACCTGCTGTTCGTCTTCGATTTCGATCCGCTCTGGCAGCCCCTGTTCCAGGGCGTCATTCTGCTGATCGCGGTCAGCCTCGGCGCGTTCGCCCTGTTTCGGGTCCGCAACCGGCTGGAGTGGTTCCTGTGAGCGAAACGACTGTGAGTGGTCTCGCCGGCCGCATGCCGAAATTCCTCCGCCGCGCCGACCCGGCGGTGCTGACGGCGTTCGCCTGTATCGTGCTGCTGCTGTTCCTCGGCAGCCTCTATTCGCGCAGCTTCCTGTCGCCTGAATACCTTTTGCAGCAGCTCAAGGTGGCGTCGTTTCTCGGCGTCATCGCGACCGGCATGATGCTGGTCATCTTGCTCGGCCAGATCGACCTGTCGGTGCCCTGGTCGGTGGCGGCCGGCGCCATGATGGCCTGCGCCGCGGCCGCATACGGTACCGTCGGCGTGGCGCTTGCCATTCCGTTCGGCATCTTCTGCGGTGTTCTGATCGGCATCGTCAACGGCATCGGCGTCGCCTATCTGCGCATTCCCTCGATGATCATCACGCTTGCCACCAACGCCGTCGCGCAGGGGCTGATGGTGGTCTACACGGGCGGTTTCTCGCCGCAGGATTCGGCGACCGGTGCGATGCGCTATCTGGCGACCGGCTTTGCCGTTCCTGCCGTGCCCAACGCCGTTCTCATCTGGGCGCTGATCGGCGCCGCAATGGTGTTCGTGCTGACCCGCACCGGCTTCGGCCGCACCGTTTACGGCATCGGCAATCGCGAGCGTGCCGCCTATCTTTCCGGCATCGATACAAGGCGCGTGGTGATGATCGCCTTTGCGGTTTCGGGCGGGCTCTCCGCCTTCGGCGGCGTGCTGTTGGCCGGCTATGCCTCCAAGGCGGCACAGTCGATGGGCGATGCCTATCTGCTGCCGTCGATCGCCGCGGTGGTGCTCGGCGGCACCTCGATCCTCGGCGGGCGCGGCTCCTATCTCGGCACCGTCGCCGGGGTAATCCTGATCACCCTCCTGCAATCAATTCTTTCCGTCATGCAGATGCCGGAGGCGGGACGGCAGATCATCTACGGCGTCGTCATCGTCGCCATGCTGCTGCTCTATGGCCGCGCGCCGGCAAGCCGCTGACCTGCATGACCGGTAAAGACGTGGCATATAAGCCGGCAAGCACTGTTCGAACGATACCCGCCATCGTGGTGATGGGCGTTGCCGGCTGCGGCAAGTCGGTTGTCGGCGAAGCGCTTGCAGCGGCATTGGGCGCCGTCTTTATCGAAGGCGACAGGCTGCATCCGCCCGAAAACGTCGCGCGCATGGCGAGCGGCCAGCCGCTCACCGACGCGCTGCGCGAGGGCTGGCTCGACGCGATCGGCCAGCGGATGGCCGCGTCGGTCGCAAGCGGGCAAGGTGTGGTCGCCGCCTGCTCGGCGCTGAAGCGCAGCTACCGCGATCGCCTGCGCGGCTTTTGCCCGGATATCGTTTTCGTTTACCTGGAAATCGACCCGGCAACAGCAAAACAGCGCGTCGGCAATCGCAAGGGTCATTTCATGCCGGCAAGCCTGGTCGACAGCCAGTTCGCCACGCTCGAGGCGCCAGCGGCGGACGAGGCGGCGATAACCTTGGATGGCACGCGTCCGGTCGCCGACACCGTCGCGACTGCCTTGAGCCTGCTCGCGCGCTAGATTTGCGACGTCAGTTCGACTGGGAAATCGTCATTGTCGGCGTCGCGCATGGCCGCGAGGCTGCGGTTGTCCAGCACCTCGGCGATCGCCTGCCGGACCTCCAGCATCATGTGCCGAACCTGGCAGGTCGCCTCGTCGCAATCCTCGCAGCGCTGGTATTGCGTGCGGCTGGCGCAGGGGATCGGCGCCAGCGGCCCGTCGAGGACACGCACGACATGGCCGATCTTGATCTCGGAAGCCGGCCGGGCAAGGCGGTAACCGCCTTCCTTGCCCTTGCGGCTCTGGACGAAGCCGGCGTTACGCAACTCGCCCAGGATGGCATCCAGGAATTTCTTGGGGATGTTATTGGCGACCGCAATGTCGTTGACGAATGCGAGCTGGCCGACCGGCAGGCCCGACAGATGCACGAGGGCCTTGAGGCCGTATTTGCCTTTTTTGGTAAGCATGCCCCGAGTCAACCCATGAAGCCCCAACCACCCGCGTCTGGCGGCTGTTTGTGTGCAAATCATGACGGTTTGATCACGCGAAGCCGTTCGCGAAAACAAGCCGTCCGTTCTCACGGTAGGCACAAACGCGTTGATTCTTTGTAACGTTTTGGACGGAATGCGCCCGGAAAGTGCCAGAAATCACCTTTCGCGGCGCGAAAGCAAAGAAGCCGGCAAAGCCGGCTTCTGTCAAAGTTGGAAGATCGCCTCAGCGGCTGCCATAAGTCTGGTCGAGCAGGCCGCCCGCTGCAAAGTGCTCGGCCTGGACCTTGGCCCAGCCGCCGAAGACGTCCTCCACCGTCAGCAGGCGGACATCGGGAAACTCAGCCTTGTATTTGGCGGCGACCGCCGCGTCCCGGGCCCGCAGGCCGTTGCGGGCGGCGATGTCCTGGCCCTCCGGCGTATAGAGGAAGTCGAGATAGGTCTTGGCGAGATCGCGCGTGCCATGCTCGTCTGCAACGGTGTCGACGATCGCCACCGGAAATTCCGCCAACAGGCTGACCGAAGGCGTTACCTGCTCGAACTTGTCCTCGCCATACTCCTTGCGGACGCCGCGCGTTTCCGACTCGAAGGTGATGAGTACGTCGCCGATTTCGCGCTGCACGAAAGTGGTGGTCGCGGCGCGCCCGCCGCTGTCGAATACCGGCACGTTGTTGAACAGCTTGGTGACGAACTCCTTCACCTTGGCGTCGTCGTCCCTGAAAGCTTCCTTGGCGTAGGCGGTGGCCGCAAGATAGGTGTAGCGCGCATTGCCCGAGGTTTTCGGATTGGGGAAGATCACCTGCACGTCGTCGCGCACGAGATCGCTCCAATCCTTGATGTGCTTCGGATTGCCGGCGCGCACCAGGAAGGACGGCAGCGAATAGAAAGGCGAGGCGTTGTCCGGAAAGTCCTTCTGCCAGTCGGCGGAGATGAGGCCCTTTTTGACCAGGAAGTCGATGTCGATGACCTGGTTGAACGTGACCACGTCGGCGCCGAGGCCTTCGGCGATGGCACGCGCCTGCGCCGAAGTTCCGGCATGCGACTGATCGATGGTCACACCGGGGTGCCCGGCGACGAACGCTTTGTTGACCTGCGCAAACAGTTCGCGGCCGACATCGTAAGAGGCGTTCAGCAATCTGTCGGCCGACCAGGCTTGGGAGGATGCGAGGACCAGGCCGGCCAATGTGGCGACGCCAAGCAAAAATCGCTTCATGAAAACAGGGCTCCAATGCCATGCGCTTAATGCCGGACCATAGCGGCAAGGCATCGTGCGCGACGAGGCACGCAGAGTGGCCGCTCCACGTTGTCGATAAAAGAAATATTCCCGCTGTGGGCGATTGCTAGTTTTTTCTTTCAAGAAGGGCCTTCCGCGCAGCCTGGAAGGGGTGCCGATTTCGCCCGCGTGCACGACGGTTCCCGGCCGGCCAACGCGATGCAAGGCGATTGCATCGCCGCCCTGTCTGGCATATACAAATAGTATATACAAGGAGCTGTTGTCATGTCTCAACACCGCCATTCAACAACCCCGCCGAAGGAGGCGAAGCTGTTTCGTAACAATCGCAGCCAGGCGGTGCGCATTCCTGTCGAGTTCGAACTTCCCGGCGAAAAGGTCTTGATCAGCCGTGAAGGCGACCGCCTGATCATCGAGCCGGTCCGCAAACCTGGCCTCACCGCACTGCTCGCGCAATGGGCGAAAGAGCCGCCGCCCGATGCCGAGGAAGACTTTCCCGAAGTCGAGGATATGCCTGTCAAATCCGAGTAATTTTTTTGATGCGGTTCATGCTGGACACGAACATTGTCAGCGACATGATCCGAAATCCGGCCGGGAAAGCCGCAAGCGCTGTCCTGCGCGTGGGAGACGCCGCCGTGTGTACCAGCATCGTGGTCGCGTCGGAACTGCGATATGGCTGCGTCAAGAAAAGATCAGCCAAGTTGCACAAGAAGGTCGAGGAATTGCTGGCTGAGATTCCCGTCTTGCCGCTCGATGTGCCGATGGATGCCGAGTACGGCGCGATTCGCGCAGAACTGGAAGGCAGGGGCCAGACCATCGGCCAAAATGACCTTTTTATTGCTGCCCACGCCCGTGCGCTTGGAACTACCCTGGTGACCGCCAACACCGGGGATTTCAACCGGATCAAAGGCCTGAAGGTCGAGAACTGGCTGGTGTAGCGCCTGATAGAGGATCAAGCGGCCGGAAAAAGCTTCCAGCGCCGCGGCCGAAAAGCCACGCGACTTTTCTGCGCCGCCGGATGGTCGATGGGCAATTCGATCTCGACCCGCTGACGTTCGCCGCCGATTTCGAGCTCGACCCGCCTGGTGCCGGCGACGCGGCGGCTGGCGGCGACCGTGCCGGCGATGCAGCCGTTGCATTCTTCCACCAGATCGACGTCGTGCGGGCGAAAGAACAGCGTCGCTTCGCCTTGCGGTGCGTGCGGCGCGGAAAGCCCGATCGGCCGGTCGGCGATCCAGACCTGGCCGTCCTCGACCTTGACCGGAAGCGAACTCGATTCGCCGATGAAGCCGTAGACGAAGGGCGAGTTCGGAGTGTCGTAGATTTCGTCGGCGGTGCCGACCTGCTCGATGCGGCCCTGGCTCATCACTACGACGCGGTCGGCAAGCTCCAGCGCCTCTTCCTGGTCATGGGTGACGAAGACCGTGGTGTGGCCGGTGGCGTCGTGGATGTCGCGCAGCCAGCGGCGCAGTTCGCGGCGCACCTGCGCATCGAGCGCGCCGAACGGCTCGTCGAGCAAAAGCACGGCCGGTTCGATCGCCATGGCGCGGGCCAGCGCCACGCGCTGGCGCTGGCCGCCCGAAAGCTGTGCCGGATAGCGTTTTTCCAGACCGGAAAGCTGAACGAGGTTGAGGAGTTCCGAGGCGCGGCGGCGGATTTCCTTCGCCGACGGGCGTGACGGCCCGTGCCGGACCTTGAGTCCGAAGCCGATATTGTCGGCGACCGTCATATGGCGAAACAGCGCGTAGTGCTGGAAGACGAAGCCGACATTGCGCTCCTGAATCGACTTTTGGGACGCATCCTCTTCGCCGAAGAAGATCTTTCCGCGGGTCGGCCGCTCCAAGCCGGCAATCAGCCTGAGCAGCGTCGTCTTGCCGGAACCGGAAGGTCCCAGCAGGGCGATCAGTTCTCCCGACTTGATGTCGAGCGAAACGTCGCGGAGGGCCGGAAACCGCTCAAACTCCTTGCGCACGTTGGCAACGCGAACTTCCATGCAAATCCCTTTTGTAGTTGATGCATGCCGTTATCCCAAAACCGGTTCCCACTTTTGGGCGACATTAAATCTTTGTTTTATGCATGTCGTTGTCCAAAAACCGCTACACACTTTTGGGCGACATGCATTTGTCAGTGTCCGCGCGTCGCGGCGATCTCGGCGCCGTAGCGCATCTCGAGAAGTGTCTTCAAGACCAGCGTGACGAGCGCCAGGCCGGCAAGCAGCGAAGCGACGGCAAAGGCGGCGGCGGCATTGTACTCGTTATAAAGGATTTCGACATGCAGCGGCATGGTGTTGGTCAGCCCGCGTATGTGGCCCGACACGACCGAGACGGCGCCGAACTCACCCATCGCGCGGGCATTGCACAACAGCACGCCGTAGAGCAATCCCCATTTGACGTTGGGCAACGTCACGTACCAGAACGCCTGCCAGCCATTGGCCCCGAGCGACAGGGCAGCCTCCTCGTCGCCATTGCCCTGTTCCTGCATCAGCGGGATCAATTCGCGGGCGACGAAGGGGAAGGTGACGAAGACGGTGGCCAGCACGATGCCCGGCACGGCAAACAGGATGACGATGCCATGCGCCTTGAGCCAGGCGCCGAGCAGGCCTTGCGCGCCGAACAGAAGTACATAGACCAGGCCGGAAATGACCGGCGAGACCGAAAAGGGCAGGTCGATGAGTGTGGTCAGGAACGCCTTGCCCTTGAACTCGAACTTGGCGATCGCCCATGCGGCGGAGATGCCGAAAGTCACATTGAGCGGCACCGAGATCGCCGCGACCAGAAGCGTCAGGCGGATCGCCGAGCGCGTGTCCGGTTCGCTCAGCGCCTGTGTGTAGGCCTCGATACCTTTGGCGAAAGCTTCCTTGAAGACGATGATCAGCGGCAGGAGCAGGAAAATGCCGAGGAAGGCAAAGGTCACGATCATCAGCACGGTTCTCGCCGTGCGGCTCTCGGTCACCGCCGGCGACTGGCTTTCATGGTGCGGCGCGTAGGATTTGATCTCCGGGTCAGCCATAGCGCTTGCGGCTCCAGGTCTGCACCAGGTTGATGACCAGCAGCATGACGAAGGACAGCGCCAGCATGATCGCCGCTATCGCGGTCGCCGCGGCGTAATTATATTCCTCCAGCCGGATGACGATCAGAAGCGGCGCGATCTCGGATTTGAACGGCAGGTTGCCGGCGATAAAGATGACGGAACCGTACTCGCCGACGCCGCGCGCGAAGGCCAGCGCGAAACCGGTGACGATGGCAGGCGCCAGTCCGGGTAGTAGAACGCGGCTGATGATCTGGAAGCGATTGGCGCCGAGCGTGGCGGCCACTTCTTCTACCTCCTTGTCGATCTCCTCCATGATCGGCTGCACGGTGCGCACGACGAAGGGCAGACCGATGAAGACCAGCGCGATGACGATGCCGAGCGGCGTATACGCGACCTTGATGCCGAGCGGCGTCAGCAGGCTTCCGATCCAGCCATTCGGTGCGTAAAGCGTGGTCAGCGCGATGCCGGCAACCGCCGTCGGCAGCGCGAAGGGCAGGTCGACCATGGCATCGGCGATGCGGCGGCCTGGAAAGCTGTAGCGCACCAGCACCCACGCGACGATCGTGCCGAAGACGACGTTGACGGCGGCGGCAATGAAGGCGGTGCCGAAGCTGATTTCAAGCGCGTTGATGGTGCGGCGGTCGGTGACGATCGCCCAGAAGTCGGTCCAGCCGAGCGCCGCCGAGCGCCAGATCAGCCCGGACAGGGGAATGAGGATGATGAGGGTGAGGTAGGCAAGCGAGAAGCCGAGCGTCAATCCGAAACCCGGAATGACGCTCGGCTGCCTGAATCGCCACCCCGCCTTGGCGGGTGCTGTGGTCATGTCGTCCTGATCTAAATGCTACTGGGCCGGTTTGTAGATCTGGTCGAATATACCACCATCGCCGAAATGATAAGGCTGTGCCTTCTTCCAGCCGCCAAAAAGCGGGTCGTCGATGGTGATCAGCTTGATCTCAGGCAGCTTGGCCAAGTCCTCCGCCGGCACCAACTGGGGCTTCGAAGGGCGATAATGGTTTTTGGCGATGAGCGTCTGGCCTTCCTTGGAATAGAGATAGCTCAGATAAGCTTCGGCAACTTTCCGCGTGCCTTTGGCGTCGACATTAGCGTCGACCACGGCGACCGGCGGCTCGGCCAGGATCGAGGTCGGCGGGTAGACGATGTCGAAATTGTCGGCGCCGAACTCGTCGAGCGCCAGATAGGCCTCGTTTTCCCAGGCGAGCAGCACGTCGCCCAGCCCTTTTTGCGCGAAGGTCACGGTTGCGCCGCGCGCACCGGTGTCGAGAACCGGGACATGCGCATAGAGATTGCCGACGAATTCCTTGGTCTTGGCCTCGTCGCCGCCATCCTTGACGCTGGCGTAGGCCCAGGCGGCGAGATAGTTCCAGCGCGCACCACCGGAGGTCTTGGGATTCGGCGTGATCACCTGGACGTCGTCCTTGACCAGATCGCCCCAGTCATGGATGCCCTTGGGGTTTCCCTTGCGGACGAGAAAGATGATGGTCGAGGTGTAGGGCGCCGAATTGTTTTCGAATTTCGTCCGCCAGTCGGGATTGATCCTCTTCGCTTTCGAGACAATGGCGTTGATATCGCCTTCGAGCGCCAGCGTCACCACGTCGGCGTCGAGGCCGTCGATCACGGCGCGAGCCTGCGCGCCCGACCCGCCATGCGACTGCTGGACGGTGACCGTCTCGCCTGTCTCGGCCTTCCAGTGGGCGGTGAAGGCCTCGTCGAATTGCTTGTAGAGCTCACGCGTCGGATCATAGGACACGTTGAGAATGGTGGTGTCGGCAAACGCGAAACCGAGCGTGCCGAACTGGACAGACGTGGCGACCAGTGCGCCGAGCAGTTTCCTGAAATGAGGTTTGGTCATTTCCGCCTCCGTTGAACTCGCGCCAAATCTACCGAATTGATAGAATTTAGATGCATTCAATGTTGCCTTTTTTGGCCTATTGAAGCAATTTTTCGCCTAGTTTCGGCGATGCGAGAAACTATTTTCCCGCATGGACCATGATCGCGCTCCCGACGCAATTATCTAGAGACGGCTAGCTCTTCGGCAATGGCTGCGTCGCGCCCGAAGGTTTCGGCCGGCTATTCGGCGGTAACGGGAAAGTTGAAGCGCTCTTTTGGAAACGGCTCGTTCTCCAGCGTGAAGTGCCACCATTCGCGGGCGTAATTCTTGAAGCCGCGGGCACGCATCGCCTCGACAAGCCTTTTGCGGTTAGCCGCCGCTTCACTGGCTATCGGTCGGTGAGCCGTTTCGCTCGCTGGATCGAAACAGTCGAAACCCGTGCCGAAATCGAGCGTGTCGGCATCGGTCGCGCCGCAGGCCGGTTTCGGAGCGCTCTTGCGGTCGGCTCGCGCGATCGCGACATCGACCGTCGATCCGCGCGAATGGGTGGACAGTTCGCCGATATAGCCCTTGGGGATGAGATCCTTGCGCTTGACCTTTGGGTACCATTGCGGGTCCGGTGGTCCACTCGTTTTTGTCCAGTCACCCATGTCGGAGACAGCCCGCGCAGGGCGATAGCAGTCGAACACGACCAGCGTCAGTCCTTCGGCGGCAATCGCTTTCTGCACTGCCGAAAGCGCTTGCGCCGCTTGCCTGGTGAGGACGCATACCGGCGCATCGTAGCCGCTTACCTTGCGATGCAGGAAATTTTCGAGGCCGGCATAGCGGATATCCTGCCGGATATTGGGATCGATGTCGGCCAGCCGAACAAAGCTGGCGGGCAGCGCGTCAGCAGACGCCGAGAAAGTACCGGCGGCCGAAAGCAAGACGTAAAACACAATCCCCTGAATCACCTGCCGGAAATTATTCAAGGGAAACTTTCACTCGACGAAAACCTTCACACTGGCCGCGCGTCCCGCCGCGTCGATCACGGTTAGGGTCGAATAGCCGGCGCCGTCCGGCTGCCAGGTCGCGGTGCGCCGCCGGTCGATGCCGACCAGCGGCTTGCCGTTGGCCAGCCAGCGGAATGGTGCGCGGCCGCCTTGCAGCTTGAGCACCAGCGGCGAGGGGTCGGCCGAGGAAGTGCCGAGATCGACGCGAGCGCCGTCGGGCGGAAAGATGATGGTTGGCGCAGGTTCGGTCGGCGTCGCCTGTACCAGCCCATCGGCGCCGGCGCCGAAGCGCGTCAGCGTCACCGGCAGCTCCTCGCGCTTCGGACGCCGGACGCCGGACGGCTGGCTCGGCAGCGGTACGGCGGCCAGGCTGGAACGGACAAAACCTTCGAACAGGATGGGCGCAGCCGAGACATAGCCGGACAGGCCGGGCACCGCGCCGGCGTCGGGGCGGCCGACCCAGACGCCGAGCACGTAGCGGCCGTCGAAGCCGACCGACCAGGCGTCGCGATAGCCGTAGGAGGTGCCGGTCTTGTAGGCGATGCCGCGTTGGGCGGCACCCTGGGGAGGCTTGACGCCTGACAGGATGTCGGTGATCTGCCAGGTCGCCTGCCCGTCGAGGATGGTGGTGGTCGAGCGTTCGGCATTCGCCGGCTCGGTGCCGTCATGCAGCGTGTGTGCCTTGCCGCCATTGGCAAGGCCGGCATAGAGTTGGACCAGGTCGCGCAGGGTCACCCCGACGCCGCCGAGGCCGATCGCCAGGCCGGGCGCTTCGTTGACGGGCAGGATAGGGGTCACATCGGCCTGACGAAAGCGTGCCATCAGCCGGGCCGGGCCGACCGCGTCGAGCACGCGGATCGCCGGCACGTTGAGCGACAATTGCAGCGCCTGCCTGATGCTGACATCGCCCTGATAGCCCATGTCGAAGTTCTTCGGCCGATACCCGGAGAAATCGGCTGGGCTGTCCTCGATCAGCATCTCCTGCGCCACCAGGCCTTGTTCGAAGGCGAGGCCGTAGATGAACGGCTTCAGCGTCGAGCCAGGCGAGCGAACGACCTTGGTCATGTCGATCCAGCCCGAACGGCTGGCATCGAAGAAATCGGCAGAGCCGACCTCACCAAGAATATCGCCGGTACGGGCATCGGCCAGTACCATGGCCACCGAGAGGCGAGGGCCGAGCCTGGCGGCCGCATCCTTGGCCACCTGCTCCAGCCCTTCCTGGACACTCTTGCGGATCGTCAGTTGCAGCTTCTGGCCGGGAACAGCCTTGGACAGCATCGTATAGGCCGCATGGGCAGCGAGCGCCGGCAAGGTGCGCCGCAGCCCCGACACATCGTCGAGCGCGGCACGCGCGGCCTCACGTTCGCCGAGCAGGCCTGCCGAGACCATGCGGGTCAGCACCCGGTCGCGGGCAGCGTGGGCAATCTCGAGATTGCGATCAGGGCGTCGCTTTTCCGGCAATTGCGGCAAGGCGACGAGCAGGGCCGCCTCCGAGACCGTCAGCCGTTTCGGCTCCTTGCCGAAATAGGCAAGCGAAGCGGCGCGCACACCTTCGAGATTGCCGCCATAGGGCGCCAGCGTCAGATAGCGTTCGAGGATCTCGCGCTTGGAAAGCCGCCGTTCGATCTGGAGGGCGCGCAGCATCTGCTTGATCTTCGAGCCGAGGCTGCGGCTGTCGCGCGGTTCGATCAGCCGGGCGAGTTGCATCGGCAGCGTCGAACCACCGGAGACGATATGGCCGCTGGTCGCGAACTGGCCGGCGGCACGCGCCAGTGCCAGCACGTCGACGCCTTGATGATCCCAGAAACGCTTGTCCTCATAGGTGACCAGCATGTCGACGAACTGCTTGTCGACCTGGTCCAGGCTGGTAGCGAGCCGCCAGTAGCCATCCGGCGTAGCGAAGGCGCGCAGCAGCTGGCCGTCTCGGTCCTGCACCTCGGTCGAGACCGTCAAAGCAGCCGGCAGCGGCGGCGGAAATGCGCGGTCGAGCTGCCAGAGGGCGGCGGCGGTGATTGCAGCGAGACCGGCCAAGGAAATGCCCGTGATGGCCGCTCGGCGCAGGAATTTTCTGGAGAGCATGGCGCCGCCCCTCATCCGCCTGCCGGCACCTTCTCCCCGTTTAGTGACGGGGAGAAGGGGGCTGTCGCGACCCTTGGCGCCTTTTCTGCGACGTTAAAGGTCGGCGAAAACTTCGGCGCATGGCTCTTTCTCCCCGTCTCTATACGGGGAGAAATGCCCGGCAGGGCAATGAGGGGCAGCGCCATCGCCATATTCCTATCCGCCATTTTTTTGCCTTACGGCGCCTTGACCTCCATCATGCCGGTGGCGGTGCGGGCCGAATATTGCGGCCGGTACATGTCCTCGATCGTTGCCGCCGGGTGGGCGTAGGTGCCCGGCGTCACCGCGCGCACGACGTAGGCGAGTGTGATGTTGCGGTCGCCGTCGCCGTCGTTGGGATTGAACGCCGCGACGAAACGGTCGTCGCGGAATTCGAGATGGGCGGCATCGGTCTGCGCCAGCCAGGAGAAGTTCGTCAATTGGGCGCTGGAGACCAGGCCCGGATTGTCGATCTCGAGGCCGGCCGGCAACAGGTCGGTGATCAGCAGTCGCGAAGGCCAGGTGTTCTGCTCGTAAACCTTGAGCACGACGACATAGCGTTCGTTCTGCTTGACCTCCGTCACGTTGGCCTCTGTGCCGTCTAGCTTGTAGTAGGTACGGCTGATGGTAAAGCCGTTGCCGCCGGCCGGCAGAGGCTGGATCGGCGAGGCCACGGTGGTGACGACCGCCTGCAGCGGATTTCTGCCGGTGTTGACGATGGTCAGCGGACTGTCGGCCAGGTCGCCACCGGCGATCTGGTCCGCATAGCCGCCGGCATGCGGTGCGCCGTTGACGGTCAGCGCGATCGAATCATTGCCGGCCTTCAGCGCGCGGGCCGCCAGCAGCATCCAGGACTCGTCCTGTGTGCTGGTCCACCTGGCGTCGGCGCGTTCCCTGGTCACCAGCTGGATCAGCGCCGGCACGATGGTCGGCACCGGCTTGCTTTCCGCGGCAAGCGCCAGGATCGCCGCGCCGTCACGCAGTGGCGAGCCATAGTCGGACCGGTAATAGTCATATTCGGGCGTCGACTTGGCCAGTTGCAGCGCGGCCTGGAAGGTTGCCTCCGAGCGCTGGGTGTCACCGTAGAGCGCGAGAGACGCCGCCAATTGGGCGACGGCCATCGGGCTGGTAAAGGCTTCGAGCTGGGTGTCGGCATAATAACGCAGATCGCCGACCGAGGCCTTTTTGTTGCGGGCAAGCACATAGAGCGCATAGGCGATCTCGCTGCCGCGATCCTGGACGTCCTGATCGTAGCCGATCGCGTTCTGCAGATTGCTCAGCGCCTGGTTCATCGCCAGGGCCGGTACGTCGTACTTCTGCTCGTGCGCCCGGGTGAGCAAATCGGTGACATAGGCGTCGAGCCACAGATCGCCGGAACCCGGACCCCACAGGCCGAAGCTGCCGGCCGATGCCTGGTAGCTCAGCACCTTGTAGATAGCGTCCTGGACGCGGCCATGCAGATCGGGGTCGCTGGCCATGCCGATGCCGGAAGCCATCTCGTTGACGTAGAGAAGCGGCATGGCGCGGCTGGTGGTCTGTTCGGCGCAACCATAGGGATAGCGGTCGAGCGTCATCAGCAGCGACGGTACATCGAAGGCAGCCGCCTGCGAAACGCCGACGCTGACCGAAGCGCCATCGAGCAGGCTTGCCGCCAGCAGTTCCTTGTCGACGCGCAGCGCGCCGCCATTGCCCTTGAGGTCGACGACCATGCGGGTGGTCACCGGCAGTTGCGCTGGGCGCACCGGCACATAGAGCGTCTGCTCGACGGCGGTGCCGTCGGCATGCGCAAGCTTGATGGTGATCGAGGCGTTGCCCGCGGTCTGCGCAACCAACGGCACGGTCAGCGTCTGCCGCTTGCCTTTGGCCAGCGTCAGCTTTTCAGGCAAGGCGGCACTGCCGGTAGACAGGTCGCCCGTCGTGTCGATGGTCAGCTTGTAGTCGCCAGCGGGGCCGTCGGTGTCGGCGACGTCGAGCCGCATGACGGCGGAATCGCCGGGCGCCAGGAATCGCGGCAGGCCGGCGGTGATCACCACCGGATCGCGAACGATGACGTCGGACTGGGCATGGCCGACTGCTTCCTTTGTCCAGGCGACGGCCATGACGCGCACGGTGCCGTTGAACTGCGGAATGTCGAAGTCGATCCGCGCCTTGCCGTCGGCGTCGAGCTGGACCGGGCCGGAGAAGAACGCGACCAGCTTTTCGGTCGGCGGACTGCCTTGCGATTGCATGTTGGCGCCGTCGCCGCCGGTGCGCAGCTTACCGGTTGTGCCCAGCGAGCCGTCGATCAGCCGGCCATAGATGTCGCGAACCTCGAGACCGAGCATGCGCTGCCCGAAGAACCAGTTCTCCGGATCCGGCACCTTGTAGTTGGTCAGGTTGAGGATGCCGACGTCGACGGCCGCGACCATGACATAGGCGTTGGTGCCGGGCTGAACGCCGGCTACGGCGACCGGGATCGACAGCTGCTGGCGCGGCATGGTCTTGTCCGGCGGCGCCAAGCTGACGGCAAGCTTCCGCGAGCCGGGATCGAGCTTCAGCCATTTGACGCCGATGGCGCGCGCCGGCATACGTGTCTCTTGCGCATCGCCCGGCCTGAACAGCGTTGCCGTGACGTAGGCGCCGGCACCCCAGTCGTCGCCGACCGGGATGTCGACGGTGCTGCCGCCGGCCGGCACGCTGGCGGTGACGGTCTTCAGGAGCTTGTCGGCGCCGATGGTGACGAGCAGCTCGCCGGCAAAGTGCGGCGACACTTTGAGCTTGGCCACTTCACCCGCCGCATAGGTATCCTTGTCGAGGGCGATCTCGAGGCCGTCGGGCGTTTCGGTGGTGGTGGAACTGACATACCAGCCGGCGTCGAACTCGTAGCTGGTGGCCGGGCCTTCCGGATCCGCTGTCTCGATCTCGAGCCGGTAGCGGCCCCAGTCGACCGGGAGCGACACCGTCGCCTCGCCATCGGCGCTCAGGTCGACCTGGCCGTTGGCCACCGCCTTGGTGAAGGTGACCGGCTCATAGTTCCAGGAGTTGCTCGAGCGGTACCACTGGTAGCTACGCTCGACCTTGACCAGCGACCACTGCGCGCCCTTCAGCGCCTCACGCTTGCCGTCTGGGTCGACAGCGATCAGGCTGAACTTGGCCGTGCCGCCTTGCGGCACCTCGTCGTCGTCGAAATCCGGGCGGATGCCGATCATGTGGCCCTGCGGGCGGATGCCGATATTCAGCGAGCGCTCGACGGCACGGCCGCCGGTTTCACGCATCCTGACAGTGACCTTTGCATCGACCAGCTTGGTGGTGGATGGCAATTGATCGACCGAGACCGGGAAGGTCGCCTTGCCGTCCTCGCCGACCACCGGCAGGCCGGTGAAGGGCGTCACCGTCGGTTCCGCCGACTGTTCGTCGGCCAGACCGAAGGAATAGCCTTTGAAGCGGTCCCAGTCGCGGGCGGTCGACAGCGTCAATTCGCCTTCGAGCGCGAGGCCCGCGGCCGGCGCGCCGTAGAGAAAGCGGCCGTCGACGGTAATGTTGGCGGTCTCGCCCTGCGCGATCTCCTGCTTGTCGGAGGACAGGTCGAACTCGATGCGGTCCGGTACGAAGTCCTCGACCAGGAACATCTGGCTGGCGACCGCCGCCTGCTTGGGATCGGTATGGATCGCCACCGTCCAGGTGCCGCGCATGGCGTTGGGTTCCAGCGGCAGGTCGACCGCGTGACCGCCGGCCGATGCGCCGTCGCTGACGATGCGGCGGTCCTCGACGCCGTCGGGCCGCGAGAAGATGAAGGTCAGCGGCAGGTTCTCGACCGCCTTGGCGGCACTGTCGCGGGTAAGAGCCGCGACATGGACATCTTCGCCGGCGCGGTAGATGCCGCGCTCGGTCCAGGCATAGACGTCGAGCGCGCCAGGTGCCGGCCGTCCGGCGACGCCACGGTCGGACAGGTCGAAGCCGGCGCGGCCCATATCGAGGAAGACGAAATCGTCGTCGCCCTGTTTGGCCATCAGCACGGCCGGGGCCATGCCGCTGTCGCCGCGCGTCAGGCCGGGATTGAACACCGCCCGCCCTTCCGCGTCGGTGGTCGCGGTGCCGAGGATTTCATTGTTCCTGGCCAGCAGCGTCAGCTCGGCGCCGGCGATCGGCTTGGCGGTTGCGAGCGAACGGGCAAAGACGTTCAGCCCATCCTGTCCGGTATAGGTCGACAGGCCGATATCGGAGACGACGAACCATTGCGTGGCGTGCGAATCATAGTCGTCGCTGCGATCGTTGACGGCTTGTGCGGTCAGCACATAGACGCCGGGCTTGCGCTTCGGCAAAGCCTCGTCGATTGGGAAGGAGGTAGTGACTTCCTTGTTGAGGTCGTTGGCGATGTCGAGCTGGCCTTGCCAGACCGGCTCGCCCATCTGTTCGGAGATGTTCGAAATGTCGTAGCCGTCAAGCTGGCGCAGGAACTGATATCCCGACAGAAGCTGGGCCAGCGAGCGGTCGCCGATGCGGAAGAGCTTCATTTCGGCGGCATTCATGTTGACGGTGACGACCGGTATGCCGCGGCGTGCGCCTGCGGGCAGCACGAAGCTGTCGCCGGTGAAGCGGGCCGAAGGCGCGCGGTCCTGCACGTAGATCGACAGAACCACCGGTGCCGCGGTGACTTCGCCAATGGCGGCCGGCAAGCCGGCGCGGAAGGTCACGTCATAATGTTGGCCGTGCTCGAGTCCTTCGACGCAGATCTGCTTGTCCTTGGCTTCGACGCCCTTGGGAGCGGCGTTGTCGACAGTAACGAACTGCGAGTAGTCGACGCCGGTCTTGACCAGTTCCTCGGAGAACTGCGCGCAGATGCGTGGCGCGCTGGTGTCGGCATCGACGGTATGATCGATGACGCGGAAGCCCTTGCGGGCCTTGAGATCCTGATAGGCGGCCCTGACTGCCGGCGAATTGACGAGAGCGAGGCTCGCCTCGTAGGCCTGCAGGGCCGGCCTGTAGAGATCGCGGCGATCAAGGCCGTCCCCGAGCAGCGCCAGCACGTCGGCGCGCGTCTTGGTGGTGCGCAGCAATTTGTAGGCGTTGAAGGCGGCGGAAGTGGCGTTCGCCGGTAGGGTCGACGGCTCCGAGCTGTTGGCGGTCGGATGGACGGCAAGCGTTTCGCGCGCCAGCTCGAGCCAGAGCTGGCCATCATAAGGCAACACCGAAACCGCCGCTTCGTATTTGTGCATGGCCGAGCGATGATCGCCCGTCAACGCCGACTGTTCGGCGCCGGCTCTCAGGGCCGTCAGCCCTTCTGTCGGCTTGGTGTAGGTCGGGCCAGTGAGCTTGTTGCGGTATTGCTGGGCCTGGTCGGCCATCCAGTTGGGGAAGAAGGCGAGTTCGGGTGGCGCGCCGATGTCAGGATCGCCATCGATGTTGACGATCTTGCCGGCGACGGCGCCGCCGAAGGGTTTCAACGAATTGTAATCGGATTTAAGGAAGCACCATTTGGCCTTGAGGTTGTAGGTGAAGGCGCGGCAGGCCGGGTCGCCGAGGCAGGTGGTCTTGCAATGGTCGAGGCTGACATTCTGGTCGGATCTGAGATCGAAACCGAAATAGTCGGAATTGTCCGATGTCACCACCCGCCGGGCTTCGGCCGCTTGCGCGACACCGCTCCAGGCAAAAAAGAGAAGGAAAAGAATCGATAGACCACGAGCCGCGCGCATTGCCATAAACCCCTCCAGACAAGTGCTTACGTCCAGAAATCTTCAAGCTTCAGTCGCGCTTGTCAACATCGGGACGCGGCAGGATCCGCCTGCCAACGGTTTGCTTTCCGGCCGGTGACCGGTAGTAGCTCCATAGGACAGGGGATCACGCTTTCTTGCGGCGACGCAGAAGGTGTGAGTTCCAAGCCCTGTCTATTTCAGCAATTGGATTGTGGCCCCTTTACGAGTGCTTCAGAACTTCATTCCAATTTTAGGTTTGCGAGCTAGGCTAGGAGCGTAATGCCGGCGTATGAAAGGCAGATGTCGGGAGGAACCGCGCCACGGCGCGCGCTTTCGCGCGCCCTGCTTTTCGCATTGTTGTGCTCTACGGCACTTGTTGCCGAAACCGGAAGTGCGGCAGCCTTCGAGATTTTCGGCATCAAGCTGTGGGGATCCAAAGACGAAGATGCCGATATCGTCGACCCGCTGCGCTATGCGGTGACGATCGAGGCGCCGGACGCCGACAAGGATCTCGCCGAGAAGCTCGAAAACGCCTCGGCGCTGAAGGCCGACGAGGAACACCCGGTATCCGGTTCTCTCGGCCTGCTGGCCAAGGCGCGCAGTGACCGTGAGCAACTTGTTGCCGCACTCTACACTGACGCCCGCTACGAGGGTGTCGTCACCATCACTATTCAGGGCAAGCCGCTCGACGATCTGCCGCCCGATGCCGAGTTTTCGGGTCCGCAGCCGATACCGGTGGTGATACGCATAGCAGCCGGGCCGAAATTCACGCTTGGCAACATCAGACTGGAAGGCGATGCGGCGGGGCTGGCAAGTGCCGATTTCGGCCTGATCGCCGGCGGTGACGCCAGTTCGGGCGCCGTGCTCAAGGCCGAGGCGGCGATCGTGCGGGCACTCAAGCAAGAAGGCAGGCCGCTGGCCAAGGTGACGGGCCGCGAGATCGTCGCCGAGCACGCCGGTTCGACGCTCGACGTGACGCTTGCCGTCGCGGCCGGCCCGGTCGCCGGCTATGGCGACACCACTGTCGAGGGCACGGAAAACGTCGACCGCGACTTCACTGAATATATGACCGGCCTTAAGCGCGGGCGCCAATATTCGCCCGATGAGATCGACGATGCGCGCGACCGGCTGCTCGGGCTCGAGGTCTTCAACAGCGTGACGGTGAAGGAAGCCGACGCCCTCGACGCCGAGGGCAACATCCCGATCGGTGTCCAGGTAAGCGAACGCAAGCCGCGCTATTTCGGCATTGGCGGCAGCTTCTCAAACACCGAAGGGCTGGGCCTCGAAGGCTATTGGGGGCATCGCAATCTGTTTGGCCGCGCCGAAAAGCTGCGCATCGACGGCAAGATCAGCGGCATCGGCAGCAACGACTTGACCCAGCTCAATTACAATGCCGGCGTCATGTTCGAAAAGCCGGGCGTGATCGGGCCGGCGTCGAAATTCATTGCCAGCGTCAATACCGTGCTGGAGCACCCCGACGCCTACGACCATTTCTCGGTCAAGGGCAGCACCGGCCTATCCTACGAACTCGACAAGAAGCAGACGGTTTCCGCGCAAGTCGCGCTGGATTATTCGAGGATCCACGACGCTTTCGGCAAGCACACCTATCTGATCGCCAGCATTCCACTGCAATATGTCTACGACAATCGCGACAGCAAGCTCAATCCGACCCGGGGCTTCAGGGTGCTGGCCTATGGCGAGCCGAGCTACGACATTTTGAGCGGGGCTGCGTTTGTCAAGCTGAAGGGCGAGGGGTCGGCCTACCAGTCACTCGATTCGGCCTCGAAATTCGTTTTCGCCGAACGTGTCGCCATCGGCTCTATCATCGGCGCCAGTCTTCAAGATGTTCCGGCAGATCGACGCTTCTACTCAGGCGGCGGCGGTTCGGTGCGCGGCTATGCCTATCAAGGCATCGGCCCGAAGGACAGCAATGGAGAGCCGATCGGCGGGCTTTCCTTCTTCGAGACCTCGGTCGAGATGCGCATCGCCGTCACCGACAAGATCGGCGTCGTGCCGTTCGTCGATGCCGGCACGGTGTCGACCAGGCAGGTCCCCGATTTTTCGGACATGAAGGTCGGCGCGGGTGTAGGCTTGCGCTATCTGACGGCGTTCGGGCCGCTGCGCGTCGACGCGGCGGTGCCGCTCAACCGCGGCCCCGACGATCCTCATTTCGGCATTTATGCCGGCATCGGCCAGGCATTCTGATGGCAATATTCAGGCGCATCCTCCGTATCCTTTTCTACACGCTGCTCATCGTCGTGGCAGCGGCGGTGGGGGCGCTCGTCGTGCTGACCAAAACCGAGCGCGGCCGCGAAAACCTTGCCGGCATCATCTCGACCATGGCCTCGACCGGTGATCGCAAGGTCACTGTCGTCGGCATCGACGGCATCTGGTCGGGCGCGCTGAGGGTCGATCATGTCGTTCTGGAGGATCGCGAAGGCGCCTGGATGGTGGCGCGCAACGTGGCCGTCGATTGGTCGCCGCTGGCACTCCTGTCGAAGAGCTTCAGCGCCGATCGCATTGGGGCCGAGCGTATCGAGTTGGCAAGGCCGCCGGTGGCCAATACACAGTCGAGCCAAAGCGGAGCGACGACGCTGCCGGTTTCCATCGACGTCAGGCAACTCGACCTTCCCGAAATCGCGCTCGGGCAGGCTCTGGCCGGCAGCGGTGTCGCCGAACTTGCAGCCAAGGGAGCGCTCAAGGCGGACGCCTCACCATTGGCGATCGAGACCAACCTCAACATCGTTCGCCACGACGGCAAGCAAGGCACGGTCGACGCCAAAGCCCATTTCGCGCCGGCCGACAACAAGCTCGACCTCGACCTTAAGGCATCCGAGCCGGCCGGCGGCATCATCGCCAACCTGCTCAACCTGCCGGGCGCGCCGCCGGTCAACATTGTCGTTTCCGGCACCGGACCGCTCGCCAACTGGAATGGCATAGGGACCTTCGTTGTCGACGGCCGGATCGTCACCCAGCTTACCGGTCGCCATCAGCTCACCGACAAGGGTCATTATGTCGAGGCCAACGGCGATGGCGAATTCGAGCGCTTCCTGCCCGAAACCCTGAAACCGCTGTTTGCCGGCAAGACCACCTTCGACCTCGCCGGCACAGCGACCGCGGCCGGCGGCGTCGATGTCGAGCGCGCCAATATCGACAGCGGCGCCGTGCACGCGACCGCCACAGGCATTGTCGATCCGAACGGCGCCAGCGACCTTTCGGTGAAGCTCGCCGCAAAGGGGCCGCCGATCGTGCTCAGCCTCGGCAGCGAGGCGCAGCCGATAACCGTGGCGATCAAGGATGCCACGGCCCGCGCTTTCGGCGGTGGCAAGGCGCCGATGGTCGATATCGGCGCGTCGCTGGTCTCGGTGGTGGCGGGCGGCACGCGGGTGGACGACCTGATCGGGCAAGTGCATTCCGATGGTTTCGACATCCAGAACCGTAGCGGGCCGGTCACCATCAAGCTGACGGCGGCCGACCTGAACACCGACGTCGCGACTTTGGCGCCGCTGATAACGGGCAGGGTCAGCGCCGGTCTCGCCGGCTCCGTCAGCAAGGAACAGATTGTCGTCGACGACGGCACGCTACGCAGCGACGCGCTCAATGCGTCCGTAACAGCCACAGTGGCGCTTGCCGATCTGTCGATGACGCTCAAGATGAATGCCGACGCGGCTTCGACGGCGCTGCCGCCGCAAATCAGCTCGGTTCTCGGCGAGCGCGTGCAGTTTTCCGCAACCGCGACACGCGACCCGGACGGTGCGTTCGCCGCCAACGCATTGCAACTCACCTCCGGCACGCTTAGCGCCAGCGGCACCGCCAGTGCGCAAGGCACCGATATCCGGGCCGACATCAAGGGTACGCTGGGCGACGTATCGGTGCTGTCGCCGCTGGTCGGCGCCAAGGTCGGCGGCGCCGTCGGTTTCGCGCTGACCGCAAGCGGCGCGCGCAGCGCTCCGGATTTCTCGGTTTCGGCCAACAGCGACAGCCTGACGGCGTCCGGTCATATGGTGAAACAGATCAAGCTGAGCGCGAGCGGCAAGGCCGATATCGCCAGTCCAGCCGCCGATGTCTCGCTGACCGGCTCGGTCGACGACCAGCCGCTCGACCTCAAGGCATCGCTGGTCACAACCGACGGCAAGCGCTCCATCAATGGACTTGCCGTCTCGTTAGCCGACAACAAGGTCTCCGGCGACCTCGGGCTCGACGACAACCTGCTGCCGCTCGGCACGTTGACCCTCGATGCCGCCGATATTGCTCCGCTGGCCGCACTCGCGGGCCAGTCGGTAGCCGGCGACGTGCGCGGCACCATCCGCTTTGCGAACGACAACGGAGCGCCGACGGTCGCGATCGATGCGACGAGCGCCGTGATTTCGCGCGGCGAACTGGCGGCGAAGACAATCGCCGTCAACGCGCTGGTCGCCAATTATCTCAAAGCACCGGCAATCGCCGGCAAGATCAAGGCCGACACGATCACCTCCGGAACCACGGTGATCAGCGGCATCGATGTCGACCTGAAGCGCGATGGCGACTGGACCGGCTTTAGCGGCGGCGCCACGGTCGCCGGCATTCCGGCCAGCGCGTCCGGGCGGGTCAGGGTTGCGAACGGCACCACCAGCATCGAGCTTGCCTCGGGCGAGGCGACCATCCGCGGCATCAAGGCAGCTGTCGCGCAGCCATCAGCGCTGACAATCGCCAATGGCAGGGTGAGCATAGAGAAATTGGCGCTCGGTGTCGGCGGTGGTTCGGTTGCCGTGTCGGGTACGGCCGGCCAGACGCTCGATCTCGCTGCCACCTTGTCGGCGGTGCCGGCAGCGCTTGCCAATGATTTTTCACCGGGTCTCGATGCCGTCGGCGCGCTCAGCGGCACCGCGCAGGTCACCGGATCGTCGGCTGCCCCAGATATTCGCTTCACCGCCCGCCTCAGCGGCGCCGAAACCAGCCAGACCCGGCAGGCTGGCCTCGGGCCGCTGGATCTCGACGCGGCAGGCCGTTTCTCGTCGGCCAGCGGCCTGGCCATCGAGCAGGCGACGCTTGCCGGCGAGAAAATCTCCGGCAAGGCAGCCGGCACCATCAATCCGAACGGTGCCAGCGATTTTTCGCTCGACCTGGCCTCTACCGGTCCGAGCCTGCCGTTGTCACTTGGCAGCAAGGAGAGCCCGATCAAGCTCGAGCTACAGGCGATATCGCTAACGGCGGCCGGGCAGGGCGCCCAGCCGAAGCTCGACATTTCCGCGACGCTGCCATCGGCCGCCACCAATCTGGCTAAGATCGAGGGCATCACGCTTGCGCTGCACTCCGATCGCTTTGACGTGAAAGCCCGGAGCGGGCCGATCTCCGGCACCGTGACTGCCGAAAAAATCGGCCTCGACAATCCGACTATCGCGCCGCTGATCGCCGGCAAGGTCACCGCCAAACTCGCCGGCAGCCTTGCCGCCGATGCCATCGTCATCGATAGCGGCACGGTGACCAGCGACGCGTTGAACAGCGGCTTCAACGGGCGGGTCTCGCTGGCCGACGGCGCCATCGCCCTCAATGTCAAGGCGGACGCCGCCTCGGCGGCACTGCCGGGGTCGGTACGTGGCGTGCTCGCCGAGCGAACGCAATTCAGTGCCGCGCTGAAGCGGGACGCCAATGGCAATGTCACCGCCAATACCGTCAGGCTGTCGTCCGGTTCGCTGACGGCAGACGGCCAGGCGAGCCTTGCCGACAACAAGCTCAGCGCCGACGTCAAAGGCGCGCTAGGCGACGTCTCGCTGCTATCCAAGGACGCCAAAGGCGCCATCTCTTTCGCGCTGAATGCGCAAGGCGCCAGCACCGCGCCGGATCTGTCGCTGAGTATCAACAGCGACAGGCTTTCGGTCGCGGCGCGCGAGATCACCGGTCTGAAGCTCACTGCCACCGGCAAGGCTGATGCCGCCAACCCGGCTGCGAATGTGCAACTCACCGGAAATGTCGGCGGCCAACCGCTGCAGGGCAGCGCCGTGCTGGCGACATCGGACGGCAAACGCGCCATCAATGGACTTTTGCTGTCGCTCGGCAAGAACCGTATCTCCGGCGACCTGGCGCTCGACGATGCCTTCCTGCCGGCCGGCACCGTGGCGCTCGACCTGCCCGATATCGGTCCGCTTGCGGCCCTGGCACTGGAAAAGGCCGATGGCGATGTGCGCGGCACGATCGCCTTCTCCAAGGCGGGTACCGTGCCGCAAGTCGCCGTCAAGGCGACGACGGCCTCGATCTCGCGCGGCGATGTCTCGGCCAAGGCCGTGAGCATCGACGCGCTGATCGCCAACTGTCTGGCGGCACCGGTGATCTCGGGCAAAATCCGTGCCGACAGCGTAACTTCCGGCGGCACGGCTATTCGGGGCGTCAACGTCGATCTCAAGCGCGACGGCGAATGGACCGGCTTTTCCGGTGGCGCCACCGTCAAGGATATTCCGCTGAGGGCGGCCGGCCGGGTCAAGGCGGTCAAGGGCACGACGACGGTCGAACTTGCCTCCGGCGAGGCGACCATCCGCGGCATCAAGGCGGCCATCGCCCAGGCCTCGACCATCAACATCGCCAATGGAGTGACCAGCCTCGACAGGCTGGTGCTCAACCTCGGCGGCGGCACGGCGACGGTCACGGGCAAGGCTGGGCAGGCGTTCGACCTCAACGCGACGCTGGCCCGCATCCCGATCTCGATAGCCAACAGTTTTTCGCCGGGCCTCGATGCCGCCGGTTCCATCTCAGGCACGGTGAAGGTGACGGGCGCGCCGGCCAATCCGGCCGTTGCCTTCAAGATCGACGCCGCAGGCGTTCAGACGTCGCAGACCCGTGGTGCAGGTTTCGGCGGCATGGGCGTTTCATCCTCAGGTACGTATTCGGGCAACAGACTGACGTTCGACGCCAACATGAGCGATGCCGCCGGCCTCGGCCTCAAGGGCGGCGGCACGATGACGACATCAGGCGGGCCCACCCTTGATCTCAACTTTTCCGGCAAGGTGCCGTTCGCCTTCCTCACCAGGACACTCGCCGCGCAAGGCCTGTCCCTGAGCGGCACGGCCGACGTCGATGTGCAGGTGCGCGGCCCGGCGACGTCGCCGGTGATCTCAGGCACGGTCCGCACGTCAGGCGCCCGCCTGCTCGACGCGCGCTCGGGGCTTGCGATCAACGACATCACTGCCGATGTCGCTATCGGCAATGGCGTGGCCAGGATCAATCGCCTGACCGGCACGCTGTCGACACGCGGCAGCCTTTCGGCCAGCGGCACCGTCGGCATCGATCCGGCTAAGGGTTTTCCAGCCGATCTGTCGATCAAGCTCGTCGACGGCCGCTATACCGACGGCAAGGTGGTCACTGCCAATCTTGGCGGCGACCTGACCGTCAAGGGACCGCTCATCTCCGCGCCGGTGATTTCCGGTACCGTCAACTTGGCCAAGACCGTCATCACCGTACCCGAAAAGCTGCCCGGCTCGCTGGCCGAGCTCAACGTCAAGCACAAGAATGCGCCGGCCGCCGTACGTGCGCAGGACAAGGCGTTGCGCCCGGCCGCTGCAAGCAGCGGTGGCGGCGGCAGCGGCCTCAATCTCGACGTCACAGTCAATGCGCCGAGCCAGATCTTCATCCAGGGCAGGGGTGTCGACGCCGAGCTCGGCGGTTCGCTGCGGCTGACCGGCCCGGCATCGTCACCCCAGGCGGTCGGCACCTTCACCTTGCGGCGCGGGCGGTTGACGATCCTTGCCAAGCGGCTGACCTTCACCGAAGGCACCGTCGGCTTTTCCGGCTCTCTGGTGCCCTACCTCAATCTCACGGCGCAATCGAAGACGACCAGCGCCACCGTGACCATCGTGGTGTCGGGCGAGGCGAACAACCCGAAATTCACCTTCTCCTCGGTACCCGCGTTGCCGGAGGATGAGGTGCTGGCGCAGCTGATCTTCGGCCGTTCGATGTCGAACCTGTCGCCGCTGCAGATCGCGCAGCTTGCCGAGGCTGCCGGACAACTGGCCGGCGTCGGCGGCTCGACCTCCCTGCTGCAGAACCTGCGCAGCGCAATCGGCGTCGACGATCTCGACGTAATCACCGATGAACAGGGTGGCACCGCCGTCTCGGCGGGCAAGTATCTCAACGACCGTACCTATGTGACGATCCAGAAGGGCGACAGGCCGGGCTCGGGTAAGGCAACCGTCGATCTCGACGTTGGGCGCGGCGTCAAGCTGCGTGGCGAGGCAACCGACGCCGGCGAAGCCAAAGGCGGTGTTTTCTACGAACGGGAATATTGAAACCGGCCGTTCGCGCAGAACAACTGGTTGCCTGAAGAACGAGCGGCGCAGCGGCGAATGTCCCAGTTTAATTGCCCGTTGAGATTTCAGACGAAATCCCTGGCGCAGTAGCAAATTTGCGCCAAGACTGTCGTTATCGCGCGAACCGCCCTGCTTTCAAAGTTGCACATTCCTTGGCATGTTCCCAATCCGTGCCGTCTTTGACATCATGGCGCGGATGCGGAATGTTAAAAGGCAGAAAGCCAACAATGGGAGTTAGTCATGACGATCTACAAGAGTAACGGCGACCGCGTTCCCGATCACATCCTGGCCATGGCCGAAGATGCCAAGGCAGGCAAGATGGATCGTCGCGAATTTCTGGCTCTCGCCAGCGTCTTCGGCGCCTCGACGGCGATGGCCTATGGCATGCTTGGCCTTGCAGACCCGACGCCGGCCAAGGCGGAAGAGGTGAAGGGCAAGAAAGGCGGGATACTGAAGGTCGCGCAATGGATTAAGGATCCGAAGGATCCGCGCAAGTCCGACTGGTCGGAAATCGCCAATGCCGAGCGCCAGGCGCTCGAGCCGCTGGTCAAATACACCACCGAATACACGTTCCGCCCCTATCTGCTGGAGAGCTGGGACGTGAATGACGACGCCACCGAATACACGCTGCATGTGCGCAAAGGCGTCACCTGGAACAACGGCGATCCGTTCACCGCAGACGACGTCATCTTCAACCTCAAGCGTTGGGCCGACAAGAAGGCCGAAGGCAATTCCATGCCGGGTCGCCTCGGTTCGCTGGTCAAGGACGACAAGCTGGATGAGAGCGCGGTGACCAAGGTCGATGACCACACGATCAAGCTGACGCTCAGCAAGCCGGATATCGCCCTCATTCCCAACGTGTGCGACTATCCCGGCCTCATCGTCCACAAGACGTTCGACGAAAAAGGCGGCGACTTCAAGTCCTGCCCGATCGGCACTGGGCCGTTCGAGCTGGTCTCCTACGATGTCGGCCAGAAAGTGGTCTACAAGCGCCGCGAAGACAACAAATGGTGGGATGGTGACGTCTTCCTCGACGGCATCGAGTTCATCGACTACGGCACCGATCCGGCGGCGATGGTCAGCGCTTTCGAAGCAGGCGAAGTGCACACCAATTTCGAAACCTCGGCCGACTATGTGTCGATCCTCGACGGCATGGACTTGGCGAAGTCCGAGGTCGTCACCGCCTCGACGATCGTCTGCCGCACCAATGTGGCCAACAAGCCTTACGGCGACCAGAAGGTTCGCAACGCCCTGCAGCTCGCGGTCGACAACGCTGTCGTCCTCCAGCTCGGCTACGGCAATGCCGGCACGGTTGCCGAGAACCACCATGTCGCCCCGATCCATCCGGAATACTACGAATTGCCGAAGGTTGCTCGCGACCCGGCGAAGGCAAAGGCGCTGATGGCGGAAGCCGGCCAGGCCGATTTCGAGCACGAGCTGATCACGGTCGACGAGGACTGGCACAAGAACACAGGCGATGCGATCGCCGCGCAGATGCGCGACGCCGGCATCAAGGTCAAACGTACGGTGCTGCCGGGTTCGACCTTCTGGAACGACTGGACGAAGTATCCGCTGTCGATGACCAACTGGAACATGCGGCCGCTCGGCGTCCAGGTTCTGGCGATCGGGTATCGTACCGGTGAAGCCTGGAATGAGACGGCTTGGTCGAATCCGGAGTGGGATGCCAAGCTCAACGCTGCGCTCGCGGTTGCCGACGCAGCCAAGCGCAAGGAAATGATGAAGGACATCGAGCAGATCCTGCAGGATTCCGGCATTATCATCCAGCCTTATTGGCGCAAGCTCTACAGCCATTCGGTCAAGGCGGTGCAGAACTACAAGATGCACCCGACCTTCGAGCGCGACTACGGCAAGGTCTGGCTCGAGCAGGCCTGACCGGACGATCCGGAAAGGGGCGTCTCGCCCCTTTCCCTCGCTCTTTGCATGGTCCTTGGACCGGAAGTCGGCGCAGCAAAAAGTTGCGGACTCTTCGGCCTGGGTCTGCAATAAAAAGGGTATTGCATCTGGGACTGGTCTGAAGGCTTGTTCTGCCGCTGGCGGCAGCGCACGGCTTGCAAACCGGTTCCACCCCCCAACCCGACCGGCAGGGGACCGCCATGCTTTCTTTCGTTATCAGGCGTCTCGGCACCATGGCATTGACGATGCTGTGCCTGACGATGATCGTCTTCTTCCTGGTCAATCTCGGGCCTAATCTGAAGAAGCTCGCGATCAGCCAGACCGAAATGCACACATCCGCCGAGCAGCTTGAGGCTTGGCTGGTCAACCATGGCTATCGGCAGAATTTCTTTATCCGCTACGGCCAATGGCTGGGCATCATGCCCAAGCAGCCGGTGACCGACCCGGCGACCGGCAAGCCCGCACAGCGTTTCTCCTTCTGCAACGATCCGGTCGTGCCGACATTCTCCGGCATCCTGCAAGGCGATTTCGGTTGCTCGACCAAGTTCAAGACGACGGTCGCTTCGAAACTCTTTCCGGCGCTCAGCGCCACCGGCATCCTGATGCTCTGCGTGCTGGCCGTAATGGTGCCGATCTCGCTTTTGATCGGTATTCTCGCCGGCATGCGCGAGGGTTCACGCACCGACCGCACATTGTCGGTGGCTTCGATCGCCTCGACGGCGACGCCCGAATATGTTTCGGGCGTTATCTTCACCGTGATCTTTGCCTCCTGGCTTGGCGTGCTGAACGGTTCGGCGGCCTCGGCCAGCCAGGGCATCACCTTCTATAATTTCACCTTACCGGTGATGACGCTGGCGATATACGGCATCGGCTACATCGCTCGCATGACCCGCGCCTCGATGGTGGAGGTGATGACACAGCAATATATCCGAACCGCCCGGCTGAAGGGCCTCTCCTTCGGCAGCGTGGTGATAAAGCACGCTCTGCGCAACGCGCTGATCGCGCCATTCACGGTCATCATGCTGCAGTTCCCCTGGCTGCTCACCGGCGTCGTCATCGTCGAGGTGATGTTCCGCTACCAGGGGTTCGGCTACACGCTGGTCGAGGCCGCCGGCAACAACGACATCGATCTTCTGCTCGGCTGCTCGCTGGTCTCGGTGTTTATCGTCCTGATCACACAGCTCATCTCCGATGTCGGCTACGCGTTTCTCAATCCGCGCATCAGAGTTCAATAGGAGACCGGCGGATGCAGGTCGAATATCTCAGCGCCTTCAACGTCGTACTCGGCGTGCTTACCCGCTTCTGGCCGGTCTGGATCGCTCTCGCCCTGGTGATGGGGGCGAGCTTCGGCTACAAGAAGAAGCTAGGCCTTTACGGCCAGCTTTTCGACAGCGGCGTCGGCATCGTCGGCGTCGGCATCTGCCTGTTCTGGCTGTTTACGGCGATCTTCGCGTCGACCATCTCGCCCTTCGATCCGCTCGCCCAAGTGCCGATCATGAAGGACGCGCTGCCGGGCGCAATCGAGCCGGCGTCGAAACTTGTATACTATTTCGGCGGCGACAAGCTCGCCCGCGACGTGTTCTCGCGCATGGTCTATGGCAGCCAGATCGTGCTGATCATCGCGCCGGCGGCGACCGGTTTTGCGCTGATGGTCGGCATTACGCTCGGCCTGCCGGCCGGCTATTATGGCGGCAAGATCGATACGGTGCTGTCCTTCCTCGCCAACCTTGTGCTGGCCTTCCCGGTGATCCTCCTGTTCTACCTGCTGGTGACGCCGGGCATCATGGACACGCCGATCCCCTACGCGATGGCAGGGCTGTTCTTCCTGTTTCCGATCATCTTCTTCAGTGTGCTGTTCTGGACGCGCTACAAGAACCGCCCCGACCGCCTCTATATCCTGCTTGGCCTGACGTTGGTACTTGGCGGCTGGATCTATGCAGGCCTTGTCTTCGATGCCGATCCGTTCAAGATCATCCACATCGATCCCAACCAGCTCAACATCTTCGTGGCGGTGGTGTTCGCCTCCAGCCCCGGCGTGTTCCGCATCGTGCGCGGCCTGGTCATGGATATCAAAACGCGCGACTATGTTGCGGCGGCACAAACGCGCGGTGAATCGCCCTGGTACATCATGCTGTGGGAGATATTGCCCAATGCGCGCGGGCCGCTGATCGTCGACGCCTGCCTGCGCATCGGCTACACCACGATCCTGCTCGGCACGCTCGGCTATTTCGGGCTGGGACTGGCGCCGGAAAGCCCGGACTGGGGCACGGCGATCAAGGATGCCAGCCGGCTGCTGCGCTCCTTCATCCACCCGGCGCTGCCGCCGACGATCGCATTGATGTCGTTCGTGCTCGGCCTCAACCTCCTGGCGGATTCGTTGCGCGAACAGTCTATGAAAGATTGATGCCGGGAAGATCGATGCCGGGTTCGGCCCGACATGCCTGAAGAACAAGGATTGGAGCGACCCATGAATGAGGCAGTTCGAAATCCCGCCAAGCCGACCAATGGGCCGACCAATGGGCCGATCATCGAGATCGAGAACCTGTCGATCTCCTTCTTCACCCGCAAGGGCGAAATCCCGGCGGTCATGGATTTTTCCTGCACGGTCATGCCCGGCGAGGCGATGGGTATTGTCGGCGAATCCGGCTGCGGCAAGTCGACCGTGTCGCTGGGCATCATGCGCGACCTCTCCAACATCGGAAAGATCGTTGGCGGAAAGATCAAATTCCAGGGCAAGGACATGGGAGAACTGTCCGACGAAGAACTGCGAGCTATCCGCGGCAACAAGATCGCGATGATCTACCAGGAACCGATGGCCAGTCTTAACCCGGCGATGAAGGTCGGCCAGCAGCTGATGGAAGTGCCACTGATCCACGACAAGGTGTCGAAGGACGAAGCTTACAAACGCGCCTTGGAAATGGTGCGCGCGGTGAAGCTGCCGGATCCCGAGCGCATGATGCGTTCCTACCCGCACCAGCTTTCCGGCGGCCAGCAGCAGCGCATCGTCATTGCCATGGCGCTGCTGTCGAAGCCTGCGCTGCTTCTGCTCGACGAGCCGACCACAGCGCTCGACGTGACGGTTGAGGCCGGCATCGTCGACCTGGTCAAGGGGCTGGGCGAGAAGTTCGGCACCTCGATGATCTTCGTGTCGCACAATCTCGGCCTGATCCTGGAGACCTGCGACCGCATCACGGTGATGTATTCGGGCGAAGCGGTGGAGACCGGCAAGATCAAGGACGTCTTCGACCGGATGCGCCATCCCTACACGCAAGGCCTGTTCCGCTCGATCCCGCTGCCGGGCGCCGACAAAAATTCGCGGCCGCTGATCTCCATCCCGGGGCAGTTGCCGCTACCGCACGAGCGGCCGAAGGGCTGCAATTTCGGCCCGCGCTGCCACCATTTCGTCGAGGGCGTCTGCAACGCCGCCGAAATTCCGATGATCGCGGTCGAAGGCCATGACGGGCATTTCTCGCGCTGTGTGCGCTTCAACGAGATCGACTGGGAGGCGCTGCCACCCGGCGCCAAGAAGGTCAACGAGCGGGTGGTGCCCGGTGCGCCGGTGCTCCAGATCGAAGACCTCCGGAAGTACTACAAGGTCGGCGGCAGCGAAGTGTTCGGCTCGAGCGAGGGCCGTGTCGTCAAGGCCAATGAGACGATCTCGTTCATGGCGCGCGAATCCGAGACCGTCGCTATCGTCGGCGAATCCGGCTGCGGAAAATCGACCCTGGCCAAGGTGCTGCTCGGCCTCGAAACGGCAAGCTCCGGCCGCGTGAAGCTCGGCAACAAGGAGATCCAGTCGACCGGGATCGAGAAGCGCAGCGTCGACACGGTGTCATCGATCCAGATGGTGTTCCAAAATCCGTTCGACACGCTCAATCCCAGCCATTCGGTCGGTTCGCAGATCATCCGTACGCTGGAAAAGTTCAATGTCGGCGACTCGGTGGCCGACCGCCGCAAGCGGATGCTGGAATTGCTCGACCTGGTGAAGCTGCCGAGGGCATTCGAGACACGCAAGCCGCGCCAGCTTTCAGGCGGCCAGAAACAGCGCATCGGCGTTGCGCGTGCCTTTGCCGGCGACGCCAAGGTGGTGGTGGCCGACGAGCCGGTCTCGGCACTGGATGTGTCGGTCCAGGCCGCGGTGACCGAGCTCTTGATGGACATCCAGCGCAAGAACAAGACGACGATGCTGTTCATCAGCCACGATCTGTCGGTTGTGCGCTACATCGCCGACCGCGTCGTCGTCATGTATCTCGGCTATATCGTTGAGCAAGGCACGACCGACCAGATATTCGCGCCGCCCTATCACCCCTATACCGAGGCATTGCTGTCGGCGATCCCGATCGCCGACACAAGCGTGGTCAAGAAGCACGTCGTGCTGGAGGGCGACATCCCTTCGGCGATGAACCCGCCGTCCGGCTGTCCGTTCCAGACGCGCTGCGGCTACAAGAAACTGGTGCCGGACAACCTTTGCGAAACCAAGGTGCCGCCAGTCAAAAATCTCGGCGACGGCCATATGAGCTTGTGCTGGCTGTCCGACGACGTGCTGGCGAAAATGGAGCCGGTGATCAAATTCGACAAGGAGCACGCCGCAAATGAGGGCGTGCCGGATGATGCAAACCACGGTGTTGGCCCGGGCTTTGCCGGAGATCCGCCCAAGCGCCCGCATGGCAAGACTGGCAGCGTTGAAGCCGATGCCGAGGGTCAGGCAGTGGAGAATGCCGAAGCGGTCGCCAAAGCCCGCCGTCACGAGGTTCGCGACGAGGTTTCAGAGACCGGCACCTCAAGCTCTGCCGACAGCCAGGTGGCACCAATCATGCCGCCGACTGTCGGCGACGGCCGACAGGCCGAGGACGCCACGCGCAAGCCGCGCAAACCCAAGGGCGGCTGAGAGCCGTTAATAGGCTAGGGCGCGCATTGCCGTAGCTGCGCGGCGTAGTCCTGCGCCATCTGTTCGGTGGCATGCGCATAGCGCTGCACGTCGGCGTCGCCGCGATTGCCGCGCTTATAGGCATTCCAGCCGAGATAGTAGGCGAGATACAGATTGTAGGTGTCGTTGCGGGCGACGCCGAGGGTCTCGGCGGTCTTGGAATGATACCAGCCGACGAAATCGACGGCATCGGCAAACCTGGTGCGGCGCGCCGCCCAGCTGCCGGTCTCGTTCTGGTATTGCGCCCAGGTGCCGTCGAGCGCCTGCGAGAAGCCGGTGGCGCTGGAGATATGTTTCCAGGGAATGAAGCCCAGCAGCTTGGTGCGCGGCGGCCTGGCGTTGCTCTTGAAGCCGGATTCCTTGCGCACCGTCGCCATCAGCACGGGAACCGGCACGCCGTATTTCTGCTCGGTGCGTTGTGCCGCCGCCTGCCAATTGTCGAACCAGCCGTCATTCTGGTCGAAAACGGCGCAGACATCGTTGATGTGGTTCGGCGGCGTCGCGCAGGCCGAAAGCGCCAGCGGCACGGCAATCGCTACAATTTTACTAAAACTCAACCTACGCATTGCAAGAGCATTAGGCCGAAAACATAAAAGGAATCTTGCTGCGTTCCTTAACGGCTCATCGGCCGCTTTGCCTGACGCGGAACAAGTATAACCATTCCGACGTTTGTTGTCGCTTTTACCGATGTGAAATTCCCGGAATGCCGCCTTGGCTAAAATCACGCCCGCAGGTGGCGGATTCTTGACAGCTCGATCCTCGTGCCGGCGCTTTGATGCGCGGCATGAGCGAACCAAGACGCAAGCGCGGCGCCGAGCGAACCAGCAACAGGGGACCGACCGCCATCCCGCAACTGCCGTTGCGCCGCGTCACCAATCCCTATCCGCCAATGGCGATGCTCTCGGCCGACCAGATCGAGGCGATCCACCAGGCGTCGATGCATATCTTGGAGAATTTCGGCATCGAGGTGATGAGCCCGCGGGCGCTGTCGCTGTTCGAGAAGGCCGGGGCCAAGGTCGATCATGCAACGATGAACGTCCGCATCGATCGCGGCATGATCGAGGAAGCGCTGAAGACGACGCAGTCCAGCTATACGCTGACGCCGCGCAATCCCGCCCATGCCGTCCACCTCGGCGGCAATACCATCAACTTCACGCTCGTCGCCGGGCCGCCGAATGTGCACGACATGGAGCGCGGCCGCCGTGCCGGCAATTTGCGCGATTATTCCGATCTCGTCCGGCTGGCGCAGCATTTCAACTGCATCCACATGCTAGGCAACCAGGTCTGCGCGCCGGTAGAATTGCCGGCGAATTCCCGTCATCTCGACACCTATTTCGCCAATCTGACACTGACCGACAAAAGCTTTCACGTCTCGGCCATCGGCCGCGGCAGGGCGCTCGACGGCATCGAAATGATGGCAATCGCGCGCGGACTGACGCTTGACGAGATGCGCGACGATCCCGGCGTCACCACGATCATTTCGGTCAATTCGCCGCGCCGCTTCGACGAGATGATGGCCGAGGGGCTGATGACGATGGCCGAGTTCGGCCAGTCGGTGGCGGTAACGCCATTCACGCTGATGGGGGCGATGAGCCCGGTGACGCTTGCCGGCGCGCTCGCCCAGCAGAATGCCGAGGCGCTGTTCGGCGTGGTGCTGACGCAGCTCGTCCGCCCCGGAGCGCCGGTGATGTATGGCGCCTTCACCTCCAATGTCGATATGAAATCGGGAGCGCCGGCGTTCGGCACGCCTGAAAACACCAAGGCGAATATCGCGTCCGGACAGTTGGCGCGGCGTTACAACCTGCCTTATCGCACAACGCCGGGCTCGGCTTCCAATGCCGCCGACGCGCAAGGCGCCTATGAGACGCTGATGGCGCTGTGGGGCGCGGTGCTCGGCCATGGCAACCTCGTCTACCATGCCGCCGGCTGGCAAGAGGGCGGACTGACAGCGTCGTTCGAAAAGTTCATCATCGACGTCGAGATGATCCAGCACATGATGGAGTTTTTGCGCCCGATCGAGGTCAACGAGGCCGAGCTTGCTGTCGAGGCTCTGGGTGCGGTTCCGACCGGCGGCCATTTCTTCGGCGAGCCGCACACTCTGGAGCGCTACGCCACAGCCTTCTACCAGCCGATGCTGTCCAACTGGCAAAATTTCGAGGCCTGGCAGGAGGCTGGCGGGCTCGATGCCACGGCGCGGGCGACGAGGCTTTGGAAGAAGGCGCTGGAGGACTATGTCGAGCCGGTGATGGAAGTCTCCAGGCGCGAGGCGCTTGAGACGTACGTGGCCAAGCGCAAGGAAGCGATCGGGCAAAGCGAGCCGTGATGATCGAAGGCTCGCGCTCGTGGGGCTCCTCCCCGAATTCATCGTTCCCATCCAACTCGTTGACGTCAGAGAGAATCCCATGAAATCGCATGCAAAGGTAGTGGTTATCGGCGGTGGCGTCGTCGGGTGCTCCGTGCTGTTCCATCTGGCCCGGCACGGCTGGACAGACATCGTGCTTCTGGAGCGCGATGAATTGACCTCCGGCTCGACCTGGCACGCCGCCGGCGGCATGCACACGATCAATGGCGATCCCAATGTCGCCAAGCTGCAGAAATACACAATCTCGCTCTACAAGGAGATCGAGGAACTGTCCGGCCAGGCGACCGGCGTGCATTTGACAGGCGGCGTCTTGCTGGCAGCGACGGAGGCGCGGCTCGACTGGCTGCGCGGCGTCGTCGCCAAGGGCCGCTATCTCGGCATCGAGCTCGAGGAGATATCGCCTGATGAGGCGGCCGAGCTGATGCCGTTGCTCGATCCCAAGCAGTTCGTCGGTGCCGTGCGCAACAAGGAGGACGGTCATCTCGATCCGTCCGGCGTTACCCATGCCTACGCCAAGGCGGCGAGGAAGCTTGGTGCCGAGGTCGAGCGTTTCACCAAGGTCGAGGACATTGTGCGGCGCGCCGACGGGTTGTGGCGTGTCATCACCAACAAGGGTGAGGTGGTGGCCGAGCATGTCGTCAACGCCGGCGGCCTGTGGGCGCGTGAGGTCGGCCGCATGGTCGGGCTGGAGCTGCCGGTGCTGGCGATGGAGCACATGTACCTGATCACCGAGGACATGCCGGAAGTCGCCGCCTGGAACCAGAAGACTGGTTCCGAAATCATCCATGCCGTGGATTTCGATGGCGAGCTGTATTTGCGCCAGGAGCGCGGCGGCATGCTGATGGGCACTTATGAAAAGGCCAACAAGCCTTGGTCCGAGTTCCAGACGCCATGGAATTTCGGCCACGAGCTGCTCGAACCCGACATCGACCGGATCGCGCCGTCGCTGGAGGTCGGCTTCCGGCATTTCCCGGCCTTCCAGAACACCGGCATCAAGCAGATCATCAACGGGCCCTTCACCTTCGCACCGGACGGCAATCCGCTGGTCGGGCCGGTGCGCGGCCTGCCGGGGTTCTGGGTGGCCTGTGGTGTCATGGCCGGGTTCTCGCAGGGCGGCGGCGTCGGGCTGGCGCTGTCGAACTGGATGATCGAAGGCGATCCCGGCGCCGATATCTGGGCGATGGATGTGTCGCGCTACGGTGACTGGGCGACGATGGCCTATACCAACGCCAAGGTGCGCGAGAACTATTCGCGGCGGTTTTCGATCCGCTTCCCGAACGAGGAACTGCCGGCTGGGCGACCGCTCAAGACGACGCCGGTCTATGATCTGTTGTCGGCCGAGGGCGCGCAATGGGGCGTCGCCTATGGGCTGGAAGTGCCGCTGTGGTATGCGCCCGAAGGGGTCAAGGACGAATTCTCCTGGCGCCGCTCGAGCGACTTCGAGCATGTCGCGAAAGAAGTGGAGACGGTTCGGCAACGCGTTGGTCTGTCGGAAATCTCGTCATTTGCCAAATACAGAGTGACCGGCGCGGGTGCAGCAACCTGGCTCGACCGCTTGCTGGCCTGCAAGCTGCCAAGGCCCGGCCGCATGGCGCTGGCGCCGATGCTGAAGGAAGACGGCAGGCTAATCGGCGATTTCACGCTGGCCAATCTCGGCGGTCCAAATTCTGCATGTAAGGATTGGTTCCTGGCCGGCAGCGGTGTCGCCGAGCAGTACCACATGCGCTGGTTCGAAGCGCACCTGCCGAAGGACGACTCTGTTAGCATCGAGGCGCTGGGAGCAAAACTCACCGGCTTATCGATCGCCGGGCCGAGCGCGCGGAACCTTCTTGAAAAGGTCACACGATCTGACGTGTCGAATACGGCCTTTCCGTTCATGGCCATCAGCAGGATGGATATCGGCATGGCGCCGTGCCTGGTCGGGCGCGTCAGCTACACCGGCGACCTCGGCTACGAGATCTGGGTGGCGCCGGAATATCAGCGTGCCGCCTGTCAGGCGCTGATGGCGGCGGGCGAGGAATTCGGCATCGGCCTGTTCGGCTCGCGCGCGCTCAATGCGCTGCGGCTCGAGAAGAATTACGGCTCATGGGCGCGCGAATACCGGCCGATCTATGGGCCGCTGGAGGCCGGCCTCGACCGCTTCGTCGCCTACGGCAAAGAGGCCGATTTCATCGGCAAGCAGGCGGCGTTGGCCGAGCGCAAGCAAGGCGGCAGACTGCGGCTGCGGGCCTTTGTCGTCGATACTGTCGATGCCGACGTCATCGGCGACGAGGCAATCTGGTACGGCGGTGCCGTGCGCGGTTGGGTCACGTCGGGCGGCTACGCGCATCATTCGAAAAAGTCCGTCGCCATCGGCTATGTGCCGAAAGAGATTGCCGACGAAGCCGACGGCTTCGAGATTGAGCTTCTGGGCAAACGCCACGCTGCGCGCATGCAGCGGATCCCGCTGTTCGACGCGAATTTCGAGCGGATGCGTGGGTGACGTTTCAGGCACCGCGGCGGTTGTCCAGCGCCAGGGCGCCGGCGCCGGCGAACACCAGATACAGGAAGATGAAACAGAACGATATTGCCGCATCGCCGCCGTTGTTGACCGGGAAGAAGTCGCGCGGCATGTGCGCCATGAAATAGGCGATCGCCATCTCGCCGCTGAGAAGGAATGCCACCGGCCTGGTGAAAAGCCCCAATACCAGCAGGATGCCGCCTCCGAATTCCAGGATGGCCGCGGTCAGCGATAGCCCGCTCATGGTGCCGGCATGGTCGCCGACGGGGAAATTGAACAGTTTCTGGGTGCCGTGCTCAATGAACTGCAGCGCCGTCATGATGCGCAAGGCGGCAAGGGCGAACGGTTGATATCCGGCGAGGCCTTCGAAAAGCTTCATCTACGACTCCATTTTCACCTAGCCCGGCCATAGGTCATCGCCAAAGGCCGGACCATTCACATAGTCCGGCCTGCATTCAACTGTCGGTGAGTGAGTCGTGAGGCGTGCTGCAGCCTTGGGGCCGCACGATGGCGGCCCCGCGATCAGCGCGGCCGTTAATGCCCGGGCGCTGTCAGAGCAAAGTGCGCGCCTTGCGGGTCTGTGCACTGTACGATCCAGCTGCCGCCGGGGACCTCCATCGGACCCATCAGGATCTTGCCGCCATTGTCGGTGACGCGCTTGGCTGCCGCGTCGATGCCGGGCACGTTGAAATAGAACTGCCAGACCGGCGCCGGGATCTGCTCGGGCTTGTTCATCATGCCGCCAACGGGCTCGCCGCCGAAGGCGAAAAGCTGATAGACGCCCATCGGACCCATATCCATGGCGTCGCCCTTCTCCCAGCCGAACTGGCTGGAATAGAAATCGAACGCCGCCTTCCAGTCTGACGTGTAGAGCTCATGCCAGCCGATGTTGCCGGGGGTCGCCAACTGTAGCGGCGGCTGGTCGGGGCCGCTGGGCTGCAGGAAGTTGAACATCGCGCCTTGCGGGTCTGCAACGACGGCGAAGCGGCCGACGCCAGGAATGTCGTCGGGCTCGCGGTGAACCGCGCCACCAGCCTTCTTGAGGGAGGCCGTTGCGGCATCGACATCCCTGGTGAGGATATAACCGACCCAGGCCGGCGGCATGCCCATCTTGCGCGCGTCATCGGGCAGCGTCATCAACCCGCCGACGCCGCGCTCGCCGACATTCATGACGATATAGCGCGGCATGCCCTGGGCCCCTTCGAAAGGCTGCCCCCTCCAGCCCACCACGGAGGTGTAAAACGCCTCGGCGGCGTCGAGATCGGTGGTCATCAGCTCGTACCAGAAGAAGGGCATGGGGGACTGTGGCATTGTCGTGCTCCTTGCGGTTTGTACATCGATCATGCGCGATCCATTCTAGGACGATCTTCACGACGAAAATCCGACAGCGGCCAAAAAAGATGACGGCAAATTGGAAATGTTACCGGGTTGCGCGCCCTGCGGTTTTCGACTTTGCTCTCAGTCAACGAGGGGTTGTTGATCCATGCGCCGGATGTCGCTCACTTCCCTGACCAGAGCGGACCATCACCAGTCTAAGGCCTATCCCGCTGCCCGGAATGGTTGTGGAAGGCGTGGTGCGCAACGCAGTGATCAGATCCAAGCGGCTATGGCTTCACGAGCAATCACCTCTACCGTGCATTCGAGACTGAGCAATAGGAAATGCGAACAGTCGTCTGTCGGCCCGGGTATTGATCGCAACCAGTGCGAGTTCTCGACTCGGAGGAGGGGCCATCTATAGGAGGCTTGCCTGCCAGAGCCAATCAAGGGGATTGAGCTGCTAGCGCTGACATGGGTCACTCCCAACATGTCGTCATAAGCCGAAATTGCTAGCACTCCGTGGAAGTTGATCTTGAGGGTTCGTTCGGACGTCCCGACGAAGAAGTCGCCTTCGACGGCCAATTCAAAGTAGTTGTCGGATTTCAGACGCCACACCTGGCAGGCAGCCAGCGGTAAATCTTGCACAGGCTCCCACCGCTGAACCGCCTCCTGAACAATGTCCATCACCTTCTCCAATGTTTGAAAGTCGCGCACGATGCTCAAGCGCCTACCGCCCTGATAGCCAATTCTGCGCGCCGCATCCTTGAGGCGCAACGGACGGTGCTCAAAAAACATGAGTGCATCTATCATGTTTTGTTCAGCCCTTTCAGCGGTTTGCACCGAAAATTGACCAATTGATAAAAAAATAAAACGTGCTAGCCTTCCCCAAAACAAGAACATGGGGAACTGACGATGCCAGAAGGCCAGTTCAAGCAAGGCATTGCCGGCGGGCGGCTCTCGCCGGACCAATATGCTGATAACTTCGCCGACCTGCACCCGCCGCTCGATCATCACGAGGCGCTGGTCGAGTCCGACCGCTGCTATTTCTGCTATGATGCGCCGTGCATGAATGCATGCCCGACCTCGATCGACATCCCGCTGTTCATCCGCCAGATTTCGACGGGCAATCCGATCGGCTCAGCCAAGACTATTTTTGATCAGAACATTTTGGGCGGCATGTGCGCCCGCGTCTGCCCGACCGAGACGCTGTGCGAAGAAGTCTGCGTGCGCGAGGTGGCCGAAGGCAAGCCGGTGCAGATCGGTCGCCTTCAGCGCTACGCCACCGATGTCGCCATGGCCGAAAACAAGCAGTTCTACGAGCGCCCCGAACCGACCGGCAAGACGGTCGCCGTGGTCGGCGCCGGACCGGCGGGGCTTGCCGCCGCGCATCGGCTCTCCCGCTACGGCCACGACGTGACCATCCTGGAAGCTCGGCCAAAGCCCGGCGGCCTCAATGAATACGGTATCGCCGCCTATAAGAGCGTCGACAATTTCGCCCAGGCTGAAGTCGACTATGTCACGTCGATCGGCGGCATCGACATCCAGAACGGCAAGGCGCTCGGCCGTGATTACCAGCTGTCGGATCTGACCAGGAATTACGATGCGGTGTTCCTCGGCATGGGGCTTGCCGGCGTCAATGCCTTGCGAGCGGATGGCGAGGAGGCGCCGGGCGTCAGCAATGCTGTCGAGTTCATTGCCGAGCTTCGCCAGGCCAGTGATCTGGCCAGCCTGCCGGTCGGCCGGCGTGTTGTCGTCATCGGCGGCGGCATGACGGCGATCGACGCGGCGGTGCAATCGAAGCTGCTCGGAGCCGAAGAGGTAACGATCTGCTATCGGCGCGACCCGGAGCACATGAACGCCTCCGAATTCGAGCAGGATCTGGCTGCCGCCAACGGCGTCATCATCCGGCACTGGTTGCAGCCGAAGCGGGTCATTGCCGACGCCGGCAAGGTGTCGGCGATCGAGCTCGAATACACCGCGATGGACGGCGACCGGCTCGTCGGCACCGGCGAGCGGCTGACGCTCGTCGCCGACCAGGTGTTCAAGGCGATCGGCCAGAGTTTTGTCCCGGCTGCGCTCAACGGCAGCGGGGCTTTGCTTGACCTGGAAGCCGGCCGCATCAAGGTCGACGCCGAAGGCCGCACCTCGCTGCCAAACGTCTGGGCCGGCGGCGACTGCATCTTTGGCGGCGACGACCTGACAGTCTCGGCCGTCGCACAAGGCCGCGACGCGGCGGAAAGCATTCATCGGGCACTGACCTCGAACGGGAGGGCATGAGCATGGCAGACATCCGCAACAATTTCGTCGGCATCAAATCGCCGAACCCGTTCTGGCTAGCCTCGGCGCCGCCGACCGACAAGGCCTATAACGTCATCCGCGCCTTCAAGGCTGGCTGGGGCGGCGTTGTCTGGAAGACGCTCGGCGAAGAAGGGCCGCCGGTGGTCAACGTCAACGGGCCGCGCTACGGCGCCATCTGGGGCGCCGATCGTCGCCTGCTTGGCCTGAACAATATCGAGCTGATCACCGACCGTGACCTGCAGGTCAATCTGCGCGAGATCAAGCAGGTCAAGATGGACTGGCCCGACCGGGCGATCGTCGTCTCGCTGATGGTGCCGTGCGAGGAGCATGCCTGGAAGGCGATCCTGCCGGTGGTCGAGGAGACCGGCGCTGACGGCATCGAGCTCAATTTCGGCTGCCCGCACGGCATGTCGGAACGCGGCATGGGTGCGGCAGTCGGCCAGGTGCCGGAATACATCGAAATGGTGGTGCGTTGGTGCAAGGCCAATACCCGCATGCCGGTCATCACCAAGCTGACGCCCAACATCACCGACATACGCAAGCCGGCACGCGCTGCCCTTGCCGGCGGCACCGACGCGGTGTCGCTGATCAACACCATCAATTCGATCACCGGCGTCAACCTCGACAATTTCGCGCCGGAGCCGACGATCGACGGCAAGGGTTCGCATGGCGGCTATTGCGGTCCGGCGGTGAAGCCGATCGCCATGAACATGGTGGCCGAGATCGCGCGCGATCCGGAAACGCATGGCCTGCCGATCTCCGGTATCGGCGGCATCACCACCTGGCGCGACGCCGCCGAATTCATGGCGCTCGGCGCCGGCAATGTGCAGGTGTGCACGGCGGCGATGACCTACGGCTTCAAGATCGTGCAGGAGATGATCGCCGGCCTGGAAAACTGGATGGACGAGAAGGGCCATGCCACGCTCGACGACATCGTCGGCCGTGCCACGCCCAACGTCACCGACTGGCAGTATCTCAATCTCAACTACGTCGCCAAGGCGCATATCGACCAGGATGCCTGCATCAAATGCGGCCGCTGCCACATCGCCTGCGAGGACACTTCGCACCAGGCGATCACCGCAATCGTCGACGGCGTCAGGCATTTCGAGGTGATCGAGGCCGAATGCGTCGGCTGCAATCTCTGCGTCAATGTCTGTCCGGTCGAGAACTGCATCACCATGGAGGCGTTGGCGGTCGGCGTGATGGACCAGCGCACCGGCAGGCCGGTGTCGCCGATCTATGCCAACTGGACGACGCATCCGAACAATCCGATGGCCAAGGTGGCGGCGGAGTAGCGCACAGCCCGTTGTGGAAAAGCGGCACCTGCGGGCGCCGCTTTTTTCAAATGGCTATTGCGGACATAAATTATCCAGGATAGTATATCTCCATGAATTGGAGATCAGAACAATGAAGCTGGGCGAAGGCGTCGAAGCGGCCATCCACTGCGCCGCGATGCTCGCCGGCGTTGACGGCGCCGCGACCTTGCCAGGTGCTGCCATGGCCGAAGCGTTCGGGCTGTCGCCGAGCTATCTGCTTAAGCATCTCAACGCGCTGACTGCGTCCGGCATTCTGGAATCAGTGCCGGGGCCGTCCGGCGGCTACCGGCTGGCGCGGCCGGCGGAACGCATAACGCTGCTCGATATCGTGCTGGCCGTCGAGGGGCGTGAACCGGCGTTCCGCTGCGCCGAAATCCGCCAGCGCGGCCCAGCGAAGCTCGATGCCTCGGTCTATGTCAAACCCTGCGGCATCAACGTAGCCATGCTGAAGGCCGAGCGTGCCTATCGCGCCGCGCTCGCCGACGCCCGGCTGTCCGACATCGTTGCAGAATACACGGCCGATGCCGATCCCCGTTCGGTCGCCGCGAACTGCGCCTTCGTCGAGCGCCATCGGCGGCCGCAGAAATCAAGTTCAACCAAGCAAGCATGAAAGGCTACAGACGATGAAACAGAGGCTGCAATTTTTCGGCGCGGCGCCGGAGATCATGAAGGCGGTGTCGGCGCTCAACAAGGCAGTCGACGAATGCGGGCTCGAAAAAAGCCTGTTGCATCTGATCAAGCTCAGGGCGTCGCAGATCAACGGCTGCTCGTATTGCGTCGAGATGCATAGCCGCGAAGCGCGCCGCGACGGCGAAAGCGAGCAGCGGCTCTATCTCGTCTCCGCCTGGAAGGAATCGCCGCTGTTTTCAGAGCGCGAACGCGCGGCCTTGGCCTGGACCGACGCGCTGACCAGGATTGCCGACAACGGTGTGTCGGACGAACTCTATGCAAGGACGCTCGAATATTTCTCGGAAGAGGAGCTGGTCAAGCTCTCGGTGGCGCTCGGCATGATCAACACCTGGAACCGGCTTTGCGTTCCGTTCCATGCAATCCATCCGATGCCAGCGGTCATGGCCGCTTGAGGACCAGGCGCGCGGCCTTGGGC
>NZ_JAMYQN010000019.1:0-117703 GCF_040320905.1 Mesorhizobium sp. M0590
CAACTTCGGCAAAGCCCGTCTCGCGGGCTCTCACCGTGCGGCGCCACTTATAGATCAGGCTGGTCGCGACATCGTACTGACGCGCTACCGCCGCCACTGTGGCCCCGGGCGCGAATGCCGCGGCCAGTATCCGGCACTGATCCTCTTCACGCCAACGACGACGACGCTCAGGCCCGGTCAATAACGTCACATGGCTCATGCTGTGCTGCTAACTTCGCTCGTAAGGGCGACCTTAAGAGCGCAGCCTCGCTACCGTGCCGTCCTCTCGCAAGGCGGCCTTCGCCGGAGGGTATCCATACGGCGACATATTGAAGGTCCGCATGGCATACTGCGACCGCTGCATGTCGTTCCTGGCAAGTGAGAACGGCAAGCAGATCAAGCTACTAGCGCTCGGCGAAGCTGAAGTGGATTCTCGACGAGGCGCTGATCGCGGCGGCTGGCGCTCCGCATTGAGCCTTGTGCCTCACCGCGCCACCGCAGTCACAAGGAACGCGACGGCCTCTCCGCTCGTTGATTGCTTTTCGAATCGAGCCGCCGTCATGAGGCTTCTAATATACGCCGGCCATCCTAAGGCGGACCTATGACCAGAGTTACAAAAGTTGAACTTCATCGGGGAACACTCCTTCTGTCTGCCTGTTCGATTTGCCAGGCGCATCCCGCGCATTCAGACAGGAGAAAGAAGATGAAACGCATCCTTTTGGCTTCGGCCGTGCTGGCGGTGTCGGCAGGGCTTTCCTTTGCCCAGACGACCAGCGGAACTTCGAGCGGAACCTCGACCAGCGGAACCTCGACCACGACAACCATGCCCAGTACGACGGATCAGGGCACCGGCACGACGAGCAGCGGCACCAACATGTCCGGCGATCAGGGCACCGACACGACCACCACCAGCGGCACCACAAATCCGAACTCGGCCAGAGACTGCGCGCCCGGCCAGCAGACTGGCAGCGCTCAGCAGGCGGCGCCTGGTCAGCAGGACACGACAGCCAATACCGCCGCGCCAGGCCAGGTGAAAAAGACCGACGAAGGTTGCTGATTGGCACATCGGCTCAGGTTGGAATCACCAGCGTGTGGCTGGCTGATCTCCCCCGACCACCGCCTGAACTCAACTCGGCTGGCGAGCAAGTTCCCGCCAGCCGAGCATCAGTTCAGGAACCTTTGCGCTTGCTTGTGCTTTCAGTGGGGCACGCGTGGTTTCTTTTGCTTTCGGTCAGATAGATATCCGTCTGCTCGCGCATCTTGCCTGAAGGGAGCTGCGGTCGCGCTCAGAGGAGAGCCGCGCTGTATTGCCGATAGCGCTAGAGCGATTCGAAGCCCTACGGCAACCGGCAGTTGGACTGACACCAAGTTGGCTCCGAGAGCGTTGGGAACAGCCTTGCACGGCACGTTGCTCAGTTTGGACTGCCCTCGTTCTCTTTGTTGCCCTGCTGGCCATATTCGTTCTGGGGTAGTCCTGATTGCTGCAGCAGGATCAAACTTGGGTGCACGAGGTTGTGAGCCTAGAGAGCTGCAGAGCCTACTTGGATCTTGAGCACCGTGGGGTTGAATGCAAGCTCCCGTGTGGTGCAAGTGACTGCTAGGCTTTCGTGGTTTTTGGTGTCCTCTTCGGTTTAGATGCCGCGGCCGACGTCACAGCAAGTGCGGCCTTCAGGCGCTGCTCCCGAAGCCGCGGTCTTTGCGTCTCGTGCCGCACGCTCAATGTCGGTCAATCCTCGTGCAGCATCCGAGGTGCGCTCGTCTCTGGCTTGTCTTTCTTTCTCGGTAGGCAAATTCCTACACTCCGATGTGCCAGCACAGTCGGCTGTCGGCACCCAACCACGGTCGCCATATCGTATTCCAACAGAAAAAACCCGCCTCGACTGCCGCTGAGCGCGCGCATCCCCGCCTCTGGAACGCTTCAAATACTTTGCCGTTGTTAAAGGCACCTGCAGGAGCCAGGCATGAGAGTATTCCAACGAATTTTGCCGCTCGCCGTGTTCGCCTTGCAGCTTTTTGCCGTGCAGTCATTTGCTCAGACCGAGCAGCAAGATCTGCCGGGGCAAGGCGCATCATCGACAACCGAAGATGCCCAGGATGTCGGCGTCGACGTTTCGCTTGGCAGGCACGAAGTGAAACAGCAGATCGCAAGGGAGCTTGGAATCTCCGAGGTGGAAGTGCCTCTGGCAGTTCATGTGCCTATCGAGCTCGCCAAGCGGGTCTGCGAGAAAGAGGTATTCGACGCACGCGCCAATGTGAACCGAAGCTGCACCGCGACGAAATACATCCCGGAAATTGCCGAAGCAGCACGAAATCGTCCGCAAACCTCTGCCGTTCCGGAGCAATAGGCGAAGCCGAATACTATGGGATACAGAAGGGGTGCTTGGCTACTCTGGTCGATCGACAAAGCGCCCCCCGAAAGTGTGGAGCTTGCGCGTAAGTTTTCAGGCAGCGTCGATACCGCTTGGCTTCCCCAGAGGATGAATCAGTTTGGGGCCGTTATGCTTCGACAAAAGGCGCACACCAGATTGCGAAGGCAACCTTCGACCAGGAGAGGCGGACACTGCTTGTTAGCAGCATCTTGATGATCGCCAGACTGACGAGCCTCTCTGGTCAGCATAGTAGCTTTTTGAGACTCCCCGCCCTTTTAGGTATACTTTCCCCTGACTGTCGACAATTGTTAGGGCGTCGTCAGCTGTGAGCGACGATCGCGCTTCCGCCCCGATCGGGAGACAGCGCAGATGGAAACCTCGTTCAAGAACGAACTGTTGCGGCCTGAGCGCGCCGGATCTGACGTTGCTGCAGCCTCACCTCGAAGCCCGTCACTTGGGACTGAGGACGCACCTGGAGCAGGCCTCGGTCCCGATTGACACCGTCGATTTCTTCGAGAGCGGTCCCGGGTCAATGGTGGCGAAGCTTCGGGCTGACGTCGAGGCCGAGGTTGGCCTTATTGGCTTTGACGGTATGACCGGGTCAGCCCTGGTCATGGGTGAGGACCGGTCCCCGCACGATTGCTTTGTTCAATTGAAGGCTGAAGCTATTGCTATAGACGCGCGTTGGCGGATCGTTCTTATGGGCAGCCCGAGGCGGAATACATCCGACTGATCGGGACGCCCCCGTTGCTCATGATGTCACCCGTGCTGCCCTCTCTCCCGTCGCTGACCACATTCGGGAGGTGGCGATTGGCACCTGTCAGGACGTTCTGGCAAGGGTTGTCCAACGGTATGAAACCGCAGTGTCGATCCAGGACAGGATCGTTGAACATTGCAAGGAGGTCGGATTAACACCGCAAGCAGATGAAGCTTTTTTGCAGGCCTTGTGGTTGTCGCTGGCGAAGGCCAGGACGGCCTTGGAGCGTGAGGTCCCCCCGGCACCGCTGCACCTGGCCGGCCGCTCTAGTCCTGGACAATTGCCGACCTCGTCGCTGGTCAGCATGCCAGAATGTCGATGGCGGAAGCCATGAGGACCCCGATTGAATGTTCTCATTCGTTTGTGATCGGGGGTGCAAGTCAATCCGGCTCCAGCGCATGTTGGCCTCAGGAACAAACCGCCGTCGCATCCGTTCAGCATCGCGAAGGACGACACGGCTGTCCACGGCCTTTCCGGTACTGCAAAGGAGACATGACATGCTCGGTCCGCAGAGGGGTTTTCGAAGACCATCTGAGGCTTCGCGCCGCTGGCGACATCGAGGAGGATCCTAGGTGCAACTATGCTGTGGACGTGGTCCTCTTGACCTCGAATTCGAATTTAGAGGCCATGATGCCGTCCGCCTGTCGTCCAAACGCCTGCGCGAGCAGCTGCCTCAAGGTGAGTTCAACTACATCGCAAAACAGGTCCGCGGCCCCTATACACTGCTGATCTGGTCGGCAACTTCGTCCAGGTTCGACGCCATTGGGGGCCCGAGAAGAGATCGGGAACCTTGATCAGGTGCGGGCAAAGGTCCGTTGCGAAAAATGCGGCCGCAAGGACTCGATGACAGCGGAAACCCTTCAGGCAGACGATCCTCATTCCGGAACTTCCGCAATGGAGCGCAGCCGAGATGCTCAAGCCGCTGCTGGCGCGGCGGACTGAAATCAGCGGTCAACCCGACCGTCGCTCGCTGTTGGCTGCCGGTGTGCCGTCGCCGAAGGAACAACAAGAGACTGGTCCAGTTAGAGCCATGCATGCGTCGATAGAAATGAAAGAGGAGATGACAATGGCGACGAAAAAAAGCTCTCAGGGCAGCTCCAAGGGCTTGGAAGACCTTTTCTATGATGGTCTGAAAGACATCTACTACGCCGAACGCAAGATTCTGACGGCGCTCCGGAAAATGGCAAAGGGCGCGGAGTCCAAAGAGTTGAAGGCGGCGTTCGAAAAACATCGTGACGAGACGGAAGGTCAGATCGAGCGTCTGCAGCAAGTTTTCGACGCCTTTGGCAAGAGAGCCCAAGGGAAAACGTGCCCGGCGATCGACGGCATCATCGAAGAAGGACAGGAGATTTTGGAGGAATTCGAGGAGGCTCCGGCATTGGACGCGGGTCTCGTGGCTGCAGCCCAGTCCGTCGAACATTATGAAATAGCGCGCTACGGGACTCTTGTCACATGGGCCGGGTTACTTGGCTTGAAAGACGCCGTCCCGCTACTCGAACAGACGCTCAAGGAAGAAAAAGCAACCGATGAGGCGCTCACACGACTAGGCGAAACAGGCGTCAACGAACGGGCGATGCAACAGGCCGCATAACTTCGGATCGAATCGACGCGACCGCGGCCCCCGGCAGACGGGATTGGAGCTTGGTTGTATTCGCCAATCCAGGCACACGTGTACACCGCAGCCGCCGAGCCGTCGACGTGGTGGTGGCCGACCGGTTTCGACTAGGCCACCGGAACTGACAATGGGGGACTGCGAATGCGATTACTTGCCCACGCCTTGGGCGACAGGATGTTGGTATGAACGAGGATACCGCTCGTCGGCCCACGGCAGGCTCTTCCGGGTTCGACAGCTTTTTCATGGCTGGTTTCGAGTGTTCCTCCCACAGGCGCGCCGACGGGGCCCGTCTTGATCTGATCCGCGCGACCTCACATGACATCCATGCACATGCCGACTATCGCCGTTGTGCCGAGCTTGGGCTTCGCACGATCCGCGACGGCTTGCGCTGGCACCTGATTGAAACAGCGCCCGGAGTCTTCGACTGGTCGAGTTGGACGTCGGCGATCGAAGCAGCCCAGGCGGCCGGGGTGCAGATTATCTGGGATATCTTCCACTATGGCTCGCCAGACCATATCGACCAAGGTGGCCCGGGGTTTATCAAGGCCTACGTCCGTTTCGCCGCGGAAGCTGTTCGGGTTCATCGCTCCGCTACCGGGGTGGCTCCCCTGGTGTGCCCGATCAACGAGATTTCGTTTTTTGCATGGGCTGTGGAGGTCGGCTATTTCCCCCGCGTCGGGCCGAACAAGCGTGGATGGTTCAAACGACACCTTGTCAGGGCAGCGGTCGCCGGCGTGAGGGCCATGCGGGAGGCCGAACCCGGCTGCAGGTTCATCTGGGCTGAACCGCTGATCCATATTGCTCCTCGTGACCGTACTCACCCCGAGCGGCGGCGCGCCGAAAATGCTCGCCAGGGCCAATTCGAGGCGTATGACATGCTGATCGGGCGCGTGGAACCGGAGTTGGGCGGCAGCAAGGACGTTGTGGACGTCATCGGCCTCAACTTCTATCCGCACAACCAATGGTACTTGAATGGCCCAACGATACCGATGGGGCACCACGAATACCGTGCACTTTCGGAATTGCTGGTCGAGGTCGCCGAACGATACAAGAAGCCGATGTTCATCGCCGAGACCGGCGCCGAAGGTTCAGGCCGGCCAGCCTGGCTTCACTACGTTTGCGACGAAGTGCGCGATGCGACGAGCCTCGGTGCACCTGTTCAGGGTATATGCCTGTACCCGGTGACGGCCTACCCAGGTTGGGACAATTCGCGCCACGCCGAAGTCGGCTTGTTCTCCACCATTCATGCGGACGGCTCGCGCACTGTTCGCAAGCCACTTGCGGACGAGTTGGAGCGCCAGCGCCAATCGTTCTTGGCGTTTGAGGAACAACAAGCAAGCGCGCTATAGCCTCGCTGATACGAACAGTGCGCGCTTTTCAGCTGCATCAACAGCACAGCATATCTAGAGCTGTTCGCCGAGAAGCCGAGAAACATCGTTGGTCTCTTTGGCCGTGGGTCGCCCGACGCCGGTCAGGCCGGCGCATCATTCACTCGGCCGCCTCGCGCTGCGTCGGCGTGACGAGCATCCCGTTTGCTGGCAGGCGTGTCTGAATGCGCCCGAACGTAGCCAATGCCTGGCCGACCACCTGATCCATATTGTAATAGCGATATGTTGCAAGACGTCCGACGAACCAGACCTCCGGGCACGCCGCGGCCAAAGCTTCGTATCGTTTGTACAAAGCCTCGTTTTCGGCCCGCGGCACCGGGTAATAAGGATCTCCGACGTCGGTGGGGTATTCGTAGGTGAGGCTGGTCTTCGGACTCTGCTGACCGGTCAGATGCTTGTACTCGGTGATCCGTGTGTATTTTTCCGTCTGCGGATAGTTGACGACGGCGACCGGTTGAAACTGCTCGCAATCAAGCGTCGTGTGCTCAAAGCGCAGCGAACGGTAGGGCAAGCGACCAAGCTTCCAGTCGAAATACTCGTCGATCGGACCGGTATAGATCATCTGCTGGAAGGGGATCTTGTCGCGAATTTCGCGGTAGTCGGTCTGCAGCATGATCTTGATCTTGGGACTATCCAGCATGCGCTGAAACATGCGCGTATACCCGCCTGCCGGCATGTTCTGGAAGCTGTCGCCAAAATACCGATCGTCGCGATCGGTCCGGGTCGGGACTCGCGCCGTCACTGACTTGCTCAACTGGGAAGGGTCGACACCCCACTGCTTCCTCGTGTAGCCGCGGAAGAATTTCTCGTAGAGCTCTCTGCCTACTGTGCTCACCACGACGTCCTCGGCGGTGCGGACTTCTTTGACCGTTTCGCGTCGGAAAGCGAAGAAGTCCTGCAGCTGCTCGGACGTCAATTCAAGGCCGTAGAGGCGGTTTATGGTGTCGAGATTAATCGGTATCGGCAGCAGCTTTCCATCGACAAGCGACAGCACGCGATGTTCGTAAGGCCGCCATTGCGTGAATTGCGACAGATAGTCGACGATCGATTGGGCGTTGGTGTGAAAGATGTGAGGCCCGTAACGGTGAATTAGTATTCCCGCCTCGTCGTAGCAGTCATAGGCATTGCCGCCGACGTGATTTCGTCGGTCTATGATCACGACGCTTTCCTGCCGTTGCGATGCGATACGCTCGGCCAGCACACTGCCGGCGAAACCGGCCCCTACGATCAACCAGTCGAACACGCTCACGCCCTCCTCAGGAATGGGACGACGCTCTTCATCGCATGGGCGCGCTCGATGTGGGCAGCCATCGCGCTCCAGGTCTTCTCCCAGGACATGTCGGCGAGGTAGGCGTCGGCCTTCTCCACCAGGAAATCGCGGGGGTGGGCCAGGATCGAGCGAAGCTTGGCCTCGATGTCCTCCGCCTCGACAATCTCGACAAGACCTTCGACGCCGTAGGTACGCACAACGTCGACGATCGCCGTGGACAACACCGGCAGTCCTGCCGCAAGAAACTCGGGAGTCTTGGTCGGGCTGATGTAGCGGGTCGCTTCGTTGAGCGCGAACGGCATCCAGCCGGCACTCCAATGCCTGAGATAGTTCGGCAGGTCTGCATAGGACTTGCCGCCCAGCCAATGCAGGTTGCCTGCCGTGGGAAGGCTCGCCCGATCGATCTTGACGACAGGGCCGAGCATGACAAAATGCACGTCTGGCATTGCCGCAGCCGCATGCGCGATAAGTTCAAGGTCGAGCCGTTCGTCGATGACCCCGAAGTACCCCACCCTCGGGTGAGGTATGTCGGCCTGATCGAACGGGTCTTCACCTGGCGCCCTAGCCTGATGGAAATGGGTAACGTCGATGCTGCTCGGGAAGGGAAAGATCGCCCGATGCAAGCTGCGCTTGGCCTCGTAGAGGCTCTGCCCGCCCGTGAAGACGACATCGGCACGTTGCAACAGCGCCTTTTCCAACTGCGTCAACTCTGCGGGAGCGTCTTTGAACGCGGAGAGTTCATCCATGCAGTCGTAGACGCAGACGTCACAGGCGAGATGATCGCTGAAGCGTAGCGCCATAGGCGTGTAATACCAGGTCGTCAATCGGTCATGCGGCGTGGAGGCGAGGATCTGATCGACGAACCTGCGCTGGATTGCGTCCGCCCTGGTCGCGGAAGTACCAACTGGGATCAGCGGCGTCACTATTCTGATCTTGGGGGTAATATTGTGCACCCGCATCGAAGGGTGGCGCCTCTCATCGAAGATCGGCTCTTCGAAGTAAATTAGCTGTTGCTGTTTTGACGCCAGGGTCAGAATGTGTTGTGGTCTCTGATATACGAAGTTCCATCGGAGGTGTGAAAAGCAAATTAAAATAGACGGTTGTACAGGGTTTTTTGGTGTTTTGGCCCGGCCCGCCGCCATTTCCATGTAGATTATCCTTCGATATAGTTACAAAATGCCTCGACTAACAAAAGTCAATCGAGGCAGCTTTGACATGAAGTTCGCAGCCTTCTATATAACTTCCATCCCGATAAGTTGTTCCATAGCTCCAAACTGTCTCGGGCGAGACCAGCCGTCCGCTCCACTTGCGACGGCTCGACAGAGAAGGGGCGAGCCGGCCGCCCCCATTCGATCCACATGATGAAGCCCCTCGCGTCAGGTCGGGCTCCCCAAATGTGGCCCTTTGCCACAGAGCGGTTCAAATCCTTCAATCGTTCAACAACCGTTCATCAGCGGAGCTATAAATACGCTTGGAATCGATTCATCTGAGTCGCGCCGGTGGTTCATTTGAATGGAGACCGAGACGAATCGAGGGATGGCTGGCGAATGAAGATCGACTTTGAAACCAACGTCTTTCCATTGTTTCACCCGCAGGTTGTGGATGATCTGAAGGACCCTTGTCCGGTGTTCGACGGCACGCTCTGGCACGTCTTCGGCTCCAGCGGCACCGTCACAACAGAGAGCTGGAAAATACTCCATGCCACGGCGCCGGATCTCTATGGACCCTGGACAGAGCACGAGCCGATCGTCTTGCCGATTACCGGATCTGGCATTGCGGCACCCGGCGTCATCCATGAGTGCGGCGTCTTCCATATGTTCATCCAGACCGAATTCATGAAGTCCGGCGGACGTTGCGAGCATGCAGTCTCCAATGACGGCTTTCATTGGGTGGTGCTCAATCCGGCGATTTTGTCGCTGCCCGACACTGATGAGGACGGCATCTACGATCCCCATCCGGCAATCATCGGCGGCAAGCGCTACATCGTCTATTCAGGCATGCCCAAATTCACCAGGGTACCTCAGCCTGATGTCTATCTGGCGCGCAGCCAATCCGATTCCTGGTTCGGGCCATGGAAACGTCTCGGCAAGATACTCGATCATCTCGACGTGCCGCATCACAATGCGCGCGAGCACCCAGATTACGAATGGGGGATCGAAGGCGCCCAGATCGTCGAACTGCCGGACGGTCGCGTGCTTCTCAACGCCACCTGCTTCCTCCCCGAAGGTCCGCGCGGCAGCCGGCAGCGCGTCTTCTTCGCCATCGCCGATGACGTCAAGGGTCCCTACGTTTCCGTTGGCCCCGTTCTCGACCCTGGTGAGCCCGGCGAGAATGGCCATTCGACGGTGATGATCGACGGCCGGCAACTGACCTTGTTCTACCAGAGCAGGCGTGAGGCTACGAACCATCGCTGGCGGTTCGGGTTGGCTAAGTGTGACCTGGATCGGCATATACTTTCGAGAGTTGCCTAGATGGTAAGTTCCGGCATTTGCCGGAACGGAGGATGCTCTGGCTGTTGGTTGGTGCGACGGATCCCTTTGTACTGGTGATTGAGGGTAGCAGGGGATTCGCAGCCAGTGGGCAAAGCTTGCGACGAGGGATCTATACACGTCAGGCAAGCCGGTCGCCTCATGGACGGCGGTGCCAGCTGCAAGCCTGGCCTAGCAATGAACTGTAACTGAGCGCAGCAACGCGGCCAGTCGATTCACGCGGTTTTGATCCTGAGCACAATGTCCTGATCGTAATTTCCAAAGCCCTTGCCGAAAATGTTGATCCCGCCGGGGCGATTGGCGTCGTCCTTGACGCCGATACGGACGCGGATTGAATGATGGCTCTTCAGATCGAGTGCGGCGAGGCCGGTTTCGGAAATCCTGAGGCCGTCGACATAGGTGCCGTCATTGGCAATTCGCCAGTTCTTAAGCTTGCCGTATTGCGAACCCTTGAGTTTCCACCAGGACGGCGTGAAGACGCCGCGCTTGTCGCCGAAATCCCCCGGCGACGTCCAGGTGCCGACATCGACGCCATTGATCGTCAGCGTGATGTCCGAGGGCCAATCGGCGCTGGTGCCCGGCACTTCCGAAGACAGCTCTATCGCTACTTCGAGCTCGGTGATCTCGGCATTGGCGAGCTTGGCATTGTTGGGAAACTGGTATTCGACAAAACCGCGCGTGAACCATAGCAGACCGGCTTTCATGCGGTCCGGATCGAGGAAAGTGTTCGGCACATCGAGCAAGCCGATGATGCCGTCCGGCGAACAAAGGCCGCAGGGCGCGGTAACCTCGAAGCCGGTGTAAAGCCCGATCGGCATCGACACTTCGATCGCGTCGTTCTTGACCGCACGATATTCGCTCTTGAACACGACGAGCACTTCTTCCGCCGTCGGATAACAGATTTTCTGACTGCCCTTCTTCGCTTTCAGGTGCTCGGTTCGGATCAGGCCCGCATCCTCCAGCACCTGGATGTTGGTCGAGACGGTCGACTGCGGCAGCGACAGCACGGCGGCGATTTCGTTGACATTCATCGGCCCCTTCTCATGCAGCAGTTTCAGCATCGAGATACGCGCCGAGGAGGCAAGCCCCTTGAGCACGGCAATGCCTTCCTCAGGTTCAATCACCAGAAAATTGCGATTCATGAAATCGCCAGTCTATGCTCGTGACAGAGGTTATGGCTTCGCTCATTACAACGGCGCTGACCGAAACGCCGAGCCGTTGATTTGGTTACATTAAGCCCTCGACCGTCAGTATGCATCGCAAGCCGCACCCACAAGGATGGTGCGACATGTCTACATTGTTCTCCGACCGCCAGCTCCTTGTAGTGCGGGGTGCTTGTCAGCCCGTGGCCTCGATTGCAGACGACTAGATACTGGCAGCCACAAAGAAAGGCAGAAGCCGAACACGGAAGTGGGGCCGTTCCCCTGGCCAAATCCCCAAGATACCGGACCTCGACGTCGGTGTTAGCCGAACCGGCGCGGATGGATGCACAGGATGCGGTTCGCTGAAGTGCGTGTCGCCGTGAAGTAAATCATCGGGGATTCGCCACCCGATAGAGTCGGGACGGGGTTCTACCTATTGCTTTTGAGCATGATCTTTTCCGAAAATCGCGATTCCACTTCTTCGGGATCGCGCCAGTGCCGGCCTACTTCATGCTGGCCGCGGCAGCGACCCTGTCCACCATGGCGAGAACAGCTAGCGGTGCGGTGTGGTGGACCATGTGGCCGGCCTGCGGGATGATATCGACAAAGGAACCAGGAATCTCCGATTGTAGTCTAAGAGCCTCGGCTTTCGCATCGAACAACCGGTCGCCGGCCCCGGCAATAATGCCGGCAGGCATCAACAGGGTGAAGCGGCCGCCGGCCAGCGCGTCGGCCAGCATCAATCCCGATTCGGCCGCGATCGACCGCAGCTGTGAGGCCGCTGGCGATGTCCTTTGCCGACGAAGCAAACCCTGCAGAGACGATGCCGGGGCGAAATACTTGCCCATGGCGAGCGGCCAGGTGAGCAGCACAAGCCGCGGCAGCAAAATGTGGCGGGAAACACCGGCAACAGGCAAGGCCAGCAGCCCGCCAGTGCAAGGCCCAGGCGCGGCGGCAAGAACGGACCGATGAAAGACTTCCGATCGAATCGTCGTCCGATCGAGCTCATCGACTCGCCCGCCTGCCATCGAACCCAAACTCAGGCCGCTGAGCGGCCGAGTAGTAGATGCGACTTCGCTGCTTCATGGCTCACACTCCATCTTTCAGAAAAGAGCGTGTGTTGCTGCGATCAGTTGAATCCGCCACCCAAAGCGGACGCGCCGCGAACGCGGCTGCTAGGCAGGCCGAAGCCTGTGCAAGTACAGCTGTGCGTCACAAGCCAAGTGAACCAAGAAGCTGCACGAACCGCGGGTGATCGCGAATGGCGTCGAAATCGACTTCGTGACGGATTCGCTCCAATACGTTCTGACTCATGCTTCCTCCGACGGCTCTTTCCAGGTACCGCACCGCTGCTCCACTTCCCCGAGCACGGAATACATGCAAGCGGCGTTGTACTGCGTCACGAAGTCGTCCGGATCGATCGCCAGCGCTCTGGCCAGCCAGGAACGCGCTCACCGATATACGCGAGCGCGAGGGCGCCGCGATGCAGCGGTGCCGCATTTTCAGGATGGCGGCCAGTTGAGCGTTCGGCGCGCTCGAAACAGACCCTTGGTTCGCGAGCGGATGAAGGCGATCGCGCAGGAGCGTCCCCCGTGTAGAGTTGCCACCCTGGATCTCGCCTTGGCCGGCTGCATTCCTGGCTGTGTCCCCTAGGATACATTGTCGAGCAGGGTCGACTTATCCAAGCCTTGTGTCGGCTCAGGCGGCCATTCACCATTCGGCGTCATCTCGTTGACTGTCTCGGGTAGATCCCGCGCAATCCTTCTGATTAGCTCCTCGCGCGAAAGACCCGTCTGCATCGAAATGGACGTGAGTGTACCTTCGTCCATTGCCGCTTGGACGTCCCTTGGCTCAATCGGTTGGTTTGGCCCGCTGCCAACCCACGAGTCGACCTTCGATCCTGCCCCCGCCTCCCTGAACCGGTCGAGGATCTCACCAAGGTCAGCCCTCGACACGCCATTCGTTATCTGAGCCAGAATTCTGCGTTGCGGGTCGTTTGGGTTAAGATACCCTGCTCCCGGAATCAATTGACAGAGCTTGTCGCGATTTTGGTATGCCAGAACGCCAAGCATCGCGATCGCCAATCTTCCCAGATTTGCCATTTGGTCTCCTCCACGGTTTTGGCCGATGAGCGAATCAAAGCCAAGTCTTGGCGGATGCCGACGCGTGTGGACTCGAACAACTTCTTGCCGGTCGGCTCGCGGGCGGACAGGACGCGTCCTTCGGGTACTCGTTTTCCATCTGACGTCTTCCCCTGACGCAGAACTTCGGGGCGCTTGGCCGCAGTCGCCCTGCGCCGATCGAACGCCCTAACCCGGCGCCTCCCGGGTTTGTTCCGCTTGTCAGAGTTTGTCGGCGACGATGGGGCGCGCGACCCGACGGGTAACTCTACCGGCTCGAGAGACAGAGTCTGCCCAACTTGACCATACTTCAGAACGACGACGGCTCGGTTAGCCTCAGCTACCTTGGACTGCCGCCGGCTCGCGCACGAATTTCAATTTCGGCGGGACGGCGAACACCCTGAACCGCTCAGCCAGGCTGTCAAGAGCTTGACGCATGCCCACTCCCGCAGCAGCCGCACCGTGTCCACTGATGACCATCCGCGGGTTCAGGGCAGCCAGGTGCTTCACGGATCTTTCCGCCGCATCCCAGTCCGGCGTGAAGTAGCGCGGCGGACCGTGCATCTCAAGATCCTGAACGGCGACCTCATAGACTGACTCCTGACCGGTGGTGATGAAAGCGTCCCCTACGATCAGCGAGCGGTCCTCCTCGCGCCAGAGCGAGATATGCCCAGGAGCGTGCCCGGGTGTGTGTAGCCATCGCCATCCGGGCATTCCGGGGATCGATCCGTCGGCAGGTAGGAGTTCCAAACGGTTGCCAAGATCAATTGGCCCCCGTGGGAAAAGCGGCGAAAGCAGCGCCATCAGTCCACCCCCGACCCAGGGATCCGGTGGCGGATAGGACGCGGTTCCGTCCAGATAGGGGCGCTCGAGTGGATGCGCGAAGACAGGCACGTCCCACCTATTCGCGAGGTCTAGAACCGTTCCCACATGGTCGAAATGGCCGTGGGTCAGGATGATCGCGGCCGGCCGTGCGTTCGTGCCAAACCGCTTTTCCGCGACCGCAAGAATGCTGCCGCGGGACGTCGGCAACCCGGTATCGATCAGCATCCAGTTCCGATCTCCGCTGCCCGGTGCGCCGAAGAACACGACATTGACGATTGCTAGGCGCAAATAGCCCAAGTCCGGTGCGATGCTCCAAGCGCCGTCGCCACGATCCTCGCGCCTGGCGTGGTCGATCTCGGAAAGTCGAATCTGAACGGTCATGTGATCCCGTGCCTCTCTTGTTGCTGAGCAGCCGCTCGAGTCGATCGGCGGCGGTGGTATATCGCCCCGAACTTGGCACGGCCCTCCTTGTTCCTCCTTCGCCACCCAGCTCCGGACAGTCCACCACAGGAACAAAGGCTCGACCAAATCGGTTCGGCATTACCCGGTCGCGCCAGGACGAGCTGGACTGAGCAACGAAGATGGCGCGCGCCCCATTGGATGCGGTATTTCGCCAACGCGGTTCCCGGTCCTAACAAGGCGGCCGAGTTCGAAGCCGACTGCTGAAAGAAGACTTCGAATGAGCGAAGTGGGGCGTATGGACGAGCACCAGGTGGAGGCTCCGGTTCCGCAAGCTTCGCCTATGACTGGTCAAGTTGGGCGCCAATGGTCGAGGCGGCCCGATCGGCAGGTGTCCAGGTTATCTGGGACATCTTCCATTACGGATCTCCAGACCATGTCGATCAGCGATCGCTGCATTTCATCGATGCCTATGCCTCGTTCGCGGCAGAAGCCGTGAGCGTACAGCGTTCGATCGCCGGAACACCGCCTCTGTTGTGTCCCATCAACTAGATCTCCTTTTTCGCATGGGCTGTTGAGGTCGGCTATTTCCCGCGTGGGGCCGAACAAACGTGGATGGTTCAAGCGGCATCTCGTGAAGGCTGCCATCGCGGGTGTTCGTGCAATGCGGGAGATCGACCCCGCCTGCAGATTTGTCTGGGCCGAGCCCCTTATCCAAATCGCTCCTCGTGACCGGACCCGCAGCGAACGGGGTCGGGCCGAAAACGCCCGTCAGGGGCAGTTCGAAGCTTACGACATGTTGCTGGGCCGCGTCGAACCTGAGTTGGGCGGGAGCGAAGATGTTGTCGATGTCGTGGGCCTGAATTTCTAGCCGCACAATCAATGGTAAATAAACGGGCCGACGATATCGATGGGACACCATGAGTACCGCGCTTTGTCGGAAATGTTGCTCGAGGTTGCTCATCGGTACGGTAAGCCGATGTTCATTGCCGAGACCGGCTCAGAGGGATCCGGCGGGCCGGCTTGGCTCCACTATGTATGCCGCGACGAGGTGCGTGCCGCTATGGGTGTCGGAGCATCGATTCGAGGGTATTTGCCTGTACCCGATAACGGCCTACCCGGGCTGGGACAATTCGCGTCATGCAGAGGTGGGGTTATTTTCGGCCATCCACCCGAATGGCACACGCCGCCTCCGTCAGCCCGTCGCGGACGAACTGGTGCATCAGCAAGATCTGTTCACGGCAAACCGGACGCGCTGATTGTGTTGCGACACACCGCAAGGGCGAGCACCGAAGACCAGGGCAAATTACGGTGTATTCCTCAGCCAAAATCGGCGCCACGCGATGCCAAGTGGCATGGGTGCGAGGATGACCGTGCAGCATCAGGAAGCGGCGGCCCCTTCCACCAACCCGCACTCTGAGCGTCGCTTCCGGAAGTTTGATCTGCTCCAGCGAGAAACCTTCAAACATGCAACTCCCTCCATTCGCAACATTTGCCAAACGTGTAAACGGAGAGGCAGTTCAATGTCGGCTTCCGCGGGATCTGAACTTGCCTTGTATTCCGCGAAGAGGTCGTGAGCCGAACGGCGGCTTTAACTGATCCCTCGGCAATAACCGGACGGACAGCAAACGGCCCCCAAAAAGCCGCCAGGCGGCGACGCGCCTGATATCGCACTTCGAGATCAACTCTGCCGTTTCCTGTTAGCCGAAGTTGCAAACGGCCCCGCTCACAATCGTGGTTGCGCCTTTGGGCATCGTGGTTCAGACCGCTGGCGGATTAGAACTCATATTGGCTTTGCGATCGGCTCATCGCTGCCGACTATCGGGGACCTATATAAAGGGGCATGTCCACGCGCCGTAAAACCAATGCAACAGCGAAGCTGATTGGAGAGTGGCCTTTAACCCCGGCTGCAACGTTTGGATCGTCCGTCAGAGCGAGGGGTATTTTTCTCGAAATACGCGCCCGCCTTCCAACGGAGTTCAGGAAATTGCTCAATATCGAGTCCCGCGTGCTTACCCTGCGCCTGTCTGAGGGCGCCGAGAATGATGGGCAGGTGGTATTCGGGATCATATCCAAAGCACTGCAGAATATCGAAGACCTGCCCGTAATCCCCCGTGAAATCGAGGACATTCTGACGATCTCGACGGCCGAACGGCACCGCTGGCTGAAAGATGGTCGCTTGCAGAGCGCCGGGACGAAAACCGTGAAACTCCGCGGGCGGGCAAGGAACATCACCTTTCACGTGTTCGACCCGGAGCACGTGGAGGATGTGCTTGACCGCGACCTGGTTACGGTCTGGCGCGAACAGGACGCAGCGACAGCTGCAGAGAACAGGCGGCGAGCCGCGGGGAAGGCCGCTATGAAACGTGCTCAAAGAAGCGGTCGCGGAACTGCAGCTTCAACTGGCTACGGCCCCGACGAGAACGCGCACTCCAGTTTGCGCGGCTGGGAAGATTTTGAGAATGACGGACTCCTGCGCTGATAGGCCGGGCGCACAAGCAGTTTAGGACGTTTGCCTGCGCCGTGCGAGATGCGCAAGAAGGGCCGTCAAACGCATCGCGTTCAGGACCCGCTTCGCAGGAACACCGCCCTTGCGCGCCATCTCGACACCCCAATGCATGTGGTCGAGCTCGCGGATCGAATGAGCGTCCGGATTGATGCTGAAGATGCAGCCCTGATCGAGTGCCTTTTGATGCCAGCGCCAGTCGAGGTCGAGTCGCCACGGATGTGCGTTGATTTCGACAGCGACGCCGTGTTTCGCACACGCTTTGAGGACTTTTTCGACGTCGAGATCATAACCGGGCCGCCGCAACAGCTGGCGACCGGTCATGTGCCCGATGATTGTCGTCCGGGGATTTGCGATCGCCTCAATGATACGCTCCGTCTGTTCCTTCTTTGGCAACTTGAAGCGGCTGTGCACGCTCGCGACAACGAAATCGAACAGCTCCAGGATATCATTCGGGTAATCGAGCGAGCCATCCGCCAGGATGTCCGCCTCGATGCCCTTCAGTATGCGAAATTTTCCATTGTATGCCTTGTTCAGCCGGTCAGCTTCGCGGTGCTGTTCAGCAATCTCCTGCAACGAAAGGCCGCCTGCGTAGTGAGCGGACTGCGAATGATCGGCGACACCATAGTATTCGAAACCGCGCTTGCGCGTGGCTTCCGCCATTGCCTCAAGCGTTTCGGTGCCATCGGATGCGGTCGTGTGAGAATGCAGGATGCCATGCAGATCTTCATCCCGAATGAGGGCGGGTAGCTTCTGCTTTGCCGCTCGCTCAATCTCGTCCCTGCCTTCGCGCAATTCAGGCTCGATAAACTGCAAGTCCAGAGCTTGGTAGATTTCTTCTTCTGTCGCTGACGCGATCAGCTTTCTCCCGCGATGAAGCCCGTCGGCGTTTAGGGTGAACCCCTTGTCGGCCGCGAACGTCTTCAGTTGCTTGAGGTGGTCTGCCGAACCGGTTGCTTCGAGCAGGCTCGCGCCAAAGTGCTTCCTGTCCGTGACAACAAGCCTGAGGGTCGTATCCTCGATTCCAGTCGATTTTCTGGCCTGCGCTACCAGGGCGAAATCGGAAACGAGCTCGCAACCGCGCCGGAAGTCGCCTGCAATTTCGACGCGCGAAAAGTCTGGATGCTCTTGCTTCACCGATATGACCGCATGTTCGAGAAGAGCGGCGGCCTTGTGCAGGTGAAGTTGCGTTTCGCCGCTGCGCACGATGGCCAGGTTCTGCAGGAGCTTTGTCTGAAGCGCGGCGCCGAGGCCTTTGACTGGGCGTATGCGGTCTTCTCTTGCTGCGGCCTCGAGCTCCGCCAGCGAGTTCACGCCGAGCGCCTGATGAAGCTTCAGTATCTTATCAGGACGAAGCCCGGGTATGGCAAACAGCTCCATCACGCCCGCTGGAACATCCTCGCGCAGCTTCTCAAGGCTCGGGTGCGTGCCGGTTTGGTAAAGCTTGGTCACGATGTCTGCGATTGCGTCACCGATCCCCGGGATCTTGGTGAGGGCGCCGGCGGCAATGATCCGATCAAGCGGCTGCGACAGCGCCGTCAGACTGTCTGCCGCGCGCAAGTATGCCTTTGTGCGATAGGGATTGTCGCCGCGCATAGACGCCCGTTGTGCGTATTCCCTCAAAAGACTGGCGACGGTCCTCGGATTGATTTTTGCCATGGCTTCAGCCAAACGGAGGCCGATCTCCGCAGGTTCCAATCAGGCAAGGCCATGAGCGCCGCGTTGCCCTTTAAATCCCGGCTTTACTGCCTCTTCACGTACGCTACAGATTGGGCAAGGATTGGTCAGCGCGACCCCATCCAGCCAGAGCTTTGGAGGCTGCGCGTTTATTTAATTCAGGAGCATCGCCCACGTGGAAATGAGAGGGCGCATCTATTGTCTTCATCTCCGCCCACGTGATCGGTGCCGCGACAGGGGCGCCTGGACGTGATCTTGCGCTGTAGGGCATGATCGCGGTCGCCCCGCGCTGATTGCGTAGATAGTCCACAAAGATGCGACCCTTGCGGCGCGCCTTTGACAACACGGCCGTGAAATGGGCCGGATCGCTCCGGGCGACCGCCTGCGCCAGGCGAGACGCGAAGTCCTTCACCTCTGGCCACTCGGCGCCAGGGGTGAGCGGCGCGATGACGTGCACTCCTTTGCCTCCCGTCAGCATCGGGAAAGTCGTAAGTCCCAGCGATTTAAGGATAGCGCGGAACTGAAAGGCAGCGGCGCGGACGGCCTCAAAATCGAGGCCTTCATCGGGGTCGAGGTCGAACACGAGGCGGTCGGCCTTTTCGACATCCTCGATCCGAGCCCCCCATCCATGCAGCTCGATCGTTCCCATCTGGACGCAGGTCATCAGTCCGTCGGCATCGTCGACATAGAGATATGGTTCCTCGTGCCCGTCCTTCTCCGTGATGCCGACGTGGTGGACTTTGTCGCCAAAGCTGCCGGCGTCGTGTTTTTGGAAGAAGCACTTCTTCGCGCGGCCCTGTGGGCATCGAACCAGACTGATCGGCCGGCTGCCAACCCAAGGAAGCATGATCGCCGCGACCGCTGCGTAATGGTCGGCGAGCTGTCCCTTGGTGATGTTGGACTCCGGATAGATGACGCGGTCACGGTTACTTATCGCGATGGCGGTTGTCGCAGACGCGGCGAGATCGGCTGCATGACGTTCCGTCTCGAGCACGACCGCCTCCGGCTTCTTGTCTTCACGGAGACCAAGATAGCTCGGATGTCGTAACGTCCCTTCATTTGTCATTTCGGTGAAGGCAATCTCAGCGACCAGTTTCGGACGGAGCCAGTGTGCGCCGCGCACTTCGGCGCGTGGTGCGTCGACGGTGGCGGCCTTCTGCTCAAGCGGCGCCATGATCTTCAAGAGACGAAGAAGTTCAGCGGTATCGAAGCCGGTGCCGACTTTCCCGGCGTAACGCAGCTTGCCGCGGTCATGAACGCCAAGGATCAAGGACCGAAACGCGCGGACCTTGTCGGACGGCGTCCAGCCGACAATCACAAATTCCTGCCGCCTGATGCATTTGATCTTCAGCCAGCTTGCGCCGCGGGCCGCCACATAACTCGAATCCGCGAGCTTTGAGATGACGCCCTCAAGGCCGGCAGCGCAGAAGCGATCGAGCAGCTCTTCTCCGCGGCCGAGGATATGGTCGGAGTAACGAAGGACCGGATTTTTCGCAGGCAAGATCGCCTCCAGCTTCGCCTTGCGCTCAACAAGAGGAAGCCTTGTCAGATCTTCGCCGTCGAGCTGCAGCAGATCGAACGCATAAAAGTCGATAGTCGCCGGGGCACCCTTCAATGCATTTTGAAGCGCTTGGAAGTTAGATCTTCCTTCGGCATCGACAACCACGGCCTCGCCGTCAATCAGGGCGGAGCGCACCTTGAGCTTGCGAGCCTCGGAGAGGACCGAGGGAAAACGGCTAGACCAGTCCAGACCAGATCGTGTGTAGGCTCGCGCCTCGCCTCCGCCGACCGCAACGAGAATACGATAGCCGTCGTATTTCATTTCATGGATCCAACGATCGCCGGCAGGGACCGTGTCCACGAGCGTTGCGAGCTGGACCGGCCGGAAAGCGGGCGGCGCTAAAGTGACCTCGTCACGAGCGGGCGACTTCGCTTGACTAGCGCTCGACGCATTGATTGCCTTACGCGACGTTGGCTTGACCACCCTGACCTAAACCATACTCAGAGACGAAACAGCGTTATTTGCCGTCCAACGCGCGACTACTTCTTTAGTTTCGCTGGCGGCCGTGTTGAGCTTTTCGCGATCATTGCCGACCCGCTTGATTAGCGCCTCGGCCTGAGGCCGTGCTTCCTGCCTCCGGCCCTTCCATTCCCGATTTTCGCGCACAGCTCACAGGCAATAATCAAGAGCAGGAACGGGCCCTCAAATGCCGCCACAGCGTATCCGGTTTCTGCCATCGGCTTTAGAAGCCTGACATCCGGTTCCGGTCCCCTGTGCGTACGGTTTTGATCTTCTCGTCGAACCCTATGTTCGATTGATGATTACTCGACGTGCCCCATTGACGCCAACTACCTCGCCCAGAGCAGCTCCGATGCCAGTTTCAAGAAGTGCAAAATGGCCATAAATGCGCCGACCAGAGTGAATGCTCTCGTATCCGGGTCTATTTCGAGCAGCGCGGACTTGGTCAGCATTAGACAGCCTAACGGGTCCTTCCCAACATAGCCATGGGCACCGGCCTGCTACTCACGCAGCACCCTCTCCTCCTTGGCAGCAGCCTCGAAAGCCTGACGGACCTCTTCCGGAGTCACACGGTCCTGAAGGGCGTCGGCGCACAGTTGCACAGCCTTCCTCCACTTAGGTCCCATCTTGGTCCACTTCATGAGTTCCTCGGCGGCACCCTCGACGTTGTTGCACCCGTAGGACCCCAGGTCGGTCGGTCTTGACGTACACCGGAGGGGAGAACCAATGGGTTGCCACGACAACTCCTACTCAGGGGAGAGATACACGTTGGCCTCCTTAGCGGCAGCCTCAAAGGCCTTTCGTATTATGTGGGGGTCAATCGAATCGCCCTCCAAGGCTGACAGGCAGAGGGTCACCGCCTTATGCCAGCGAGGCCCTCGCCGGGTCCACATCTTGAGCTGCTCAAGGGCTTCCTTCGCATTGTTGCAGCCATGCCTGACACCGGTTTCAGTCTTCACGAACACCGGAGGGACGAACCAGATGGGCGCCATGATACCTCCTACTCAGGGGAGAGATACACGTTGGCCTCCTTGGCAGCCGCCTCAAAGGCTTCACGCACCTCATGGGGGACATCCTGCCCTCGAACGCGTCGACGCAGGATTGGACCGCCTTCGTCCACCTCGGGCCCTTTGTGTCCCATGCCAGGAGTTCCTCGGCGGCTCCCTCGACGTGGCTGACCCCATTGCGAATGCCCGGACGTTTCGTCTTCACGTAGACCGGGGGAGAGAACCAGAGAGGACCCATAAGAGGGAACTTAGAGCGGGAAGAGCCCGCCGACCAACCCCGCTTTAGCTGCAGCTAAGGGAACGATGTAGGCCCTCGCGGGTTTAGAGGCGGCAGCGGGATTACTTCGTGGATGTGCAGCCGCTGTGGGGGGGTCCGTCGCCTCTCATCTCCATGCTTGGCGGCGGGCTCCTTTCGCGAAGGCGGTGTTGGTCTGAGACACCTAGAACCTTATACCGCAATCCAATTTAGCTGGTTGTCATTGGGGGGAGTAATGTCCCCTCCTCTTTTGCAGCAGCCAGGAATGCCTTGCGGGCCTCCTCAGCTTCCATCTCGTCGAAAATCACGGCCATGCAAACGCGCACCGCGAGGTCCCACCAAGGGCCACGCTTGGTCCACTTCATCAACTCCTCGCCGGCTGCCTCGGCGTTGTTGACGTTGCGGATGATCCCGGGACGCTCGGTCTTGACGGGGATCGGAGGGTTGAACCAGTGGAGAGCCATGAATGGACCCCAGGCGGCTAGCGGGTTTCGTCTCTACTAACCGGCTCAGCGATGAGGACGATTACCGTTTGTTAGGCATGTCTGAGTCCGTGACGGGATGTTTCCAAAGGTTCATCGACGGTTATCTAAGCGGTCGGTACGAAGCCGGTATGCATCATCTTCCGGTGGGTGTCGCCCTGGTCATTTCGCTTGTTGTCGGTCTACTCGTTGCGACGATCGCGTAAAAGGACCAGTCGGAAATCTGCGGCATCCGATGGTTATTTGTCCTCGGCGAGAGCGTTAATGTGAGGACTGTCACGCCAAGGCCGGAATATTGAGAATGAATGACAGCATATGGGCGCGCGCCCATTGCGAGGTCACCGAAGTCGGCCGACAGCTACTCCCGGGCGTCGAAAGCCACGCAGAGGCCCATGGCAGTTGCTGCCTCGACGATTGCCTCGGTTAGTTCTTCGTCGGAGGCCACCAAATAAGGCGCAGTCTCCCGAGCTTCGCGTAATGCCGCTTTGATCGAGACCGTGTCGCGACGGTCCGCCCTGTTGAGGAGGCGGTTATTCGCGAAGATCGAACCCGACGAACAGGCCAAAGGCTGGGGCAACATTGACAATAAGCTCCACCAGCTCGCAGTCAGTTTCCGCCAGATGTGGCCGGTCTCGGCGCACCGCTGCAATAGTCTCTTTGACGGAGATGATTTGGCCGCGACGGGCTTGTAGGATCAGCTCGTGAACAAGGTGTTTGGCAGTCACTTTGTCGGGTCGGCAGTTCGTCCAAACGTTCATACAAGGCCTCCCACCTCAGCGAGAACCCAAGAGAACATTCATGATCCTCTGTCGAGAAAAATCAAGAAGAATGTTTGATAACTTCTGAGTGGGAATCAGGGGGACAAGCCACGAAGCGAGCCTCTATACTCTTTGACCTGACGCTCAGCCAGCCGGCTAGGGACCTTCTTCCGTCGGGCCCTGTTTGGCCCGATCAATAGCCGCAAGTAATGACTGTAGGGTTGGCGGCAGTTCTGGTTCGACCTCCAGATTTAAGAACGTTTGTACGTGATGACGATAGCCTTCGGAACGGATCAGTTTCCGAAACGCTTCGGAGACAGACTGATGGTCTGCTTTGTTGCTCGTTGTCATGTTCGGGAAGTCCGTCCCAATGAGCCGCAACTCGCCCGCAACGAATGGGTTCCATCAGGAGGTCGGAATATTTGGTAGAAATTTCTGAGCGGGAGATCGGCTAACTGGCTCGCGCGAAGACCCCCGTGCCCCCTTCGATCCGCCGAGCATTAATCCCCGCTGTTTGAACAGAAGATCGTGTCGATCTAGCGTCGGTGTTGCATATCGTGAATGTTGGAATGCTTCTGTCCAATGTTTGCTCACGCTGTGATGCCAACAGGGCAGGCTCTTGCGGCAGGGTGCCGCAAGGTCGCGACGATGAAACGCCGGCCCAATTCAACCTGGGCGACGCCCTTCAAAGCTGGGAGGATCCATCTTCACCAAGCGGTCTGCGGCCTCGACCGCAGTTCGTATCCTGCTGCACAGCGCGAGATTTTCCGCCAGCATTTCTTCAGTGCGTTGAAGCGCGAGCTCGATCCGGTGGATGCGCTGCCTGGCATTGGCAACTTCCGATGTCAAAAGATCGGCCGCCATCCCGTGGCCGTGGGGTTCCATAGTGTCCATGGGTTTCTAATACATGGGGGGCGATATCGTTCCCTGATGTCGGGCGAAACGGCGGGCCGCAGAAAAGCGCGACGGGCCGAATGACCAATGCGCGCCGTGTCAAAACAGCGCCGGCAACAGGCGAACGGCTTCGGCCGCTCTAGATCCCACGGGCAGAGGCGATCACGGTCCAGAGGGCCATTGATCTGTTCAGGTACGACTACAACGTAAGCGAAGACACACTCAGGCGGCTGGTGATCAAGCACCGTCTTCACAACCAGACAATGCCCGGTGCTCCGTGGAGAATAAGCGCTCCCGGTTTGGCTATGGCGCTCGCCGGCGATGATGACGCGCTTGCGCGGTTGAGGCGGGACGATCGCGAGCATCCGGACGTAACCCGGTATTTCAAGCGGCTCGGCATCCCGCGACCCTGACCTGTTATCAAAAGTTATGGTCGCGGCGACTGTCTAAAATAGACATTAAGTAGATGTCGCGGCCCGACAGGGCTCCACACAAGAGCGAACCGTTGCTGCCTTGCGCATCGCCCTCTAGGCCGCCGGCGTCGAGTTCATCCCGGAGAACGGCAGCCGCGCCGGCGTGAGGCTCCGCAAACCTTAGGCCGTAGACTCGTTACTGCGCAGCCACACACCTGCTTTTCGCCATCGGACGAAGCGGTTGCAACAGGTGGTGCGCGGGCCATAGCGCTGAGGCAGGTCGGCCATGGAGCACCGGAGCGCAGCACCCAGAAGATGCCGTTCAGCACGCGCCGATCATCAACACGTGGCACACCTCTTGGCTTGTTGGGTAGACGCTTTATTCCATTGCTGACCATTGTCCAAAAGCGCTGTTAACCAAATTTTCTCACCCGCCAATGCTTATTCGCGCGACTGAAGGGGTGAGGTGATCGATGTGTGATTCAAACATAAGCGCGTTTCCGCTGCATCGGCGGCGGAAGTTGGTCGAAGGGATCGCCCGGGTCCTGGAATCCAAGAACGGGAAGGACGCGAACGCCTTCTGGCGCAACACCGCCAAGGAAATTCTCGTTCAACTGTCCGAATCAGGAATTGCACCCGGGGTCGCCGAACAGGAAGTTGGAACGCTTCTTCATGCTGTCTTGGCCGATATCGCCACCCGCAGTGCTGCGAAACTTGCACAATAGCATCGGCTCACGATGAAGGATTGCCGCATAGAGACGCCCCGGGGCTCCACAAGCGTAGCACCACTGCATCCGTCAAACGCAGGTTTCTCACTGCGGATGAAAAGATAGGCGCGTTCGTCGAAATCATGCGCGCGAATGTGCTCTCGGGCGAGATACGGCTCCGCCTCGCCTGTCCGGCGGTCATCGACCAAATCGAGGTAGGCGATGCGGAAACCCGCATTCACGAAAGGCCGACGGACCTTTTCCACGAGCTGAACCCGCAAAACCAATGAGCCGCCGTTGAGTTCCACACTGCCAATTATGCGACTTTTGAAGCACAAAAGGCGAACATGTAGTGGCCGGCCTATGTGTTCTCGACGTCAACAGCACTGACTCACTTCGGCTATCGCCGGCTTGTGAATGACCGGAAGGGGGCCGTTTCCAGACCGTCCGGTTTCGGTAGTTGCGAGAAGCTGCCGTTCTGCAGCCGACCCCTTAGCGGACATGGGGAGCTACTTCGAACAAAGATGTAAGCTGCCCTCCCCCATGCCAATCCAATGGCAGTCCTTCGGGCTACCATTGCAGTTTGGTGTACCTTTCCTTCTATAGGCTCTAAGCGATTCCAAGAGGGGGATTTTTGCCTTTCCAGCTGCAGAACTAGCATCGTCAAAGCACGGCTCCCATAGTGCCGCATGACCAGCGCGATGCGCGACTGAAACACACGAACGGGACAGAATGTTGGACTTGTTTACTCCGCGATTCCGGGAAGAAAAGCTCCACAATTACTTTCGTCGCATCTCGGCCGACCCTCACTACGCGAAGGTCCAGCCTATCATTCAAAACTGGGCGACAGGCCTGCTGGATCGAAGGGGAGAGAGCCAGAAATTCATCAACGAATTTCAAACGACATTCAATTCCTCGATGTGGGAACTCTATTTGAACAGAGCGCTGACCGATTTGGGGTGCAGTGTCGACTTTTCAAAGTCAGCGCCGGATTTCTTCGTCCGAGGACCCGGAAACTACGAGTTCAACATAGAGGCTGTCGTCTCTGACCAGCCTCCGACCGCGAAGCAGAAGAAGACCTTCAACGAGCAAGATTTCAAAACCCGTGGTGCACTGAAGCTTGCTGGGAAGATCAGGGACAAGCTGGATCTTTACCGCGGAAGCAATGGAAAGAAGCACCCGTATTCCTCGATGAGCCACGTGTGCAGCCGGCCATTTGTCATTGCAATCGCCCCCTTCGATAGCGACCTCTCACTCACCCAAAACAACGAACTCATCAACATGGTCCTTTTTGGCTTGGCGCCGCCTTTGCTCGAAGGGCCAGACCTAGGAAAGCAAGACAAGATAACCTCTCTCCTGAAGCCTTCGGGTGCGCGAGTTGAGATGGGAATTTTCACGAACGATTCGTTCAAAGAGATCAGCGCCGTTTTCTTTTCTACGGTCGGGACCTTTGGAAAAGCGGTCGTTGAAGGTAAGATTGATAGGCTCGTCCGGTCGACCCGTTACAGGGTGATCGACAAGGACAGGATTGCGCCCGGTTCGGAGCTCTGGCAAGTCGGGACGCACCGGTTTCAGCTCGCCGCGCTGAACTACCTCCTCACGCAACGACGAGGAAGCGAGCATCAGATCGGCGGTGCAGATGTGCTTATTCAGCACTCATCGTTTCATCGTGAAACCCATCTCGATGGGTTTCAGGTCTATTTCAATCCGTTTGCAGAGGTACCGTTTGAGCCAGAATTCCCATGGCCCGCAGAAATCGCTCTCAACTATTACGACGTCGAAAGCGGTGAGCACATCCAAGCGCATCCTGACGGCGCGCTCGTTTCAAGGCAGGTTTATCAAATAACCCCCGAATACATTCGGCTTCTGCTCGGCAGTTATGGCTTTCTTTCATGATGGTTAGCCGGATTGGAGAGGCTTCAAGATCGATTCCTAAGTCCGCATCCTGAGTTCTGCGCTCAAGAGCGGACTGACAGCAACCTGAGGTGCCTTTTTGCGACTGTGTGACGATTGCTTTGAACTCCGGTCATCAACATCTGGTACCATTCTTGAAGTAGCAGCAAGTAGGGCGTCGAACGATCAAGTCTGTCGCCCGAAACCGAATTGGGTCCCCATTATGAAACAGGAGGCAACTACTGTGGCAGCGGGAACTGCCGCGAGCATCGAACTTGCGGATCTGATCCGACGAAACGTGGAGTCTATGGCCTTCCCGCCATCGGAAATAGAGGCGGCCACCTATGAGGAGGTGAGCGCGCTGCCGCGCGTAGTTGTTTCTCGGCCGCCCGTGGAAGAGCTTTTGGCGACTGGCTTCGTGCGTTATGACTGTCACCGAAATTGCGGTGAGCAAGCTGCCAATGACCCGGATGGCAAAAGCAGACAGGTCACTGGATGGTTGCCCCATGGTGAAGACCTGATCCTCCACTCGGTCGCCATTATTGAAAATGAATGGATCTGTCTGACGCCGCAGTTAGTGCCTGCGCCGAACAGGTTTGAGTTCATTCCTGACCCTCATCTTGAGTGGCGCAATGCAGATGGCGGCGCCACCCGGACAGCATTCCGTCATGGGAATGAGGTACCGAAAGCACTTCGCAGGGACCCAGGCCATCATATCCGTATGTGGGACGAATTCCAGGCTCTCGTCGCAAGGGGACATTCGGTGATCGAGGCCAGAGATTTCATGGCAACGTCCGCTTTTTAGGAAATCGAACGTCGATTCGGAATGTCCGGCATGCGGCGCTAACCTGCCCGTCACGGTTCGAGCGAGTTGATTGTTTTGATCAGAGCGGCCACCGGTGGGCGAATAGCGTCAGAGCCCTTCGAATCCTGGGATGCCGTAGGCGGTCGGATCCAACGTCGGATTGAACAGCCATGCCAGCATTGACATGTTGCAGCCGTTCATGGTCTTGACGTTACTTAGCAAATCGGGCTCCGCGGCTGGCGTTTCGTCGGCGGCTACACTCACCTTTCCCTCCGGCCATTTGCCGGTGAGGCGAAATTGCTCCATGACAGCTTTTGCTTCTTCTTCAAGGGTGCGCCAGTATCTCGGCTTTCCGTAGAGAAATGGACACGAGTCTGTTGATGCCGTGAGTCCCGCCATCTCGGCGACTTTGGCGTCGGACAGCCGCCAGCCCAGCGGCAAGCCCAAGTCGCCGATGGGCAGCTCGTGGGGAAAATACCCGCCATCGACGTGTATTCCTTGAACGTTGTCCGGGTCAGCCAGTCCGCCGAGCAACCGCCTGGCCCGACTCACGGCCAATTCGCCTCTGGTGGTCCGAGTGCTGATCATCGTTAACAGCGGGTCCAGAAGATAGGACTGCCGTGGATCTGCGTCCTTTAGGGACTCAAGGTCGTTCAGAGGCACTTTGGAGTTCAAACTCTTGATCGGCATGTAAACGAGAAAAACATTGAACTCGCAGCCCTTCCACTCAACTGTTTGGGTGAATGTCGGGATGACGTGTAAAGGACATTTGCAGAGGTTTGTTCCACTCACCTCGTAGGTGGCGTCTTCGCTCTTGGCGCAGTGCTCGGAGTCGAGGGAAAGCGCCTTTATCTGCTCGACCACTTCCATCGCCGTATCGGCCCCTGCGTTCTCGAAGTAGCCGCCGTCTCCGAGAATTCGATAATCGTCTTTGTCGACTCGCAGCCGCGCCGTCGACGTGAGCCACGGGAAGCGAGCGCTGGTTACGGCTGCCCGGTTCCCTTGGATGTCCTCGCCGCCCGTCATGGGGAAGAAAGCAGCTGTTTGGCCACCCAGGTCAGGCACGGATCCAATCACAAAGCGAAATCCCGAATTGGCGTCCGTTGCAACGAACACCTGGGCGGGACGAGCCTGATCTGGCCGCCATGACGCTGCTAACGGTTCGGAGATACGCGGATTGTCCGGGAGACTTGCAGCAATGGTGTTTGCCAGGACATCGCCCCCGTCCGGCGAAATATCGATGAACGGCACGAAGAAGTCAGCCACCTGCACAATGAGGAGGTTGGCCAAAACGGGGGACAGGAAATCATAAGACAGCACATCGGTATTCACAGCCGTGTTGGAAGAGCCGCATTTACGCAGCTCAGAATTAGGCGCCTCCGCTGATGCGAACAACAGGTTGCCGATGCCCCCGCCCGATATGCCAACCGACGCGAACAGGTGCTGCTGGAAGCTTGGACAAACGGTCTGCAGCTTGCTGAGCGCGAGATAGGAATGAGCTGCGGCATAGATGCCGCCACCCTCGGCGGAGCTGATAATGACCGGATAAGGTCGCTTTGCCTCTTTGTAGGCGTCCAGATCGCCGCGCATTGCCAACCACGGCACGACAGCAGTGGCCGCAAACCAGTCGGAGCTGGCGTCAGCCCCGGGCTCTTTGCCAGGCGTGAGCGGAATATCGTTGCTGCTCCCGAACACAATCGACGCTAAAAGGCAAGCTCCGAGGTATGCCGCTGTGGCCAAAGGCCATGACCATAGGATCGTTAGTGTGGCGCCAAGCAGTCCAAGTCCAATAGTCACGACTGCAATACCTAGAGCCTGAGGTGTCGAGATCGGGTCGAGCCTCACTACGAGGCACAAAAGCGCCCACATGACCAGAACGGTTACAAGCGACCATCTCCGGCTCAGTTCTGCAACGCGCTTTGCGCCATACCCCGCCAATCTTAGCCGGCCTAAGAGCATCATGGCTCCAATACATACAAAGATGCCGGGAACGACAATCACCCAAAACAGCCACGGCGAGGCGGCGTCAGTCTTTTCGATTAAGCGGGCAATTGCGTAAAAGGATACACTCCCGACGAGCAGATCGGCGAATCGTGAGCTTCGACCGAGATCGTCGACGAATGAGATGGCGAAGGCCACGGTTACATATACTGGCAAAGCAAAGAAGAATATCGAGGCATAGCGCTCGTCGCGCAGGTATATGCTGAAGATATGTAAAACCTGCGGTGGCGCTAGAAAATTGAAAAGAACATAAAATACAGATATGACAAAAAGCGGAATGCGCTGAAATAGATATCGTGTGAAAAGCGTCATCGTATGTCTCTAAAGAGAATTTCAGCGCAAGTCAGTGATGCACATTCAAGAGAATGGTATTACATCGCCAGAGAACCGCAAGTCCTCCCCGCATCGTCATCGTATGCGAAGCCGGACGCATCATCAATCTGAGGACTGCCTGCAGCCAGATCCTCGGCTTCGTCGTGATGTCTATCTCCATGCCCTCCATGAGGAGACCTTTGTGGACCACCTGTTGGGCCGGCCAATGAGCCATGACCGTACCGAGTACCGCGTGCCGGTGAACGCCGATATCCATGACGCAGAGGTCATTTTTCTTCGAGGAGTAGGATTTCGATATAAAATCCGCTTGGCGTGAGGGGGCCGGCGAACTTGGCATAGTCGGTACTGCCGCCGCCGTAGCCAACGCCATCCACCACGTGACCGGCAAGTCCGTGCGTGATCTGCCGGTCACGATCGACAAGCTGCGTAGCCTTCTCCAGTACGAGCATCCTGGCGCCGCCCGTTTGGCATTCAGATGCGATGTGGCCGTGACTTAGTGCAATCGTGCCCAAGGTGGATCGCGAGAATGTCCGCTTTCTGGCTTTGGGCGAACCAACGTGAACGGCTGCGATCAGGCGCAAAGCTGCCACTCACCTATCGAAGAGCAAGAGGCCGCTTAGGGTCAGATCTTGCCGTTTGAGCTGGCCGCCGGAACGGGCACTGCGCCATCTCCGGACCTCCGGATCGCCATCAGGACTGAAGGGATTCTTCAAAGGCACGCATGCGGTGCCTCAAAGTCCGCTGATTGAGCTGCCGCATATGTCGAAGGTTGCGAAGGCAGGCCTCCGTCTCGCCGACACGGCTATCAAGAACGGTATCGAGTTCGATTTCAGCTATGAGGCGGATGCCAAGACGGGCACCCAGAAAATTGCCTTCAGGGTGACGCCCGCGGAGGCGCTGGAAGCGAAGAGGCGGGAGAAGGCGCGGCAACAGTTGCTTACCGGCCCGGAGACGGTGCGGCGGCTAACTGCTGCCGTTCCACAGGTCCAAATCGAAGACTTCACCAGAAGAGTGATTGCGCACGCCCCGTCTGGCAGCTCGTTCGACCAAATTGTGGTCGAGGCTTTCGTGCAGTTCATGAAAGATAACGGCAACGCTTACCAGTTGCTACAGCTCGCGTTGTCGTTTGAGATGCAGGGCAGGTCGGACATCGGGCAGGTCATACGCCGACATATCGATGACGGACCGGGCAAAGTGAGCGTCAGCGTAGAGGACTAGGCTCAATCAAGCCTTTGGGGCAGCTGCGGGCTTCTCCGCTTCCTTTGCATCAGCGACAGCTGCCCGCTCTTTGGGCGTCGGGAAAATGGTCTGAAGCTCCTCGGGTGGTATCCGCTCTTTGCCCTTATCAAGGATGCCACTGGTACAGATCGTGATGAACCCGACTCCAAACTGCGAGGTGGAGATCATGAAGTCCCCCTTCTCCTTGTACCCGTAACGGTAACCGAACCGCCTGCCGTAATCCTTGATGTTGCCCCGGCCACCAACCTCTTTTTCAGGCAACATCCTATTCACGTAGTCGGTTAGCTGCGACGCGCGCGGATGGCTGCTGTGAACCGTTGCGGTCCAGATGTAGTGCTTCTTCGTAAGGAACTTGCCGCCCGTTTCCTTGTAGTAGATCGCACACGCCATCTTCCGCCCGATCCTCGTGGCCGCCGCAGGAAACTCTGCAGGCACACCAGCCAACGGCATGTTCGACAAATCGGCGTCCGCTGGCACATGAATCCCCATTTCAGCCAGTGCCGCCGCCTTGGCCTGATTGCTGAGCTTGGTGTTCAGGAGCGCGGCCGGATAGTTGTTCTTGATGCCATCCTGCAGCCGCCACATCGACCACAAGTCGTTGGTGAACAGGTCGGGGTTTCCCATCTGCATGTAGTAGCCGAATATCTGGTCCTCCCTCTTGGTCGAGCCGTTGCAGGCCTCACACGCGGGGAACTCAAAACCCTCCGGGAAGAACCCACGCGGGAAGCACGCCTGAGGCGGGATGTGGTCGACCGTGGACGACTTGGTCACGCCTCCACAAAGGCAGCACAGCGGGTTGTCCTCCAGCAGTTGCTGGTAGCGGCTCTTCTTTTGTTTGGCCTGTCCCATTATTTCAGCAGCCCATGCAGGAGGTCGTTCAGCTGGATGGTGCCATGTGCAAACCCGTCGGCGAGAGCATCGATTTCAGGAATCGAGAGCCGCGCGCTTTGCGCGATTAGCTGCTGTTCCGCTTGCTCGAAAGCCCCGCGTCCAACCTTGCTCAGGCCGATGCCGAACGACGGTCAGTCCGGACTGAACTATACCCGTTAGAGCATCCTTGTCAGGCCTAAGTTTAGCATGGCTCGGTTTCGGATAGGTTAGCAGGCGACATCTACCGGGCTAGGGAAGCGCGGAGATGTCGAGCGACCTGGCTAACGGCCCTTCCGCTGCGCAAACAATGGGACAATCGCAAGCGCAGCGTTCGAACCAGCGTCGGCCATAATGGCCAATATGCGCCGGATCTCGGGCCTGTCGCAGCCCGCGTGATCGGCCAACGGCTTCGCGAGCGCGGCGGCGCGGTCGCCAAGATCATCATATTGCCAGAATTTCGGATCGCGGCCATGCGCCTCGACAAGGCGGGCGAGCCATCGCGTATAGATGGAAGCTCGCTCGTCCAACGACATGCGTTCGACCACACGCAATGATAACCACGCCGCTCGGCGGAGATGAAGTGTCGATTGCTGCCAGGTGTCGATCCATTCCAGAAGATCTGCGAGATGTAGCCAACCGGGCGGAATTGGAGTCGACCAAGGGCCCACGAACCCTGCAGCCTCCACGCAATTGTCGAGTGAATCATAATTGGTTTGCCGAGATGGGACGGCCGTCGCCATGACCCATTCCGCCGCGGGCTTCCACGCGAACCAGAAGCGTGCGTCGGGCCTCCGCTCGCTGACCATTAGTTCGTGGGCGATCGCCTCCATATAGTTGCCGACGAGTTCCCGGCCGTGATCTCGTTCTTCAAACCGGGTCAGACTTTTCCAGATCGCCCCATCGCCGTGGAAGGCCGCAAAGCGCCCGACCTCGCTCGCCATCTTGTGGGCCCATTCGAAGGGATAGCGGCGGTCGTGCTGCCGCGGCTCCTCGTCTTCCGAATAGTCCCGTGTCCATTCGACGAGGCCCTTCAAATAGGTCGCGAAAGCGTCGCGCCCCGTTGCCTCGCTCGTAAGGCGACGCCAGTCGAGGCGGGCTAGAATTTCCGCCACGCGTCCCCAGTCGAGCACGACAGGCGAGATCAGCCGAACGCGGCGCGGCGGATGATACCATTTGCGACCGCGTACCCACTGAGACCGATAGGGTGCCGGCGGAAGGTCTGGAACTCGGTTTGCCGGACATGGCGTTGCAGCGCGTTTGATAATCTTCAATCGCCTCCTCGCCATGCGTCTCGCAGCCCTTTCTTCGCTGCCCTGAAACCAGAAATGGCCGATGTCGATCACGCATACATCCAGCGTGGCAAAGGTCACCCGGCGAGCAAAGTCCGGGTTTGCGTCCCAGAGAAGTCCATCGAGCACTGCCTTTTGAAGGCCATGCAGCCGATCGACGGCAAGTTCGAGGACACGCCGCTCGATGGCGTCGTTGCGCTGGCGGCAGGCATACGCGGCGAGCCCCCATGCTCCTATATCCTGAGGGTCGAAGCTGAGTAGCGCCTCATCAACAGTAAAGTGTTCTTCCGCTGGCGAGCGCCGATTCTGACAACCCGCCTCAAGCCGTTCGCGAGCCCATTCGAGCCTTGCATCGAGAAACGCCATGTCGGCCCTTGCGACGACAATTGCTGCTGCTCCAACAATGGCGAAGGAGGTCATCTTTCGGGCCAGTCCGAATCCGCCATCATCGGCATCCTCGGGCGGTTCGGCCATCACTTGATCAGCTAGTTCGATAGCCTCTTCGAGGGTCAAGCCTTCCTCGATACCACCTTTCTCGCGCGAGTGGACTGCCCACATCGCCAACCGATTTACCTGTCCCATTCTGCGGCGGTTTTCTTCTGCAGCCTCGATGACCTTGAGCTGCTCGGCCGGAGGATTGATATGGGCTTCGATACGCTGCTTGGCCTCATTGTAGCTGATCTCGACCTGATTCTGGTCGCTGTCGGAGAGGATGCGTGCGAACCGCTCCCCGTTCGCCGCGACCCATGATGAATCGGCCGGCTGTCGCTTATCTTCGGCGAGATCCTCCAAACTCCACGTGCCACGCAAGGCGTCGAACTCGGCTTGGACTGTCTCGCCCGCCTTCAGGCGGAATGGAAGCATCAACGTGTGCGACATCGGCGACTGCGCCTTATGTCGCTCGAAGATCGCCTCGACCTGATCGAAGTGGTGATCACGCTCTGAGAAACTGTAGCTTATGCGATGCGCCGGTTGTTGGTCGTCGATATGCTTGCGAATGTCGTAGTTCCAGAACCGCGGCGTCCCGAGAAATGGCGCAGCGTGATCAATCGCACCCGGCGTGTTTACATGCGCCTTGAGGAGAGAAATACACAGACCCGCCGTCGCCACCAGACCGTTGGGCTGTAGAGCGAGCCTAATAAGGTCGCCGACATCCCGTCCGTTGGATGCTTGCCGATGCATCCATTCATCGAGCGCGAGATGCATCGAACCCAGGATATTTGATCCGAGTACGGCTCGGGACCAGCGGTAAACGGTCTCGTCACCCCAGAGAGCGATGGTATGCCCATCGATTTTGAGCGTCAGCGCAAGCGGTTGTTCCCCGTCGCGGCAGCGGGCGTACCAGCGCCAGAAGACCGAGGCTCGCCGTTCGATTCGATGGAAAAGATCCAGCGCCAACACTTCGTCGGCCTCGAACAACTCAAGGAAACCCGCGCGTGATGGGCCAGGCGGGTAGCAACTCTGACCGTCAGGGAGCCCCGAGCTATGAGCGTCGGAAAAACTAAATAGCTCACGCCCGAGGATCGACTGATCGTTACGCGAGCGGCGTCGCGGCGGCAGATAATGGCAGGCGCAAAGCTTGGCCCACGTGGCTGGAAACTTACCTGCCAGGAAACCAGGGGATTTCAGCAACTTGCGTCGCGGGCTGCCGAGGCGCCGATCATTAGCCAGACGCGCGAGATAGGCTTCGACACCGCGCGCGTCCGACTCAGCGCAGAATATCAGAGCCTGCCGAAGTTTCTCTTCGATTAGCTTCCAAGCGTCGCGGTCCGGCAAATCGATCCCGAAAGGCTCGCGTCTATCGCTCCAACCGAGCAGGTGACGGCATTCCTCGATCTCATCCAGCCAAGGGCGTACGATCTGTCCTATGGCCTGGCTATGGGCGTTCGGGAAGTTGAGCGTTGCTCGGCAGAAAACGCGCGCAGGTTCGGCAAGCTGAGGAACAAGACTCTTCGGCCAATTGGACCATTTCGGCAGCGACCAACGTAGAAATGGAACCCAGCTTCGCCACACCGGCTGCTTGCCATAGGTTGCGATCGCGTAGCGTTGGCTTTCGCTAAAATGGGCAAGGTGAGGAGAGTGTAGGAGCGTTTCGTCTAGCCTTGTCTCGGATACGAGGAGCGAGTCAAGAAGACGGCGGATCAGCCGGAAGTCATCGGCTTCGAGGGCGGAACCGAGATCGTCAAGGATTGCGCTAGAGGCTTCGGTATAGAGCGGCGCGACGAGCCAGGCCCGAGCCCAGGCAGGATCTATTGAGGTGTCGGCTTCGAGCGCCGCATACACTTCGCGCCAACGGACATAGTGGCCTTGCTCGAGACACAATTGTCCGAGGAGCCTAACCGCTCGAAGCCACCACAACGGCTCACCGCTGTCGCGCAAACGTTCGCCAAGCCGGTCGCAGTCGGGCAGCAGACCACGGGCGATGAGCCAATCCTCGTGTACGTCAAAAGCAAGCGTGATTGCGTCGGCACGAGGGTCTGAAAGCAGCGTGCCTTCGCTTATGAGGCAGAGCGCTCCTTCCGGATCGAAAACGGAGCTCCCAGGCGCGCGCGTCGGATTTTCGACAAGCCACCGCCCCATCTGCGACAGAGCCTTGGTCCGGCAAACGGTTAAGCGGGCATCATTCTGATCTGCATTAGCCCATTTTCCTGCTAAATCCATTTCGGTAATGCGCCCCTCGGGCGGTACGTCGAGTTTTAAAAGCTCGCGAAGAAGAAAGAGCCGCCGGTTCTGCTGGGCAAGATCATTCCGTCTGAGTAAAGATGCAAAGGCCGGGAACGCTTCCGCAACTGCTTCACAATCCTCCTCTTCTATCGCATCGACCGGAAGGCTCGCCGACTTGCTGATCCCCGCGTCATCGAGAGCGGCGAGCACCAAGTCCCGGTCTTGATATGCGCGAGCGGAAGTAATCATCCGCCAATTGCCGGCATCCAGATAACGTGCCGCGAGCGCCAGCAGGTCGGTCACGACCCCGCGCCGCTCCGAGAGCAGGAGTCGGTCGGCCCCGTCGATCAGGACCAGCAAATTGCCACCGCGTCCGAGGCGCTCGAACAGCTTTGTAGGTGTCTCGCCGATCCCGAGTTGCACCAGGTATTCGGCGAGCGAGCCTGCCCGAACCCTATTGTCTTTCAGAACAAAAAGCGGACCCAAATGCTCAAGTGCCAGGCGCTTCAGGATAGCCGATTTGCCACCTCCGCCCTCACCTGTGACGCGGACGATATTATGCTCAGCAAGATAGACCGACGCGCGCGCAACGAGATGCGACCGGGGCAGTTGGAGACTTTCACTGCCGCGGCGCAAGCGGTCCTCGATTGACCCCAAGGCGGCCTCGGCGGCCTCAGCCACACGCTCGAGATCAGCCGCGCCTGCCGCAAGCTCAGGGTAAAATTGGCGGATGACCGATGGATGCTTTGCCAGCAAGGCTTTGAGAGCGCCCCAGCCAAGAATATCTACCTCGAACTTGCCGACGGCAACCCGATCCGCGGAGACAGTGCGGGCGTGCTCCTGGAGATCCGCATCGACCTCGGCAGTCGTCGCAAAATACCATTTCCCGAGTGGTGGTGCGAACGCCTCTGCTTTGCCGAGCTCGATATCGAACTCGGCCTTAGTTGGCTTTCCGCCAAAGCCTTGGTCCTTGCCTTTGCACTGAACACCGAAGTATGTACCCGGCTTCCATTCGGGCGAGCCGTATACGTCGACGCCGTGCTGCGGTTGGCCGATCCGGCCGTTCTTCTGCGCGGTTGGATCCCTCCATACTTCCGCGAACAAGGCGCAAGACAGGTCCTCGAAGGTTTGCCACTTGCTCGGCGCATTGATCTGTGAGTCGAGAATATCCACGAGCTCAGCCTTGGCACAGCGAAAGATAGCCAGCAATTATGCGGGCGGAGCAATATCTACCCCAGCGCAAGATATTTCGCTTCCATTTTCACATTGGCCGGCGCGAACGCTAATCTGCAATCCGACTCACCCTCCGCTGGCCGAGCTGTTTGAGCCGATGCTTGATGTCCCGCGATTTCGCCTTGCGCGCCGATCGCGTAGGAGGACCTACTCAGCTTCTCCCATCCAGACGCGCGACCGATGCCTGTGGGTCGCCCGCAGCCGCTTCCACCCGCAACTCGAGCTCATGCGCCTCGGCGACGCCAACCCCGATCAGATTGCCCAGCGCGCGGTCGATCCGGCCCCGCGCGGGATGCGCCTGGATCAGCAGGCTCGGTTGTTCGGCGAACACGGCATCGAACCAGCGCACGACGCGACCACCGATGCCAGCGGTGATCCACAGGCCCGCCGCGCGGGTGCGATCGAACCAGGCCTCCACTGCATCGAGGACAAAGTCGAGGTGTCGCGCCCGGGGCGCAACGAGGAGCAGCTTCATAGTGCAAAGCGCCACGAACACCGTCGGCCCGCCCCTCAGCAGGGGGCGCATTGTGGCTAGCAGCGGGTCGATGCGGTCGAAGAGAAATGGCGGGAGATAGCTATGCGTCCCGTTAAATGGATCGTGGGTATTGAGGAGCATCTTCGCGATGATGCCGCCACTTTCTATGTCGATCCGCGAGCTGGCCGGATCGCCGGCATATTCCCACCGCCTGAGCGCGATCACCCGCTCCACCAGCTTGGCGCGCAGATCGGCAGGCCGAGAAGCGGTACGTTGGAGATCATTGAAATAGAGCGCGTCGGCCGCATGCATGACCGTCTGCGCGACCTCGCAGAAGGGCTCGTCTGGCAAATCGGTCACGAGCTTCAGATCGGAATCGAACGACATAGGCGTTCCGTCGAGTAGCCGCTCGGCGAACAGCGCATAATAGTGCAGGTTCCAGTCGTGGGGATCGCGGTCGATCTCGGTATCAACCGACAGCCCCAACCCGTTCATCCGCGCGGTCCAGTCAGCATAGGCCGCGACCACCTCCTGCCGCCAGCCGATCGATCCCTTAGGCGCGGCCTGCATCATCGCCAGCCACTGCGCCGCAGCCGCGCTGTCGACGTGGACGATCTCAATCGCCTCGTCTTCGTCGAACTGTGCCGGTGGGACTGGTCTAGGAACGCGAATACGCGAGCCGCGACGCAGATGTGGACGCTCCTTGGGCCATGTCGGCCACGCAGATTCGGCGCCGCCATCCAGCCAGGCGACCTCGGCTGCGACCGCTGCATCGATTGCCGCGGCCCGCTCTGCTTCGAAACGCGCATGCTCGGCGTCGTCCTCCTCCTGATAGCTCTTCCAGCGCCAGGTCGTGCTTGCGAAGGCTACGCGCATCGCCGCTTTGAAGAGCCTGGGCTCGATCTCGAGGATCCGCGCAAGGCCGGCGGAAAATGCCGGCGCGGCGCTGCGGTCCTTGCGGGTCGCGAGCCGGATCAGCGCATCTCGGTCCGCTTTGCTCCCCTTGCGCCCCCAGAGATGGATCAGCGCAAGCGTCGCGATCGCCGGGCGGTTGAAGCGCAGCGCAAGCTGCGAACCACCCCCGCGATCGGACTGCTCTTCCAACGCGATCGAGATGACCTGACGAACCCATTTCTCGTGCGTCACGAGCAGATCGTCATCCCCATCGCGTGCTACCAGCAGGGCAGTCGTGACCAGCCTCGTCGAGCGCGATTTGAGAGCATCGGTATCACTGTCGTCGGGAAGATCGCCCTCCGCATACTCGACCGCATCGCGTGCCGTTGAGGCGTTGGCGTGTTCGCCTTCTCCGCCCATAGCCAGACTGACGCGCGCCTCGATTTCGCTAGATCGAAGGAACTCGCCCCGCGTTTTCTCCATCGCCGCAAGATGGGCGGCCTCATCCGCCGGCGGCTGATAGGCCAGCTTCCCCTCCCCGATGTCTGTCCAGTTCGACCGTTGAAGCATGTTGTTGGCACAGCGGGCGATGAACCGCGTATCGCCCCAGTTCGAATAAGGCTCATAGGGCTCCAAGTTCTCGATCGCGGCGCCCAGTTGCTCACGCAGACGGTTCGCAATGGTGTCGTCGCCCATATAATTGGGGACGATGTCAAGCAAGGACGCACCCCGTGACGGGCGGGCTTTCAAGTCGGCGAGTTTGACCTTTCCATCCGGCTCTTTCCCAATAGGGAAATCAATTCCCGACCCGATTTGATCATGGGTCTGCCGCGCGCGGTCGGCAGACAGCAGCACAGGGGCTGCGATAAACGGCGCGAGAACGTCACGACCGACACTGAAATGCGACAGCAGTACGTCGATTGCGACCAGCAGATAGGCCGCACAGCTGCCTTCGGGTCCAAGGATGTCGGTGAGCACTTCATCGACGGGTACACCGTCGTCGAGGCGCTGCTGGCTCCACGCCTCGAGGGCCTTCAGTCCGGAGGCCGCGGAATATTCGTGGCTCTGGTCGCGAGACCACAAGTAGCTCGAAGTCCAGGGAAAGAAGCGCGGGCCATGGCCGAGATCGACGGTGTAGCCGTCGTCTTCCGGGGCAAACCCGTCGGTGTTGAACGCTATCGCTTCCGCAACCAGCGTCCGAATCAGCCTCAACCCTTCAGCAGCGCCGGACTCCAACAGATCGAGGAATGGCGGCTGCGCCGGCGAGGCCGGCAGATAGTCGCTGTCGGCGAAGGTGAAGGCTCGCTCCATCGAGCGGTCATGGCGGCCGCGCCGCTCCCGCTTGTCAATGAGGCTCGACAGTATGAGGTCCGTAAGCTCGGCCGGCGCAACCGGCGCGATCACCTTGGAAAACGGCCGGATCGCCTTGACCTTGTAGCTGTCCCCCTCGGCGCCGAGCTCCCTTAAATAAGTCTTCAGTTGATCGGGCGCGAATTCGCCAAGCAAGACCGCAATCAGGCGCAACTGCTCTATCGTGCTACGCGACGCGTCGCTCGCCGCCCGGCCGAGGCTTCGCTCTCCGGGGATCGTCACCTCGGCGTCGCGAACATCAAGCTGACGCAGCCAGCCAAACAGCATGATGGCCGTCTGCTCGGCGAACGGTCGAAGGTGCTTGAGGAAATAGACCTGTATTTGGACCAGCTCGACCACCGCGCCGATCGCCGACATTGGAATCTCAGCAGCATGCGCCACCACCCAGCGCAGGACCAGAACTGCCGACCCGGTATTATTTGTACGATACGAGCGCGGCAGATTGACCTTGGAGCCGTCCGGCATCGTCATCAAGTCTGCCGTCGCCACGGTCTCGGCCGCCGCGATCGCCGTGCACAATTCGATAAGGCGAGCTGCGTCGTCTGCCAATAGACCAGCGCTGCACTTTTCGAGCAATTCGAAGCCGGCCTCCGACCGCGGCAAGGCGAGGATGGCTTGGCGCCGCCATGATCCGTGCGCCCCTCGCGGAGACAGATGAGCGATCAGATCGGTCCAGGCGCTGCAATCTGCCCCCGTCTCGAGCGCGAGACGTGCGGCGAACTCGATACCGCGCGCCACACGCGGCGATACCGGCACAGTCAGATCGAGTGCGGCCAGACGGCTCGGATTCTCTGCGATGTAGTTCCCGATCGCCCAGTCGCGCAGCACGTCGTGATAGAAGTTTAGCCGGTCGCGGCGCACTTCCTTGAGCGTCAGTGCCTCAAGCAGATGCGTCCGAGCAGAAGAATCCTCGGTCAGCTCGACCCCGTCTTCTCCCTTTATGGCACTCGCCGCGAGCGCTGCCAGCAGCCGCTGCGCGGCGCGCACCTCCGCAGCCGACGCGCCGTCCGCTCTCTTCCACCACGAATCGGCCATTGCTGCTTCGGTCCGAACCTCGGTCGCGCTCGGCACCTTCAGCAACCGGGATAGCCGATAGAGATTACGAGCAAGACCGGCGGCGGGATGTTGGGGGGCAAGCAACAGCCGAAGATCCGGCGCCTGATTAACTAGAATCGCGACTTCATCGTCCGACAAGGGGCCGACGGGTACCGGCTGCACGCCGCCCAGGGCGGCAACGATCTCTTCGTCGAGCCAAGGTTCGATATCGACATGGCCGGCAGTGCGCGTGGTAGCGATTACTGTAAAACCCGGAATCGTGCTCGCCGCGCGCATGAGCTCGATGATGGTGCGTTGGCGGCCTCGATCGTCGAACATATCAATGCCGTCGACGAACAGCATCGCGGCGCCGCTAGCGGCCAGATCGGTCAGGAATTCGCCCGCCGAACCCGGAATACCGAGCGCGTTAGAGAACGGTAGCCAGCCGCCTGCCGGCGTCGAGTCGCAGTCAAGCACGATGATCGGCGCTTGGCGCGCCACGCGCTCGGCGACGTGCCGAAGCACCCAGGACTTACCGACACCGGAATCGCCACGGATTTCGATGAACCGATGCGCTTCGGACGCGTCATCCACCGCAGCGACAGCTTCCAATCGTGGCAAGGTCACACCCGCCACGCTCGTCCCGATATGGGAAAGCGTATTCCGCGCGAGTTCGGCTAGCTTGGCGCGTGCCAGCCCATAATCGCGGTCGCCGGCAAGCCGGAACCCTGCCTCGGCGAGATCGGCCCTGAGGCTATCTCGATCAATTTTACCGCCAGTGGTTCCGGTCTTGATCGACAGGTCGGTCAGCCGGCTCCATAGCGCCTCGGCACGGGCGACATCCTCGTCTGCCAGCGCCACCCGCGCGAGCGCCAGACCATGGGCCCGGGCAATCGGCGCCATCGCTTCGAAATCGAACTCGAGGATGAGCATTCGCCGCAAAAGCAACCAGATCGCCTGGTCATTGTCAGCGATACCGCCGGCGATCAAATGCTTTCGCGTCGTCGCGACGAAGTCGCGCATGTCCTTGCTCGCGACGCCCTTGGCGTCGATGCGGTTGAAGAACGCTGTTGCGCTATCCGCAGTTCGCGCCCATTTGAGCACATCCTGATAGGCGCCCGAAATCTTGCGGCTGGTCCGTTGGGTCGCGATGCCGAGAAGATGCCGGTCCTCCGGGACAGAACCCACCGTGCTCAGCGCAATTTGCGACGCGACGTCCTGATAGACGCTATCGCCAGGCGAGAAGGTAATATCCCGCTTCGACTGGATTTCGAGGATGAAGTCGCCCGCCGATCCCACGCCCGAAACTATCAGGTCATCGAGCTTGAATCCCTGCTCCGTGCCCTGGAACCGAATGCTGACGACCCGGGCGTCAGGCAAGCCCGGTGCCCGATTGCCCGTCAGCAGCGCAAGCAGATATAGCGCGCCGAGCTCACCTTCGATATAGGCACCGGCTGGCCCCCGCGATGCTGGGCTCGAACCGCGCGCGATTTCGGAGCTGGACTCCTGTTCCACCATTGAGATGATTTGCAGGGAGTCGTCCTCCCGATCAAGTGGGCACAACACTTTGTTCTAGTTCACCTGAACGGTCGGCAGGTTCTGACTTCGCTGAAAACAGGTGAGAATGGCCGAGGCGCTTTGCAGCCGGCTGCCTTGCTGCCCGGAAGTGGACTTCTTTCTGGTTCCGAATTGGAAATAGCGGACTCTGAGGTCGCCACGAGCCTTATCTTACATGACCCGTGACGGGCAGCGAAGGCTTGAACCAGCACAAACCAGACCTGACCAAGTGCGCTCTATTTATTCCATCTGGGTCCAGACATCGAACCCATCTTAGCCGAGCTGCACACAACTGTGCTCGCGGCGCGTCAACGATCCTTGTCCGATCTGGCCGCGTTCTCTCGGTCCTTGAGAAGTCGCGTACGGAGCTGGCGGGCCTCGACGACAAACTCATAGGGGAGCGTCTCAAAGACGCCCTTGAGGCTGACCGGATCGTTGCGCGCCCAGAGATAATAAGGATCGACGATTTCCATGATTTTTACCAAGCGAGCCCATTGGATAGGTTTCGGCGAATCGAGCAGCCGATCGCGATGCAATAACGCGGCCGTTTCAAGGTGACGTTGACGGAGCGCCACGCGGGCGGCATCGCTTACGGCCGGCAGAGTTTCGGCTGCGAGTTGATCAAGCCAAGGTACCATCACAGCCGAAGGGATGACGGTGGCTACCTGAGCCGCCAAGACTCGGTCCTTTGAGCGCTGCGAGTTCGCCAGCGGGGCGAGTAGCGCTGCCAGCCTATCGCCCCCCAGATGCAGCCGAAGACGCCGCTCGAGTTCCAATCGAAGGGAAGGCTTTGCGTCTCGGTAGCGGAGTAGGAGTTCCGAGCCGGCGCGATCTGGGTCGATCTCAAGCATCAGGTCGGCCGAAGCTGGTACCTCGTGGCGAGTGAGCAAGCGCTGCGCGGCGAAATAGGCTTCGTCCGGATCCTCATTCCGCAAATAGCGAATGGCCGCGATCGCGTTCCCGCGGTCAAACCCCGAGTGGCGGTAAGCCGCGCGCAGCAGCTCGTCTCGAGCCCGGCTGTCGCCCGCCTCGGCCAGCAGTCGCATAAGCCCTCCGTCAACGATCAGGTGCCCGTTGGTCCGCGAGCGCCGCAAGAAGCTGACGACCGCAGCCCTGCCCTCGGGGTGGTCGATGAGCGGGCGCAGGTAACCTTGGCCCGACCATGATGAACTCCCTATGTCCTGCTCCGAGAGCCAGTCAATAACGGCGCGCCGGGCATCTTCGTCTCCGTGTTCGCCGAGGTAGGTAGCGACGAGGTGTGCCTCCTGGTGGATCTGCCCGGCAATCATCTCGCGCGCCAGCGGAAGCACTCTGGGCGTGTAGAAGCCCAGCGCCCGAAACGACGCCAGTATCCTGATTCTGATTTGGCGGGAGGTCCCTGGTTCCAGGAAGGTTGCGACTAGGCGGGACGCATCCTCCGCGGCTCGTAGGAAGCCAGTCAGAGCTGCGGCAGTGTCGAGAGATTGTGCGTCGCCAGCTGCGAGAAGGTTCGTGATGCGGAGGCGGAGCGCCGAGGTGTCCCGGCCGTTCGACGAGCGCATCTCCGCAGCATTCAAATAGATGGGGGAGCCGGTTCGAACCATGCTTTCGATGTGCGCGTCGCAACCGTGTACGGCGAGCGCTTCCATGTACAGGACCTGGCCAACGGACTGGGCGTCGGGGTCCACCAGGGCTGCCGACAGCGACCTCGTGACGGCGTGTGCCTCAGACCAGCGGGCGGCGATAAAGCCATCCTGGCGACCAAAGGTATTGGGTCTTGCGAGCTCGGCCACCACCAAGTCATCGAACCCCGGCCCAGCGATCATCGCCAGAATGCGTTCGCAATGGCCGCCGGTCACATCGCGCGTCATATCGATGCGGCCGCGACGCCGTGCAGCGAACGTCAGCAATTCGGCCTCGAGCGCCGTGCCGGCACGACTTCTCAGTCTGTCGAATTGCCAAGGTTCACAGAGGCGAGGAAGGAAGTCCAAGGGGTGATGCAGTCGCCCCTCCTCTCGGTTGGGATTTCCGGTCCCGTTGAAGACACGGAGCCTTTCGGTGAAAGCGTCGAGAACTTCGTCGAGCGTTTCGGCATTCATCGCCTCGGGTCTGTTGCGGTAATAGAAGATGAGCTCGGTCGGTGGATCGTCGCTCCCGCTCGCACGCATGCGGATCGCGTCAGCGAGGCCCTTTGGATCGGCCGCTGCCAGTAAGTCGAACCACCAATTGGAGGCTTTCCAGCCGTAGAGGTCGCTGCCCTCCGCCAGCTGCCGCATGGCATCGCTTGGCGCTAGCCGTGCGCGGCTTCGCAAGATGCGCTCTGGCATCCACTCCTGCGCACCGGTCCCGGCTGCGTCAAGTACCGTACTCAAGGACGTTTCGCGGAAATCGCCTATTGCCTCTACGAGCGCTGCGCTCGAGGACCTCATTAGGGCCACCAACCGCTCGCGATGCCTGTTCCAAATCGCTGACGCCGTATCTCCGTCAACCGATTTCTCATCCTTGAGCCGCCACAACAGCTGGTCGATCGCCGTCACGTCCGTTTCGGCGGCCAGCTTCTTGTCGAGCCACTCCGGGGCTGCGGCAACGGCGATGCGCAGCGCATCGGAACTCAACTCCCGCCGGATAATCGCGAGCGACCGTACCTCGACATCCGATGTGGTTGCGGCCTCGTCGTAGGCGGCCGTGCGCGCAAGGTGCTCGCCCCAGATCGAGTCAAGCGCTCTCGGAGCCGGCACCATGCGGGCCGCCCACACTCCAATGTCGACGATGCGCTCGACGCCCGACGTGATCTGGCGCTCGATCAGGTCCTCGACGGGCTGGGCATCCGCGACTGCGATGCTGGCGAGGGCGAATGGAAGATTCCTCAGGATTTCCGTATCACCCTCTTCACCGAGCTCGTGGGCGGCGAGATATTCCAGGGCGGGAAGGATGCGCGGGCCCAGGCTGCCGAAGCCGTTTGTCCACTGATCCTCGGCATGGTCTTCCGGGTGCATCCGCGCGATATGCTTACGGATGAGCATGGCAACGAACTCGGGCTCGCTCTGGCCAGCGAGCAGCCACAATGCGTCGAAGTAGACATAGCCAAGACGCGTGCCGATCGCTTCGCCACTCTTGGTTCGCAGAACGTCGATCGAGGCAAAACGGGCCTCGGCTTCCGTCGGAGACAATCCATCCTCCAGTATTGCTTCGACCAAAGATTCCGCGACCGCCCAGTTGAGCATTCGGTCCGCGGCGAAAGCGATGCGGTCGGCTACCACGCGCCGTAAAAGCCCGACCTGCTCAAGGCGCAGGATTGCGGGATCGTCGAGCCCCGCGGCCCGCATCTCGCCGATACGCCAAGGATAGTGGCTTTGCCCTGTCAGGAGTTGGCCGGCCAGCGACCTCAGGCAGTGTCGGTCGCTGGGATGGTCGAATTGCTCGCGGGCATCCAGGCTCGCGTAGTCCCAATAGGCGTTGAACAGCTGATACTCTGATACGCCCGCCCAAGCATCGCGTTTGGGTAACTGAACAATAATGCTAGCGTGCACCGGCTTCAGAAGCAGTTCGAAAACATCGTCGGGCGTGGTCTCCAGCGCCGTGGCATGCCCATGTACGGTTAGGAAGCGGCGCAGTTCGGCACTCCGGAAATTGCCGATCTCAATGATCTGCAAATCTTGGCGAACCGAGCGGATCGCCTCGGTAATGCGCGGCTGGGCCGAGATGACGATGCGCACACCATGTTCGTGCCACCTGGCTCGCGCGAGCCGCTCCGCGAAGGTCCGATCCTGCACGTCATCGACATAGAGGGTGAGCCACGTCCCGTCGGCGCGACGGAGCGCCTCGCGCAGGCTTTTGGCCATGACCGCGATCGGCGCGAGATCCGGATGCGCCGGTTGCCAGATCCGCTCCGCGATGAAGTCGAGAACCTCCTCGATTGTCGCGGGCGCGCGCATGAGGATAGCGAGCTCGCCGCGATCGATCTGCTCGAAGGCGAGTTGTGCGAGTGACCAAGTCTTACCCTGTCCGGACTCGCCCGAGAGGACGGCGAGATCGGCCACGACATCGGGCAGAGCTCGACGCACCTGTAGTTCAACGGCGTAGCCGATGAGGCGGGCGTCCTCTTGCAGATGATTGCCGAGCAGCGTCGGCAAGGACTGGATATGTGCAAGCAGGCGGTGCGCTCGCGGACTAACCAGGGCGAGCAGGTCTGCGGACGACAGCTTTGCCCCATTCGTTGCGAGCATCATCAATTGGCCAATCAACTGATGGCGCTTGTCACTCACGTGTTCGCCGGGCTCGATGAGCGGGGTAAGCACCTTGTCGATCTCGTCTTGGGCCGCCGCTGGATTGAATACGTGGATTTCAAGCCGATCGAGCAGATGGCGCAACTCGGCGGTAACCTGGTCTAGGCCAGCAAATTTCGCGAGGCGTCGCTCAAACTCTGCCGTCGTCAGGCGTTCAGAGCCCCATCGATGTGGTTTGCCAGTAGCCCGCCCGCGCGACGCGATGTAGCCCTGAAGCGTAGCAAGGCCGGCCCCGTTGTTGGTGACGAAGCGAAATGTCTGGTCGGCAGCGATATGAACCGCACGCAGCAAGTCGGGAAACACCTTTGAGGCGACCTCACTGCTGGACCATCTACCCCGGCCGGTGCGCATCTTCACCTGTTCGACGATGTCGCGTGGTCCGCGAAGAAGCCTGTGGTCCCCGCCCTCGGAGGGTTCGAGATGCAAAATCATCTGGGCGCTGCCGTCCACAGGCGAAAGCGCGATGCTCATCTCGAGGCCGAGGTGAACGCTCCGCAAGATCTGCACGAGAAAGCCGGCGATCGCGCGCCGGCCCGGCGTTCCCGCGTCAAGGTCGATGGCAAGCGAGGCCGCGATCTGAGACGCCGCGTCGTTCATTGTGTTGGCTTCCTCAGGCCCATTCCATGATCGAGCGATGATTCGCTCTCAGAAGCAGCCTAGCCATCGGTGCGGCAAAGGCGAGGCGGAAGAAGGGACCTGGCAGTTGAAGCGGGCGGAAGCATCAGTCTACTTCGCGCCGACGTTTTTGTCCGCATTTCCAAGCCCGACGTTCCTGCACCGCAGGACCAAACTGTGAAACTCCCGCATAGCAAATGGGCTGACGGGAGGGTCCACAGTCTGGGACGTTCAAGGTTGATATCGAGCCTTCGGACCGATGTTCACGAACGTCGTCCCGAGGATGCGGCGTGAGCGGGTCGATGTAAGTCGTAAATGGTCTCCGCCTTCGTTTGGGTTAGACAAGATCGGATTGAATCGGTGTCGCCATTCTCGAATGGCAGCTCAAGAACGGACGGATCCGCGAGGCTGCCAAGTGCCAAGCCTATCTCATCTACCGACCTGATGTGATGATACAATCTCGGCGAGTGGCTCGATCTGGCGTCGTTCATCCTCTCCGACATTGTGGAAGACCCCACGCCGTCCGAGCGTGGGCGGCGCGGTCTCTACAACGACATTCTGAAATGCGTGGCCGAACTCGAGCGCCGCGGCCTCACTGTATTGTCGGGCGTCATGGAAGCGCCGCAACCGGGGCTGCCTGATTGGAAGGTGGCCATTGTCTCGGTGACGCCACGTCTGACCGATCCCGGCGCGCCCAAGCGCCGCCACGTCATGGTCGACCGCCGCTGCGTGGCACTGCCGCCGAATGCGCTCGCTGACGGCTAGGCAATGAGCGCGGCGCGCTCAGCGATGAATTGGGCAATCTGAGCCGGTACGAAACGGCGCGCATCGACATAGCCATCGGTGCGGAACACTCCATCGACGGCGCCATCGTCCACGCGCACGAACATGACGCGCTGATCTTCGCGCCCCATGATGATTTCGCGGATGGCACGGAATTCGACGTCACACCAAATCCTTGCGCTGATAGTCCTCGCCGAGGAAGACAACGATCAGCTTGGACCGATTTCGGTAGATGTCCTGCAGGAGGGTGTCCAACGAGGGTCGCGCAAGCTGGGACACGTAGTTGTTGTCGTAGAAATAGGCATTGGGGCCGACGCGTGCTTCAAGCTCGCGGGCGACCTGCTCGACCAGTCCGCGCGCCTCACCAGGGAAAGAGAGGCCGACATCGAAAGTGTGCCGCGTGATGTCGACGGCCCTCCCGGCCTGCTGGGTCCATGACGGCAGCACGATGCCGCGTGCGGCATGGAGTTCCTTGGGCAGGTTGACATTCTTGACCGCCCAATGCGTGCGGTTCATTTCCCAGTTGCCGATATCGAGCTCGAAGCTGAGGGCATCGAAATCGGCCGCCACCAGGAACGGATCTACAGGGATGATCTCGTATTCGATCCGCACTTGGCCGCGGCGTACGGTGACCTCGCGGATGATGCCGAATTTGGGGTCGAGCTTGCAGCCGGCTTCGTAAGCGAAGATGGAAGGCAGACGAGTCAGTTCCTTCAGCGCTTCCTCGTCCAGGGCGCCGAACTGCTGGGCTATCTGCTCGTCGGTGTATTCATGGTGGCGAACGCAGCGGCTGGCGTCGAGCACGCAGGGATCGCCTTTCTACTGATCTTCCCATCCGGATACGAAGAGGTTGTACATCGGCGTGCTTTCAAGGTGAGGCGTCAGGGCAGAAGCCCGACATCGTGGAGGAAGGCGGCGAGCACGGGCTCGACTGCAGCGGCCCGGCGCACATCGGTAAGGCCGATGCGGCGCGCCAGCAGGATCTTGGTCATGGGTTTGTCGTACTGAGGCCAGGCACCACGCAGGGCGACTCCCGATGCTTGCGTGGTCGGCGGCCGATGCTGGGCGAAGCCGTTGAGGTGACGCAGCAGCAGCGCCTCGTGGCAGGGGTCCTGCCAGATGAGACGGATGTCCAGCTGGTTGGCGAGCTGCTCGGCCTGTTGCCGACGTTGGTTATCGTTCTGCACCTGATCGATGTCGAGGAGCACTGCCCGACGCGCGAATTCCGAGCGGCGCCGGCGTCTCCGCTCGATCTCTTGTGCGGCGCGGCGCAAGCGGGAGGTGGGGTCACCCGCGCCCGGGCTGAGGTTCACGACTTCGAGGTGAACCGGACGGCCGGCGGCCTGCAGCAGATCGTTGAGCAACTGCCCATAGGCCTGTTCGGATTCCCCCTCGCAGCCCAGAAAGATCGGCGTTTTCGGTCTTATGGTCGGACGGCGCATCCTCATCCAACCTGGGGGACTGCGCCGTACACGCCGCCGAGATACTTCTTGTAGAGATTGTCGGTGCGGCGAACGGCGCCAACGTCCATCAGGCTATACACCTGTGACCGGCCCCGGCTGTCCTTCTCGCAAAAGACCACCTCTTCCTTGGCGAGATCGTCGAGCAGGGACGCCGAGTGGCACGTCATCCATAGCTGCGCGTCATAGGGGTTGCGTTCCGGGTCATAAAACCAGCGGACGATCTCCGGCAGGATCAGCGGGTGGATCGACTGATCCAGTTCGTCGACAAGCGCCACCCCTCCCTGCTGCAGGGCGAGCAGGATCAGGGGGAAGATGCGGATGAAGGAACGCGTCCCGTGGCTCTCGAGGCCCCAGGGCATATCCACATGCAGACCCTGATGCCGAAACAGTGCGACCGGTCCGGTTGCTGCCTGCACGATCTGCATCTCCTCGACACCGAGGTCGATGCGCTGCAGCTCCCGGTTGAGCGCCGCCACGACCGGCGGGTTCTGCGCGAGGTAGGTGATCACGGCCTGGTCGCCAAGATCGGTGCGGTCGATCAGGATGTTGCGATAGACGGCGGCGGCGGCCTCGAGGATGACCTTGGAGGCCTGGTGTTCGAAGAGTGCCAAGGTCGCGATGACGCTGGCATCCTCCCTTACCTTGTCGACCACCTGCGAGAAGCCGCTGAGCGGAAAGATCCTCGATCCCTGGACCTTACGGTCGGCATCCCGCTCGAAGACGCGCTGCCACTTGCCCTGGCCGTTGTTCTTCATGCGCAAAGCTTCGTGGGTGACGGTCTTGATCACGCCATCTGTGGGTTGCAAGTGCAATTCGTAGCGGAAGGTTCCGACATCGTCGGCGACGGCGATCTCCTCCGCGCTGCGTTCGGCGCCACTCAGGTCGAGCAGACCGCCCAGCTCGATCGCGAGCCGGATCGGACGATTGGCGGATTCCGCGTCGTTGAAGCGCTCGAAGGGAAGACCGGGACCCTTGTGCTGGAAGCTCTCGCCGATGAACCAGCTCACGAAGGCCAAGGCACGCAGCACGGTCGACTTGCCCGAGCCATTGGGCCCGAACAGCGCAACCGCCTTGGCGACACGCTCTTCCGAGCGCGGGAAGATCGAACCAAATCTTTCCGGCAGATCCGGCACGTTCTTGCCGATCCTCAGGTCGAGGACCTGTTGATCGCGGATGGAATAGAAGTTCTCGATTTCGAGGCGGTACAGCATTCGCGCAATATGGGGTGCCGTATTCGTATTTTCAACCGAAATTTGTCGATTATACGTTTTAGTCAGCCAAAATGCTACCTGAAGTCGCGGGTTTTGACTTTGATTGGCTCCACCTTCAGCCTGGGATCTACGATATCGCGTGGCTTGATCCTCGGCAGCATCGAGATCTGCGCGCGGCTCTCGATCTGAAAGACCCCAATCGTGTCCGCCTTGCGGATCATGGCGTAGGTCGCGGGATCCTCGGCCGGGTGGCGAGGTGGAGCGTGAGGCCCCCTCGGCCAGGAGATCGAAGCTGCGCATCATGCAGGTGAGCATGCCTAGCGCCAAAACATCCACCTTCATGAATTTGAGAATGTCGATATCGTCCTTCTCCCATTCGATGACCTGCCGATCGGCCATGAGCACCGGCTCGATCGGCACCAGCTCATCGAGGTGGTCGTGGGTCAGGACGAATCCACCGGGGTGCTGCGACAGGTGATGCATCAGAGGATCCGGCCGCGCTTTCGGGCGGCGACACCGGCCGCCCACAAGGTGGCGGCCGCTCCGTCGATGGCCCCGTTAGCGCCGCTGGCGACCTCATGCAGCGCCCCCAGCGCAAGCCCTCCTCCCAGCAGCACGCGAGCGATTTCGGGGACGCCGAAGAGTAGGATCTCGCGCCGGCGTGCAGAGCCGCTTTCCAGGCGTGCGATGCGCCCCCGAAGTTCGCGCAATTCACGACTGTTCGAGGACATGGCCATGCCCGTCGCGCTCGGCTCCGTTTTTCGATATGTTCTATCTTTGTTCCCGTGACGGAAGAGTCAATTGCAGGCACAGTTCAGATATGGAGTGTTGATCTGATGACCGACGAATTGCCGAAGTTTTCCCGCGTGGAGCTTGCGCTCGGCGAGCGTGTGGGAAAAATCGCCGCGCCCATGATTAACCAAGGCATGGCGCTCGAAGAGGCCCTGACGGGCGCCTACCCGATAGCAGCGAGGCAACTCATCGACGCTGGTGAAGATGCGCAGGAAGTCGAGGCGGCTCTGGCTCGTCAGCTCGCCTCTCAAGGGGTCCTGCCCGAGCAAGAAACCTTAGAGATTTCAAAGCCGCTTCACGCCGCGCTCATGGAGAGCTTTGAGGACGGGCTGATCACGCTGCCCGAAGGGCCGGTCCGTCTCGACGAAGTGACGGTCAAGGCGAACACCGGCTTTAAGATGGTGCTCTACCCGAACGAGTCGCAGCACGCCGGCTGTCCCCACGTGAAGGTCCAACTACAGGATGGCGACATCAATATCTCAATCGAGGAAGAACCTCGCGTCGTGGCCGGCAAGCGCAGCCTTCGCGGCGAGGCTGCTGCCCTTCGTGCCGTGAAGGACCACAAGAAGAGCCTGCTCGAGGAGTGGCACGCGACCCGGCCCGACGACCAGAAACTTCCGAAACCCGCGAGCTCCGCACCGCCAAAAGCGCCAAACACCGCTGCACATAAGGTCGCGATCGCGGGCGGTTCATCGCATTCCAACCCATGGCGACCGCGATGGACTCGGTGAGTTCTTTCTTGCAAACAACCGGATCGTCCCCGTCAATTTTCAGCAGAACGCGATAGCGGGCGACTAGTCCTCAGGAGCTCACGTTGCGCCCCCAGAAATCAGCGCTGAAATTGTTCAGCCGGTCATCGTCACCGAGCCTAAACCTCAAACTGACCTGGAATGCCCGCTCCGTCACGGCCCGCCCGGAAATAGTCGCGCACTGACCAATGAGCCAACCGCTCAAAGTGCTCCCGTTCGTAATGCAGGTCACTCTCACGGTTCTCCGCAAGCTTCCTGGCGCTCGGCTTTCGCTTAGGCTTCGGCTGAGCGAGTGCAAGACAGTCCAAACGGGGCCGGACCTTGTGCTTGAAGACAATGGACCCGGAAGTCCATTCATCCCCGGTCGCCCGGCGCCACCGGTAGCTGACGCGAACCTGCATGTTCTGGGTCAGACCAAATGGAGGCATCGTCGGATCGTAGACAAAAAATAGCTGGCTCTCGCGTTCCTCGACCTCCATGCGTTGCTTTATCTGGGCGAACGCAAAAGTCAGATCACTGCCGGCCTTGTGAGCGGAATATAGCGTCTCTTCGCGCTTCTTGGCCGACTTCGCGATCCTATACGCCGCAAGCGCTCGATCGAAGTACCGAAGCTTGGTGGCCACGTACTCTCCGCAGTCGTAGAGTGGTAGGCTGCTGAGTTTTCCGAGGTGCTCTGAACTGATGGCCTGATTAACCAAGTCATGAAGCTCGCTGCTGTTAATCGCGCCGATGGCCTGCTTCTCGCGGTGACTTAGGTTTATCAGCCCCATCTGGCTCTCCGTCCGCATAGATCACACCGTCACGTTCAACGCATTTGAGGTATCTGACAACACTCTTGTACGAGAAGGGCGCCCAGAACATGGCTAAAGGTCAGATGACACCTTGTGCCACTATCGTCCCTGACCCGATGAGGTTGAGAGCCCGTCAACCGGCTGCTGCGCTTCATCGCCACGCACGCGCAGGTACCCTGCCACCGCGCACCGATACCGAAAAGTGAGGCCTTGTTTGCCTTCTCCCCTTGCTACCGCGTGGCCCGGCGAACGGCCCGGCGGATGACCTCGCTCGAATCTGGATCGGGGTGCTCGCCACCGCCTTTCCATTCATCAGAAACCAGCCATTCTTCAAAGTAGAATAGCCATGTCGCAATCCATGGAATAAAGGTCTGGTCCAGGCGCATCGACCCCACCCACTCATGCGCTTTGGGCAGGTACAGGCAGAGTCGGAGTGGATCACGGTAGACGTGCGGTAATTTTCTCTCGCCACCAAGAAGCTGAATGTCCGGTTCCAGCACGACAGCTTTCGCTGATCCGCCTCGCTCATAGCTCAGACGGACGCGATATTCCCGACTCAACGGCGTGGGACGAACATGACATTCCCAGGTCAAGCCTTTTGTATTCAACGCACCGTCGCCCGCACAAATCGGGTTCGCTCGCAGGAACAAGAATTGCTGTGCGGGCGTGAGATCAGGACGGGTTGACCAGCTCATTAATCACCGAAATCGCTACAAGGGGCTGATCGGACGTCGCCTGCGAGCCCGCTCCTTTTCGGCTCAGCAGACCGAGGTCGCCATCGGCTGCGCCGTGCGCACGCCCGGAGTCCGTTCGCTGCCCGGCAAGGCCGACATAGCATGCGGCATCAAAGAGCTGATTGTGCCTAATGCCACATTTGTGCACCAACGCCTTGTGGCGCGGGCAGCCACAGGCACAGGCTACGCGGAAAATGAAAAGCGGGGCCAACCCATTCGCTTGCACACAGCCTGCGTTTTGCCAGCTCCTCAACCGCAACGTGCTGTCAATCTTCGTCTTGCCATGTCTTGAACGCCGAACTGTTCACGCCATTGGCGCCGCTTTGTCATCCCGTGCCCCGAAATGAGGCCGTCGTTCGAACGATATGCGCAGTTGCTTATCCGCCAGAAACCGGCGAGCCAGATCGGTGTCGCGCTTACCCACGCGTGACACCCAGTCCGAAAACAGGCGAACCGCGCGCCGGTTCATATGCCGCGAAGGACAGACCAGCCAGTATCCCGGAAACTCGATGACCTCGAACTCTATCGAGACCGGAACCAGAGAACCCGACACCAGGTCCTCGAATGCGATGGATGTGCTTTCCAGGACCACACCTGCACCGTCCTTCGCCAGTTGAACCGACATTGACGAACGGTCGAAACGATAGGGATACGTCATGCGGGCGCCCTGGATACCGTTGCACGGCAGCCAATAATCCCACCGGAAATAGGCCTTCACACTGTCGATCAACCGCGCATGGCGAAGCTGCTCGCGCGGATCCGGTGAGATCGCGCGCAGTTCGGCAAGATAGGAAGGCGAGCACATCGGCAGGATCAGATCGTTGACGACGCAATCCGAATAAAGGCCGGCCCAGCCGCCGTCGCCATAACGAAGATCAAGATCGATGACCTCCGTTTCGAAATCCGAGAAATTGGGCGTGGCGTCGACGCGCAAATTCCAGCTCGGATAGCCCTTGCTGAACTCGGCCAACCGCGGCGCCAGCCATTTCTCGCCGAAGGAAGGACTGACGCGCAGGCTAAGCTGGAAGCTTTCGCGCTGCCGCACAATGGCATTACGCACCTCGCGTATGGATTCGAAAGCCTGGGTCGTGGTCTGGAAGAGCCGCTCACCGTCGATCGTGAGCGAGAGATGGCGCTTTTCGCGCTGAAAAAGCCGCACCCCGAGTTGGTGTTCGAGCAGCCGCAGCTGCTGGCTAACCGCCGAAGGTGTCACCTGCAATTCCTGAGCGGCCTTTGCCACGCCGCCGAGCCGCGCGACTGCCTCGAAATGCGTCATCGAATTGAACTTGATGTCTGACCTCGTCCTCGTCAGTTAAGCTCAGCTACACAGAATGTTAAGAAACGAAAATTGAGCCGAATGTCAATCGGTCGCACAGTGGTCCCGGAAGGAGATACAGGATGGAGCCGAGTTCAACCCAAAGCTTGGGTAGCGCCGGCAACGTGCCGGGAGTTGGACAGGTATTGACCAGGAAGCCCCTGATCGAAGCTGCGAATATCGAGAAGAGTTATGACGCAACCCGTGTCCTGCGGGGTGTGAGTTTTCAGGTCCGGGCCGACGAAATCCACGCGCTCCTGGGCGGCAACGGCGCCGGCAAAAGCACTCTCATCCGCATCGTCACAGGGCTGACCTCACGCGAAGCCGGCGAGATTGGCTTCGCCTCGTCGAAGGCCGACCACAACAGCCCGATCATCGCGGTGGTGCATCAGGAGCTGGCGCTGTTGCCCGAGCTGTCCGGTCGCGGAAAACATCGGCATTGTGCATGCGAGGTCGGGCTGGTCGCAGATCAGCCGTCGCCGCACGCGCGAAACTGCGCTCGGAGCGCTCCAGCTGATCGACCCAGCGATCGGCGAAGCGATCATCGATAATGCCGGCACGCAAATTGTCCCTCCACGAAGGCCAGATCGTCCGGATCGCTCGTGCCCTTTCCACCGGAGCCGAAGTGCTGCTTCTCGATCCCGGCGATCCGGTTGGGGAAACGCGCTGGCTGCAGGAGATCGCCAACAAGCGAGGCTTTCCGCATGGCATCGTCGGCTATGCCGACCTGTCCCAACCCGACGTCGGCGACCTCCTCGACCGCCACATGGAATATCCGAACTTCCGCGGCATGCGGCAGCCGATGAATTATCATCCCGACCCCGCCAAGACCTATCTGGCGCGGCCGGAGGTCAGTCGTACGCCCGAATGGCGGCGCGGCTTCCGGGAGCTGGCGAAGCGCGGGCTGAGCTTCGACCCGCAGCTCTACTATCCGCAGATGAGCGAGTTCCTCGAACTGGCGCGCGACTTTCCCGACGTGCAGATCATTCTCAATCACACCGGCATGCAGGTCGACGGCGCCGAGCATCGAGGAGGCGATCGCAGCCTTCGGCGTCGGCCGCTCGATGTTCGCGACGAACTTCCCCGTCGACAAGCTGTTCTCGAGCTTCGACGCCATTTTGAACGCCTTCAAGGAAATTACGATCGCCCACCCGCACGAGGAGCGGCTCGCGCTGTTCCATGACAACGCCGCCCGGTTCTACCGACTTTAGATCGCCGGCAAACAGAAATAGCAGGAGAGTTCGACTTGTTGCTGAAGGGCAAGGCCGTGGTGATTTCGGGGGCCGCGGGCCCCCGGGGAATTGGCCGCTCCACGGCAGCGCTGATGGTACAGCACGGGGCTCGCGTTGCAATACTCGACCTCGATGACGGGCAAGCGCGTGACGCCGCTGCGTCGCTTGGACCCGACCATATCGGCCTTGCGTGCAACGTCGCGGACCTCGACGCCTGCAAGAGGGCGGCGGCGCAAGTGACAGAAACCTTGGGCAGGATCGATGTGCTCTGCAACAATGCGGGCGTCACGCAGCCGGTCAAGACGCTGGAGATCAGCGCGGCTGACTGGGACCGCATCCTCGATGTCAACCTACGCGGCGTGCTCCATCTCAGCCAGGCATTCATCCCGAACATGCGCGAAAATGGCGGCGGCTCGATCATCTGCATGTCGTCAGTTTCGGCCCAGCGCGGCGGCGGCATCTTCGGTGGCCCGCACTATTCGGCTGCCAAGGCGGGTGTTCTGGGGCTTGCCAAGGCCATGGCGCGCGAATTCGGTCCCGAAGGCATCCGCGTCAACTGCATCACACCGGGCCTGATCCAGACCGACATCAGCGGCGGCAAACTGACCAACGCCATGCGCGCCGACATCATCAAGGGAATCCCGCTCAGCCGGCTGGGCGAGGCGCGCGACGTAGCCGGCGCCTATCTCTTCCTGGCTTCCGATCTGGCCAGCTACATCACCGGCGCCGTGATCGATGTCAACGGTGGGATGCTAATCCATGGCTGAGTGGACAACGGAGCTTGAGATGCCTCGCGCTGGCAGCAATGTCAGCCTGGCCGAACGAGCCTATCGTATCCGCCGACACGCCGTGCGGATGGGTCAAGTCCAGGGCCAAGGTTATGTTGGACAGGCGCTGGGTGTCGCCGACGTGCTTGCCGTCGCCTATTTCCATGCGCTTCGTTACCGGCCGGAGGACACGTTGTGGGAGGGACGCGACCGCTTCCTGCTGTCGATCGGACACTATGCGATCGCGCTCTACGCGGCTCTGATCGAAGCGGGCGTGCTGCCGGAGGAAGAGCTCGAAACCTATGGCAGCGATGAAAGCCGTATGCCGATGTCCGGCATGGCGCCATACACGCCCGGCATGGAGATCACCGGCGGCTCGCTCGGTCACGGCCTTGGCATTGCCGTTGGCATGTGCATGGGGCTGACGCGCAAGCGAAGCGACAGTTTCGTCTACAATCTTTTGTCCGACGGCGAGCTCGGTGAGGGCTCGACCTGGGAAGCCGCGATGTCGGCCGCCCACCACAAGCTCGACAATCTCATTGCCATTGTCGACTTCAACAATCAGCAGGCCGATGGTCCGTCGACGGCCATGCTCTCCTCCGAACCGGTGACCGACAAGTTCGAGGCGTTCGGCTGGCATGCGCAGCGCGTCGACGGCAACGACATCGAGGCGGTCCGCAAGGCCTTCGACATGGCGCGCGGCCTGAAGGAACCTCGTCCGCGTGTGATCGTTTGCGATACGCGCATGGCCAAGGGTGTGCCATTCCTGGAAACCCGCGACATCACGCATTTCATCCGCGTCGAACCGCACGAATGGACGTTAGCGCTCGAAGCTTTGGAAAAGGGACGTCCGCGTTGAGGTTGTCAAAGTTCGCGCCGCGCCACGCCGCCAATGCCGGTGAGCGCAAGACCACATCGGCGATGATCGCGTCGATCGCGCCCGATGGCGTACCGACACGCAATGCGCCGTTCGGGCACACACTGGCCAGACTGGCGCACCAGCGGCCCGGGATAGTTGGCCTGACGGCGGACCTCGCGAAATACACCGATCTCCATGTCTTCGCACAGGAGCATCCGGACCGCTTCTATCAGATGGGCATGGCGGAGCAGGTGCTGATGAGCGCCGCCGCCGGCTTGGCGCGGGAGGGTTTTACGCCCTTCGCCACCACCTACGCCGTCTTCGCATCGCGACGTGCCTACGATTTCATCTGCATGGCGATCGCCGAGGAGAAACTCAATGTGAAGATCGTCTGCGCCTTACCGGGGCTGACGACCGGCTACGGCCCCAGCCACCAGGCGACGGAGGACATCGCGATTTTCCGCGGGATGCCGAACCTGACGATCATCGACCCTTGCGACGCGCTCGACATCGAACAAGCCACGGAGGCGATCGCGGACTACAACGGGCCGGTCTACATGCGGCTTTCGCGCGGTAAGGTTCCTGTCGTGCTCGACGAAGACGACTATACATTTGAAATCGGCAAGGCGCGAATGCTGCGCGAGGGCGCGGACGTATTGTTCATTTCCAGCGGCCTGATGACCATGCGCGCGCTGGAGGCCGCGAAGGCGCTTGAAGCCGACAGGATCGGCTGCGCCGTTCTGCACGTTCCGACGATCAAACCTCTGGATACGGAGGCGATACTCGCTGCCGCGCGCCGTTCGGGACGGCTGGTGGTGGCGGCGGAGAACCACACCATCATTGGTGGCCTTGGCGAAGGCGTTGCCGCGCTGCTGATGCGCGAGAGAGTGACCCCAGTCTTTCGCCAGATCGCCCTGCCCGACGAGTTCCTCGACGCTGGCGCGCTGCCGACGCTTCACGATCGCTACGGGATCTCAACTTCCGAGCTCGTGCGCCGCGTCCGCATTTGGAGCGAATGAGAAGTAAGAGCTCTCCCCACACAACAGTTGAGTCATCGACCTTGACCTTGCCCCTCTTATCTAATCCGGTTTGAAGTTCGTTCTGGCCCATCGAGAGGACCAGGACATGAAACGTAGCCGCTTCTCTGAAGAGCAGATCATCGGAATTTTGAAGGAATGAGGCCGGGGTATCGGTTGCCGATCTGTGCCGCAAGCACGGGGTCAGCGACGCCTCGATTTACAACTGGAAGGCCCGCTTCGGCGGGATGGATGTCTCCGAGGCTCGGCGACTGAAGGCTCTGGAGGACGAGAACACGCGGCTGAAGCGGCTTCTGGCCGACGCCATGCTCGACAATGCCGCGTTGAAGGATCTTGTGGGAAAGAAATGGTGACGCCCGCGGCCAAGCGGAAACCTTTCCAGCGACCAGATCGATCAACTTCAACGCCGACTGCAACGGACCAGGCGATCAAGGAAAGGTGCATCATGAAGCATTCGCGGAGCCGACAATAGCCGACGCCATTCTCGACCGGATCATCCACAACGCCCATCGCATCACCCTCGAAGGCGACAGCATGAGAAAGCAAAAAACACCGCCGCCCTTGACCGGCGCCGAAAACGGCGAAATCAATCGCAAATGACTTCAACCAGGCAACCGAGCGCCGACCCCATCCTGCTGTCCGCGAATTAGTGAAACTGCTGTCCGCGATTTAGCGGAACGACTGTCCCGTTTTTGCGAAATACGCACGTCCGACGCAGCTTGCGTTGACAGAGGCGGTTTTACGCGCAGTTGCAATAGCACTTCCGCCGGCCTATTTTTGTGGAGTTCAATTGTGGTTCGGCCAAGGGCGCTTTGGGCGCCGGACCGGCCCCGTGTAAACCTCATTAAAGAGAGACGAACCCTGCCATGGAAGAATTCTTATCGCGCATCGCCACTGGTGCCGGCATCGGCCCGGCTCTCGCAGAGAAGGCCGTTGGGTTAATGCTGGGTTTCCTGCAACGCCACGCGGCCGACGGTCCCGTTGCGCGCATGATCGCGGCCATTCCCGGAGCTTCGGAATTAGTGGCGAAGTATCATGGCAACGACCCAGAGGGCGGAGGCGGCCTCATGGGGCTCGGCCAGCAATTGATGAGTGAGGGTCTCAGCATTCTAAAGATCGCCGCCATCGCCAACGAGACGATCGCCTTCGCCAAGGAACATGCCGGCGACGAACTCGTGGACGAGGTCCTCAATTCCGTTCCTGGCCTTCCCCAGTTCGTCTGATCAGCGGCAGCCGGGGGCGCATGACCTCGTGCGCCCGTGCCGGCCCGTCTGCGCAGGTAGGCATTCTCCGCCGAGCGCTCCGTACCGATCTCGCCAGACCACCAACCGCCGGGCACGCGAAGCGAGCGTTGGAGTACTTCATTCGTCTGTCCCAAAATCGACCGCAGGCGAACCGATGTGTATAACTTCCGGCGGTAAGGGTTTATCGTGAACGCTTTCGATGAAGCCCGCGAGATAAGCAAACGTATTGTATTTCTCAAGAACCAACCGCTTCGCCTCTTGTATTGCGCCGCGACGCTCCTTCCAGAGGTCCGAGTCGATGATTTCTTGAATTTTTTGGATTACGTTCTTGTCCTCTGGGTCAATCAGAACCATTGAGTCGGAAGGGAAGAACCTCGTGATTGCCGGGCTGCCGTAATAGATCGGCATTGTTTCAGCAACGAAGCAGTCCATAAGCTTCTCTGTAAAATAGTAATCAGCACGAGTATTCTCGAAAGCTATACTGTAACGGTACGGTGCGAGTGCGTCCCATTTATCTCCAATCAGCCGAAAACCTCGGCCGAACAGGTCAAAATCGAGCTCCTCTCTCAGCCGTTCCAGAAACGCCAGCCGATATCGATGCCCTTTAAGCAGGGCGATGTTACTGGTAATCCATGAGAGCCGAAGCGGCTTGTCCACGACTTCGCTGACCAGAAGTTGGTCATATGTCTTTGTTACAGACCAAGACCGAGTGATAGGTGGAGACAAAACGAATCGGCGCTCTGCATTCTGCCGAGCAGCCAGCTCTGCGTCAGACGTCAGGACGATGGTATTTTTCCCTTGCCCTTCATGAAATGCGCGATGAGCTTTCGTCGGCGGTTCGCCGATTGCAAAAATTGTCCTGTTTGGACTCGCCTCGATATCAACAGGGAGCCCAAAAATAGAAGCAGAGTTAAAGACAATATGCCAATCGGGCGCGAAGGATGTCCTGCGTACAAAAGCGACATTGTTCCAGATTCCACTGCCCTTTGGAGTGAGATGGTGGATTGCATCATCCAAAACGCCCCAAGAATCCAGACATGTAGCAACAATGGGCGCCGGACGTTCCGTCAACAATTTGGTCGACAAAGCAGTTCCACCCCATTCACTTCCGTTGGACCGGGAGCAACTCGTGCATCGGGCGCAAGACCTCTCTGCGCCTGAAATAGCTCGCGATCCTGATCGGTATCAAACACACGATTCTGTGCGACTTCGCGATTCTGTGCGACTTCGCGCCATTCGACAACTCATCTCTAAGACCGCGGGAATCCCTTCACTCGTGAAGGTACTCAATCGCCATTTCGGATTGCGGTAAGATTGGGCAGCATAAACCTTCCGGGACCCGCTGTCGAGGCAATTGTCGCTTTGCACCTAACCAGGTTCTTCCTCACTTTGTGTGGTGATCAGGCCGGTTGAGTGGCAGCATGCGTGCCCTCTAAAATATGGAAGTTGACTACATTCTTATTATTTATACGACCAGTTTAGAGGCGGCTCGCCTCTCACAGGCGACGTTTGCAGCGGCGACGGCAGATCGAGATATTGGCGGGTTGATGCCGGGGCTTTGTCCGAAATCTGTGGTCCGATTTCGGACGAAGTGACGGTCAAGATGTCCGAAATATGCTACGAATTTCGGACAAGCTTCACACACAAAGCGCCGCGGCTTTGCCCGACATCATCGATATCGTCATGCAGATGGGCGATGCCGACCTAGCCTCGTCCCCTCCCCTTCCAGCCATTGCCAATCCCAGCCTGCCTGCGCAGCTTGAGGCGCTCGCCGGCCGCGCGCGCGATTATATCGAGGCGGCGAGTTCGGCCAACACGCGCCGCGCCTACGCAGCCGACTGGAAGCATTTTTCGAGCTGGTGCCGGCGCCAAGGCATCGAGATGTTCCCGCCCGATCCTGAGGTCGTCGGGCTCTATATCGCCGCCTGCGCGTCAGGTACGGCCACTGGCGACAAAAAGCCCAACACCGTTTCAACCATCGAGCGCCGGCTTTCGTCGCTCTCCTGGAATTTTGCCCAGCGCGGCCAGCCGCTGGACCGCAAGGACCGGCATATCGCCACGGTGATGGCTGGCGTTCGAAACACCCACGCCTCCCCTCCCCGGCAGAAGGAAGCGGTCCTGCCCGAGGATCTGATCGCATCTTCGAGACCCTCGACCGCGGCACGCTGCGTGGTCTGCGCGACCGCGCCATGCTGCTTTTGGGTTTCGCCGGCGGCCTTCGCCGATCCGAAATCGTCGGCCTCGACGTCGGCAGGGATCAGACCGAGGACGGGCGCGGCTGGGTCGAGATTTTTGCCGATAAGGGTCTGCTTGTCACATTGCGCCGCAAAACCGGCTGGCGCGAGGTCGAAATCGGCCGCGGCTCCTCCGACGCCACCTGCCCTGTGGTCGCTCTGCAGACCTGGCTAAGACTGGCGCGCATTGCGCACGGACCGCTGTTTCGGCGCGTTGCTGGTCAAGGCAGAGCCGTCGGTGCCGATCGCTTGAACGACCAGGAGGTCGCACGCCTGGTCAAGCGCACGGCGCTCGCCGCCGGCGTGCGCGGCGATCTGTCGGAGGGCGAACGGGCCAAGAAATTCGCCGGCCACTCACTGCGCGCCGGCCTCGCCTCGTCGGCCGAGGTCGACGAACGCTATGTGCAAAAACAGCTCGGCCATGCCTCCGCGGAGATGACGCGAAATTATCAGCGCCGGCGCGATCGTTTCCGCGTAAATCTCACCAAGGCGTCCGGGCTCTGATGCCCCCGTTTTGTCCGCTGGGATGAGGCGGTCAGATCTCAGGCGATAACAATTACCTCATCGAGCACAGCGAGCGCTGTGTCCAGACTATCGGCGGCCGACGCTTCGTAGTCAGGCATGATCATCAACTGCGTTATGGCACGGCCCACAAATTCCGGGTTTAGCTTTTCCAACCGATCCTTGGTCCGGGAGACCTGTTCCGGGAATGCGCGCAGATTGAAGCGAACAAATGACGAGGTCTCTTATCCCCGACACGAATAGCTCGCGATCTCATCGGGATTTCCCTTACCGCCATAGGCAGCTTGAGTGGGATAAGCGCAGATCGGCTGGTGCTTGCCGGGGAATGCCTTGCTGCCAGCCGCGAGAGAATCCGGAGCCTTGTCTTGGTTTATCCAGCCCTCGATGGCGGCCAAAGGATCAAAGTCGTCGAAGGCTTGGCCATCGCCGCAGTGGGTCATCCCCGGGATTATGAACATGCGCACGAAACGGCGAGTCGCTTCCAAATCGCCGCCGCTTGTGACCTCGACGACTTGCTTGTACCAGCGCACCAGATCGTTGGCTGAGAAGACCGGATCGGAAAGTCCCTGAAACAAGAGCAGCTTTCCACCGTGGGCAGCGAAGCTGGCGAGATACGTGCCGGTCGCATCATTGAGCTTGGCCGTATCCGCAACGCGTGCCGGATCCTTGTCGAAGTCGAACTTCAGGGGGTCAAAATTCGGCGCCGGGGGCGTCATGAAGTAGTATTGAAGCGAGCGGGCTCCCAGAACGATGTTATTTGCATCCGACTGGGAAGTGGGGGAATTGCCCAGCTTCCACATTCTCCAGTCCGCGCCCGCAACGCCCGTATCATATGGCCAATCGCTGTAAAGCTTTTCGCCATCGGAGCTTTCCGGACCCGCGAACGCGCGGCTCATGGCCTGCACTTGACCAGCCGTGAGGCAGCTGTCCGTCTTATCGCCTTGGCAGGACAGGACCTTTGGGTCGAACCGGCACTGCTGCCAGGCGTTGATGACGCCATCCTCAATGCCATCGCGAGCATCACAGGCAGCGAGAACCGCCTTGGCGACGATGTTCAGATCCTGCTGGGAGAAGGCGCGGGATAGAATGGGATGGCCGGCCTCATCCTTGGGAGCGATGCTCATGTACTGGCGAGTATCCCAGGCTTCGGCAATGTTGGCGGCACTGAGACGAAAACCCGGGCTACCTGCAACAATGCCGTCGAACTCGAGCGGATATCGCTGAGCCGCTATCAACGCCTCACGACCGCCATTCGAGCATCCCATGAACACCGACTTTTTCGGAGCCGCCCCATAGAACTTTGCAATCACCTGCTTCGAGACCGAAGTGACTTTGCCAATGGAGGCGTACGCAAAATCAATGCGTGCGGCTTGATCGACCCCGAAAGCCGGATCGGGGCTTGGGTGCCCGCCATCCATGCTTACAACAGCGTAGCCGCGCAAGAGCCCGGGAGCCGCGGTCGAGTTCCGGCAAGGAATGGTCCCGACGGCCGGCGCCAGGAAGCCATCAACTGCGCCGCCGCCCTGGAAAAGGAACATGTCATTCCAGGTCGTCGGAAGACGCACCTCAAACCGGGTGCCATATGATTGACCATCGACCCCCTGGCGTTTCCCGATAACACCTCGGACAAGGCAGTGCCCGCCCACTTTTACCGCCTGAGGCGAGGCGCCGGTGAATGCAGTGAAGGGATCTGCGGGGATCTCCTGCGGCTTTTGAAGGCTAGCCTCGGTAAAGATCACGCTTGGAATTTTGAGCTTGGCGATGGACCGGCACGCCTGATCCGACGCGTTTGCCGCCAGTGCAGGCGCACATACACATATGATCGCCAACATCAGTGCCAGCGTGCACCCGCGGTCCCGCAGCTTGAGCCCGTTAGCCAAGAACATACCCATCCTCCCTGGATGCGCCCGATAGCCCGAAAGCTGATCGCATTGGTAGCTAGTTGTGAGCTTTCAGTAGCTTGTCCATCCGGTCCGAACCGGGAAAGCTGAGATTGTCGAAGCTTCAGTGACTCCAGGGGGACCGGATGAACATCCATAAGAATACCGGTCTGACGCCGCTCGGTCGAGAGCGGATTTTTTGCGCCTGGGCGCGCCGGCAGCACCTCGGAGGTGTTGCCGCCTGATCCGCAGACCGTCGGCCTCTACATCACGGCCTGTGCATCCAGAAAGGTTACAGGAGACAAGAAACCAAACTCTGTGGCGACGATCGAGCGCCGTCTCTCCTCCCTGGCGTGGAATTATACGCAGCGTGGCGAGCCGCTCGATCGAAAGGACCGCCATATCGCCACCGTGCCCGCCGGCATCCGTAACAGCCATGCAAAACCGTCTGTGCAGAATGAGGCCATACTTCCCGAAGACCTGATCGCCATGCTGGAGACGGTGCTCCGCAAGACCCATCAGGTCGCCCCAGGCCAGAGCAACCGGCTCGTCCCCGGGGAGGACGAAACGGTCGACCACTCCGCTTGTTCGACTTGTGTTCGGGCGACTATCCCGGCTTCTATGCATCGCGCTTCGGCGCGGCGAGCTTTGTCCAACGCGCCAAGCCTTTGAACCGAATCGCTGTAGACGGAAGTCGCGGCGAGCTTCGCGTTGTTGATCGGAGCATCGAACCAGGCGTCGTATCCGCGGTATCCACCCCATCGTCTGTCGCGCAATCTGTTGGCGAGCGCGTCCTCAGCCGTTCGATCGCGGCCGTCTTTGCCGCAAACTATTATGTGGCGGCCGCCGATGCCATTCGGGCGCGCAATATCTCAGGGTTGAAGGATCGTCGATCAGTTTTCCGATGTCTTGGCGGGCCGCGATGATCTGCACATGACCCTACAAAGATTGCGCGTAGTAGGAAATACTGGTGCAACTGGTCACCCCAGGCGTCAGGATAATCGTAGAACCAATCGAACGAATGCACGCATCGCGGTTTGCCTACAGCACTGCTCTCCTGTCCCGATAGCGCAAATTCGCGGTTACCTCCGGCCACGAACAGTCGGACCAATTTTATTTGTAGGTTAGACCTTCGTCCTCGGCAAGATTGGCCAAGCGATGACTCGCTGCTGAATTGCCGGCCCGCGCGTGATGAGCGCGAAGGCGTCAGGTGCCCCCGCCGTCAAGACTCAAGCCGCAACGTAATCAGGCGGGAGTGCCTTCCGCTAGGTGGGGATGGACTGGCCGCCGAAGTCGGAAGCAGCAAGCCTGGAGCATAATGGAAGACCTCGACCATGTGAAGCAGGCCGTGAAGGGCGACCTAGCCTATTTGCAGCCACCTGCTCAAAGCCGCGACATGAAGCCAGCCGCCAGCCTGCTAGTTCGACAGCAACCGTTCAGCTTGCTGCCGCCGACCGCTTGAAAACGATGGTCACCTTCGTCCCTTTGTTGGCGCTGGACTCGACGGCTAGCTGCGCCTTGGCGTTCTCGGTCAGCGATCGCGCGATCAGCGCTCCGAGCTTGCCTGGTTTGGGCCACACCTCGCCTTCCGGCAGGCCGATTCCGTCGTCCGCCACTATAACCCGGCAGCCGTCGCCATCGACGACGCTGTGCAGTGTTATCGTGCCGCCATCGCGGCCCCGGAACGCATGCTTTAGTGAATTGGTCAGCAATTCGTTTACGACCAGCCCGGCCGGCATGGCGACGTTTATTGACACGGGATATGTATCCACCTTCATATCCAGCCGGATCCCCTCGACTGCATGCGAGCTCATCACCGCGGACGCGATCTGGCTGAGATAGACGCCAAGATCGACCTCCTCCTTCGGCTCGTCGGCCGTTAGCGTCTGGTAGAGGATCGCCAGAGCGTCGACGCGACCGGCAAGCCGCTCAAACCTTCTCCGGTCGGCCTCGGTCGCGTTGCGGCTTTCCAGCCGGATCAGCGCGGTGATCATCTGCAGGTTGTTCTTCACCCGGTGCTGCAGTTCGCGCAGCAGCGTGTCTTTCTCGCTGACACGCTCCTCCACCGAGCGCTGATCTCCCGCCTCGCCGTGAGCCGATACGTCGACCAGCGCCACCAGCCGGAAGCAAACCTTGCCGTTATCGTCTTCGATCACGTTGGAATAAACGTCGACGATCGCGGGTTTGTCCTCGCCGCGCTCCAGCCTGAAGGTGCCGACCAAATCGGTTCCCTCGACCACCGCCTCGGCTAGCGGCCTGTCCTTTTGCTGATGGAGGCCCGTGCCTAAAAGGGCCGCCCAGTTTTCTTGGGTGAGCCTGGCGGCCATCAGGCCTGAGAGTTTCTCGAATTCCGGATTGGCGTAGACCACGCGCTCTTCACCGGCAAGGTCCGAAACGGCTATGGCGATCGGCACCTGGTCGAGGAATTTCTTGAACTGTTCGCTTTCCAGTGCGGTTGCAAGGTCAGGTGTATCAAGTAACTGCTCGACCGCCTCAGCCTTCTCTGAATCCGATGTCATTTGCGCGCCTGTTCTGTGCGGATGATATCAACAATGCGGCGAGCCCGCCATCGCCAAAACTGGAGCTGCATCTCACGTTTCGCATCACGCATCTGACAACCAGCTCTGCATCGCGTAACGGCCGCACGTCCAGCATTGCGACCGGCCGAAGGAGAGCGGCAAGGATCGGCTAGAATCCAGGTGCCTGGAATGTCGAAGCGACCGGTCAAGTGGTTACGCTGCGGAAGATCGATAGAGCAGGCATTCAGGGAGAATGAGTTCGCGTGCCGGCCTCGGCGATACGTGCCGACACTGTCAACCTCATGACCGCATGCGGGCTGAAAGAGCAGCGCTTCGCTCCAGCGGTAATTCAGGCCGCTTGCCTAACTGCGGCAAGCCCATCGATCGTGTATGTTGAGACGCTATTGCCGATGCCTAAATATCGAACCCGTCATGGCAATCGTTGTGACGGGAAGCGCTCGCTTATGGGCTGTGCTGGAATGCGCATGAAGTATACGCCTGTGCGCCGCTTCGTTGATCTCTTGGCCTTCGAGGAAGTCGTCAATCTCATCGTATGTGAGACCGGGACGAGGTTCTCCAGGTCGGCGGTCGGGATCTTTTCAACAAGATCAGACGGAGCGCCCAGATACACTGCCAAGGCGCGAACTCTGCGCTTGTTCAGCCCGGAAAGAGGAAGAATGTCTGCGGCACCATCGCCGAACTTGGTGAAGAAGCCCATCAAGGCCTCGGCTGCTTCGAAGCGACTTCTGAAAAAGAAGTGTGGGTTTGCTCTCATACCCTTTGCTGAAAAATGTTGTCATAGAGCGCATGGAATGCCACGCGCTTCGAATCGGAGTAGCCATCCGGGAAGCCTGAAGCCCCTTTGAAGCGCATGTCCGGCAGCTATTCATAGCGTGGATGACTTTGATCGAAACAAACGATTTCATAACTCTTCGGAAATCTTGCATGGACAAAAGCACGTCCGCACCGGTCACCCATCCAAAGGAGAAAATCTTCCATGCGCCCTGACGTGCAGTGGAGGTCGTGCCGAGAAGTGAGTTGCAACTGGCCGATCATGTCGGCGGTTCGACGCTAGTCGTCCCCAATGTTCCTGAGCTGCGAAGTCTTGCAGGCGAGCCAGCTGCCCAGCGCGATTCTGCTTGTGGCGGGCTTTTTGCCGCAGGCAGTCCGCTCGTTTGGGCAGAGGATTGGAGACCCGGCCGGCAGCGCTACCATACAACATCAGCGCACTTTACATCTACGCGGTATTGCCGGGCTTCCAGTCGGTGCCATGTTTGGCCGACGAATGACGCGATGCGGCCTCCTGCACAAGCGAAGGCGTTATCGGATGTGCGACCGGGAAGCAGGCGGACAGTGCAGCACATGTCAGTCGCCTGTGCGACGGTCTTTCGGGGAATGAAATCGGGCCAGTTCACGGCGCGGCATTATTCGTCAACAGCCGCCCCTTCGCAAGGATATAGGCAGCCCGCGTCACAAGTTCGTGCTGCAGATGAAAACGGCATCGCCGGCATGCAAGTCAGCAGCCGCTCAAGATTCGATGATCCAGCCAAGCTCTCGGCGTCATGGAATGGCAGGCGCCACGATCGAAGCATCTCATGTTGATTCAGGCGGACCCTTATGAGGCGTTCTTTGATGCCGGTGATGCCTGACAGGCGGTTGCAGCTGCAAGCGACAACGCGGCCTATTTAGTTGGAAACGGTCTGAGGCAGGCCAATTTGGCTTGCCCGTCACTATGTGGAGAAAGAAATGCTGTGTCTAGGAATTAGCGGCGGACTTGACCAAGTCCATGAAAACCGATTCGAGCTTCGGAACGCCTTTATGCACGATGGCGCCGCGGTGCTCGTCCGAGACGGACGGGTGATAGCAGCCGTCGAAGAGGAACGCCTCAATCGGATGAAACACTCCAACAAGCTCCCAATTCGTTCGATTCAATACTGTCTGTCAGCGGCGGGGGTTCAGCTCAACGACATTGATCGTGTCGCGCTCTACGCCAGCGAGCCCTATGCCAACGCCATGCTTGAAGGTATGTCCGCATCCCACCCGGACATTCTCTCCATTCCGTTGGATGCTAAAACGTTGGTGCAGGATCTGTTAACGCGTGAGTTCGGCACTAAGTTGGACAGTTCGCGTATTTCATTCGTAAGTCATCATCAGGCGCACGCCGTGAGCGCCTTTGCAATGTCGGGCTTCGAACAAAGTCTTATTCTAGCGATTGATGGCTCTGGTGATTTCCTATCGGGCCTCTTGGCGGTAGGGTCTGGCACAGAAATTACGCAACTCGAGGCTTTCCCCGAGAACAATTCTCTTGGGCTGTTTTATCTCGAGACGATCCGCTATCTCGGCTACGGCTTGTTCGACGAGTATAAGGTAATGGGACTCGCGCCCTACGGCGACCCCGCTCCCTATCGCGAGCTCTTCGAGCAGTTCTACGAGCTCTCCGCCAACGGCGGTGGCTACCGTGTTCACCTCGACCGCATCGGTCCGGCGTTGCTCCGCAATATCGAGGTCAGGCGAAAGGGAATGCCCTTCACCCAGCAGCATCGAGATGTGAGTGCGTCACTGCAGGAAGCGCTTGAGCGGATCGTGTTCCACATTCTCCGGCATCACCGTGAGGCCACCGGCATGAAGCGGTTGTGCCTGGCGGGGGGGGTGGCCCACAACTGCACGATGAACGGTAAGCTGCTGTATTCAGGGCTTTTCGAAGACATTTTCGTGCAACCCGCGTCTCACGACGCTGGCTGCGCATTGGGAGCTGCGCTGATAGTCTCTAACGAGATGGGCCGCCCCGCGCCGTGTGAGCGACTGCAGGGGGTCTATTGGGGTCCTGATCTCGGGAGCGAGCGCGCCGTGCAACAGGAACTGAATGCATGGGCCGGACATCTCGAGGTTGAACGCTCTGATGACGTGGCAAGCAGTGCAGCCGACTGGATCGCCAACGGCGCCGTGATCGGCTGGGTGCAGGGTCGTTCGGAGTTTGGGCCACGTGCGCTGGGCAACCGCAGCATTCTTGCCGACCCTCGGCCCGCCGCAAACAAGGACCGGATCAATGCGATGGTCAAGAAGCGCGAAGGCTATCGGCCCTTCGCGCCATCTGTGCTGGAGGAGGATGCGAGCGAATTTTTCGACCTCCCGGATGGTAGGCACGAATTTCCATTCATGAATTTCGTCGTTCGCGTGCGTGACTCAAAGCGCGCCTTGCTCGGTGCCATCACGCACGTCGACGGTACCGCTCGCCTGCAAACAGTATCGCGCAACGCCAATCCCGCGTACTGGGAGGTCATCAATGCGTTCAAGAAGCGCACAGGCACTCCAATTCTGCTCAATACGTCCTTTAACAACAATGCCGAACCGATCGTGGATTCGGTTGCAGACGCGATTGCCACCTTTCTGACGACAGAGCTGGATGGACTTGTGGTCGGGCCCTTCCTGGTAAAAAAGCGGGCTACAACGCTGCAGGATTGGACTGCGCTTGCGGTTTCGTTGCCGCCCTATGTGTCCCTCCATCAAACCCGCGCTTACAAAGCGCCAGATCGTCGGGAGACTCACTGCGAGATCAGCACGACCCACTTCAGCAGTGACAGTGTACGAATTTCACACGACTTGTTTAATCTGCTGATGCGGATTGAGGGCGAAGCCGTGTTGGGAGATCTCCTCAATACAATTGCGCCGGATCAGGCTAAGCGTGAAGCTCTGATGGAGGGCCTGCGACGGCTGTGGGAGCAGCGCCTCGTTCGATTGCATCCCTCACAAGCTGCTCGCATGGATCAAGACTGCGATCAAACGCTGGACCAGCATAACAGGCTCTCAGCGTGATAGAGGTGCCGCTATCCAAGCTCGGCGAATAATGGTGTTCATCGATGCCGCCTGCCACCTCACCGCTGGCAGGCAGTCGACTTCATCACAGGGTTGATTCGTCCACTTCACCTTGGACGACCGGACGCGCAGAAAAAAGCGGCTGCGGCGGGTCCTTGCTAGCGACCGTGATGCGGGACCACAGCGACAGGGCGTGCCCGAGACGGTCAATGCGGCCGGCGGTGTCGTCGCCGGCGGCGACGGTCGCATTCAGGATCAGCATCGACCAAAGAGCGAGGCCACTGCCGTTATGCTCCGAGATCTGGGGACGGCGGCTTGGCGATCACCGTCTACTCGGCGTTGCCGAACTCACTGCATGCGAGACCGTGACGAAGCCCCTCACATTGCGGGTCGGGACATAGCTGGCTTTCTTGGCGCGCTACCATCGCTAGAGATGCAGACTTCGCCCAACAGCTCCTGCTGGAGCGCGGCTTGGATCTGATGGCAGAATTCTTGCGGAGACGCGGACAAAGTGGGGAGCACTCCAACCTACACACGCGTCACCGGGCTATCAGTGTTGACCGTATAATCTTCGGAATGGCAATGGCATATTTTACAAAGCACGACGGCAATCAAATTATATACCGCAGCTGGGAAGAGCCGGAACAGTCAAGCGCAAGGATGAGAATTTTGGTCCTCAAGCTTGATCATGTCGGCGACTTTTGGATGTCTCTAGGGCCTCTAAAGGACCTTCGTCAGCGTTTTGCGCATGCCCACATTACGCTGGTGGTGGGAAGCTGGAACATCGCTACTGCAAAACAGTTCGACCTCGCCGACGATCACGTTGCTTTTGACTTTTTTCCTCGCAACCCAAAAGTCAAAACGCGCAAAGAAGCCGCGGACATAAGGCCGCTGCTGACCGGCGAGTTTGATCTTGCCATTGATATGCGTGTTCCGGAAGAAACAAGGCCGATCTTGCTTGAAGTTCCCGCCAGGCACCGTGCGGCGATAGTTGATCCGTACAGCATGCATCAGATCGATATTGCGATAGCGCCATTCAATCTGAAACTGCGCAGAACCATTTTCTACAAGCTGGTCCAAAAAATAGGGCTTGCTAACAAAATCCCCCGTAGATGGCTTGATTGGTTCATTGACCGTAAGCAGGTGCGTCTCCAGCATGTGTCAGAAATCCTCCTCTTTCTGGTCGCAAAGGCAGCTGCCTATTTCGAAAGCGGAGCGGGTCACCCACAGAATTCGACTACAGGCAATGCCCCGATTGTCGTGGCTCCGTTCTCCAATTCCAGCCTGCGAGATTGGCCGATTGAAAGTTTTGGCAAAGTTGTCGCTGCTCTTTCGACCCGTGGTGAGGTGGTCCTCGTTGGCCGTGGCGAATGCCTGGAAGCGCTTGAGGAGGTTGCGAAGATAGCTAGGGAACGTGGGGCCGCGAACATTCGGACGGCTGTCGACTTGTCAGAATTGGAATTCAATTGTCTCGTGAATTCGGCCGCCCTCGTCGTTTCGAACAATTCAGGCACCGGCCATGTCGCTGCCCAGCTTGGCCGCCCTACTATCGGCATTTTCACGGCGTCACATCTACCGGAGATTTGGGGGTTTCGAGGTCCCTTGGTCAGCATGCTTATGAGTGTTATTGAATGTCGCGGATGTGGTCTGGACCAAGTGCGGCATTGTCCGGTCAAAGTCCGATGCAAGTTCGACATCACGCCGGATCTCGTGATTGCCGAGGTAAACGCCTTGATGAATCATTGTAAGGGTACGGCACAAGCTTAGTGGCTCGCGGTCACCACAACCGCGATTGCCCAGCCCTTGTCGCTGATTCAATCGCTACAATCACCTAAAGGCCGAAATTCAGAATCGAATCGACTTGTTCGAAGGACCGCAGTGGCGATGTCACATTGGCCGACAGGTGGCATAGAGCGGCGCCTGAGAATGAAAGTGCCGCCGCCCAGCCTTCATAGCCGTTCCTCCTTTGTGGCGTGACGGCCCGAAAGTCGCCATCGCGTCAGATGTTCATCAGGTTCGGGATAGCCGGGGCTCGTCCGGCGACAGTCATGGCAGCGACTTCGCTTCTGGACCCGCTCATCCGGCCGCCAAAAACAAATGCGCTTTCTAAGCCGTAATTGATCCGCCGGAGCTGACCAAAGCCACCTTGCTCTGGGTTGCGGCAATGGCGACTGGGGCGAGAAGCCGAGAAGAACCGATGCGGCGAGAAATCCTGAGACCATCCGCCACGAGACGTCGCCAGGGAACGTAGTATTGCGTTCCGCGTTACACTAACGTATATACGTCCGCAGCACAGGAGCGCGCCATGGCCACCACACCCACCAGGAAGGAAGCACCCGTCTCGATGCGGTTTCGCGACGATGATCTCACCATCATCGACCGCGGCGCGGAGCTGCTCGGCCTGTCGCGCACGGAGTTCATGCGGCGCGCCGCGCTGCACGAGGCGCAGGCGGCCATCCTCAACGAAACCGTCATCCGCGTGTCCCCGGAAGCCTATGACGCCTTCATGCAGGCGATCTCAGCCCCGGCCGCTGCGCCCCCGGCGAAGGCGGCCGAGCGGCTGCGTCGGTCCCCGCCCTGGGACCGCTAGGTGGCGCTTTCAGGCATCGAACTCCTCGACGACGCGCACCGCCTCGACAGCTTCGATTGCGGCAAGCCGGCGCTCAATGCTTGGCTGGCCGGCTTCGCGCGAACGAACCAGGCCCGCGGGTTTACCCGCGTCCTGGTCGTTCACGACGAGGGAACAGTCGTCGGGTATTACGGCCTCGCGCCGGGCGTGATCCAGCCAAATAGCGCACCGCGCGCCATCCGCACCGGACGCCCGCCCGATCCGATCCCCTGCCTGCTGATCGGACAACTCGCCGTCGACCACCGCTATGCCGGACAAGGCGTCGGTAGCGGCTTGGTCAAGGACGCGCTGTATCGCTGCGTCCCCGGCGCCGACATCGTCGGCGGCCGCGCGGTGGTGGTGCGGGCGATCGACGCCGAGGCAGAGCGCTACTGGCAGAGCTGGGGCTTCATTCCCGCGCGGGACAATCCGTCGGTGCTCATGCGCTCGATCCAGGACGTGAGCCTCTGGCTGGCCGACAAAGGCCACTAGCTCCGCGCGCGTAGCGCCTCCGGAAGCGGCAGGTCTGCGCGCGGGCCTGCCGCCGACCGGGCTCTAGTTGCGGCGTCCCGCCGCTCCCCGAGCCGGCTTCGCCGTCTCGGCGTTCGGGTGACCCCTCACGCAGGGCCAGAGGGAGACGGCGGTCAGAGCGAGGGAGCCCTGGAGAGAAGGGAAAGTCATGATGTCGATGATATTCATAGGGGGTTCACGCGAGATATTTGAGCTGATGGAACCTGCCATCGCTCGGATCCGCCCAATCGTTGTTGCCGTGCACGGCGTGCTGATTGGCGACGCGTCTGGAGCCGATGCCGAGGCGCAGGGCCTGCTCGCGGGCTACGGCTACAAACATGTCGGGGTCTTCCATGCGGCCAAGGAACCCCGCAATGATCTGGGCGACTGGGCTGCCTACCGGGTCCCGTCTCCTGAAGGTGCTAGAGGATACTGGATCTACGCCGCCAAAGACCGGGAGATGGCGCGCGCCGATTTTGGGATGATAGTCTGGGACGGCGCATCACCCGGCACGGCCGTCAACGTGCTTCGGCTCGCCATGGCGAACAAGCCGAGGTCATCTACGATCTGGCCAGGGGCAGCATGGCGACTACGCACCATGTCGTAGACTGGTGCGCCATTGCTCCGCGATGCCGGTCCAGACATTCGGCGCGCCAAGCCGAAGCCCGCATGACGCGAGGCGAGCGCCTGGCGTTGCCGGGATGATGGACGCGCGGTCCCGGCGGGTCCAACGCGATAGGCTTGATCCGGCCCCGCGCCCCCAACTCCACTTGTATGAACGGCCGGGGCCGGCCCTTTTCGAAACCGGCTCACCGCCGCGTGGCGTTGTGCAGGATGATTGTCTTGACCCGTCTCGCATCTGAAGCGGGTGCAAGCCTGCCGCACATGCCGCTGCTTGGTCATGCGAGGCATCGCTACCGTGGGGCGTGGCGTTCGCCGATCTCCAAACCGCTGTGCCGCCATACCGAACACGCAAGGCGGTTTAACCGCCAGGCTGCTGTCTGGGTGGAGATCCGCCTGATCTAAAGCGTCACCCACCCGACGGACAACATCTCACGACGCGCCGAGCAGCTTGGCCAAGAATCCGCACTGGCCGATCTCGCGCTGCGTGCGATCGCCTCCTCGATAGCATTGGAGCAACACCTTCTTGAAATCGGCCTCTGCCGGCAATTTTGTCGTAAAGCTCATGGTGGCGACTCCCGCACGCGCGCAGGACAGCCGGCAGATCGCGCATCTTGGCGATCAACCCTGCCATTCGGCCCGTCGTTCTTCTTTATTCCAATGGAGATCGTAATCAGGTCCGGCCGGTCACGGAGTGAAGTGTTCTCCCTTCGAGCAGCCACGTCGGCGCCGCTCAGAATCTTCGACGAGCGCGCCATGACAGCATCGATCTCCGCAAATTCTTGCCAGCAGATCGTCCTCACATCATCATGCCCTTGGCTTCAACCGGGCTGGTGCCCTCCCCTTCCCGGCTTTTTGTCCCGACGCTCGGGTCGCGTCGCCCGGCCCGGTCAAGGCCCGGCGCGATTGGTCGGGTCTCATGCCCAAAGCTGCCTCGGTGCCAGTAGCGGCACCGCATGGCCCCACCCAGGCTTGCGCCAGTAAAGCGTCGGCGAGCCAGCATCCGACGGTGCGTTCGAGCGATCTCATTCGGCGGCCATGATCGCGCACGTCACCATGCTGCAGCGGAAAGCTGCCGAAGCTCGTCTGGCCAGGTCGCTGACCGCCTCGTCGTCGCGGGCGACGACCGAAATCTTCCCCACCGCAGCGAGGTTTCTCCCGTTAGAAGATCCTCAGCGGGATGGGCTGCCAGTTCACGCCCGGCCAACAAGCATCCGGCCCGCGGGACAGACCTCGTCTCCCGGTCGTGTGAGCAGAAGAACATCGCGAAGTGCGGCTTCATCCTCGACGCCGCGAGCCTGCTCGCTATACCGCGGCCGCCGAAAGCCCTAGGCGCTGTCACCAGGCGCCAGCCCACCTTTCTAGCTGGCGGACCATCTCATCGAGCGCGCCGATGGCCGCACGGTCAGTGATTGCAATGTCCTCAATGCGCCGCAACTGTTTGGGTCGGGGGCAGCCCTGCGCAACCAGGCCGGCACCGCCGTCGTCGGCGCGGCTTCCGTGGCACCGGGAAGAGTGCCGTGGTGGCGCAGGAGGGTTTTGGCTCAGAATCATGGAACACGATGAATCATCGCGGCGCTTTTTGTAGAGCGAACGATAAGTCTTGCACGACCAGCCATTTATCCCTCGCCAAATCAATGCCGCGGGCGCAGGCGAACTCCGTCCGGACTAAGTTCAACGCGGGCAAAAGAAGTTGTGTAGGCCATGTCACGAAATGCTTGGTCCGCTTCTCTGCCGGCCGATGGTCCATGAAATCCCCTCCCCACCCACGACACCAGACACCTCCTTGCCAATATGCCGATCAAGTACTGGCCTCCATGGTACCAGCATGAACTCACGCGCCTTCTCGACTATCACGTACTTGCCGCTGGCAAGGTCGATCGAGCGGCGCAATCGACCCTCTATTCGATCACCAGGCTGCGCTTCGGAATACGAGAGTCCGAGTTCGTCAGACAGTTGACCGGCAACACGGTTCAGCTCACGTTGACGCAGGATCGAAAGCATGTTGGCGCGATAGACGATCCGGTCCTGCTCTTCCCGAGCAAGACCTTGCGCAATCAGCCACTGCCGTCGGCGGCCTTGCGCCTCTCGGACATCGCGGCCGAAACCAGAGCTGTGCAAGGCCTCCGGTGTGTCGGAAACCAGCTCTCGATCGAGCCAGGTGGCGCCGTCGAAGCTGACTTGTTGTTCCAGCGGCGTCGATGAGAGCTTGTCAACCGTGACAGGCTCGGCCCCGGCCCGCTGACGCTCGTAGTCAGACACACGGTCGAGATGATCCGGTGCGACGATCCAGGTGCCGTCCGGCTCGCGCTCGACACGACCGGTCGCCCGGCGGATCGCCTCCAGTCGCCGCACGTGCGTTTCGGCAAAGCGTTCGGTGGCCGACGGGTCATGCTTGAGATGGATATCGATGCTGTAGCGCCCGTCATGGGCCGTGGCGATCTCGGCAATTGTGCGGTCGACTTGCCTTGGCCCGGTGTCCCTCGGCGTGACCCGCACTATGCAGCCCTCTGGCGTCGGTTGGGTTGCCTCGCCTTTGCCGATATCAACATAGTGGCTTTTGCCGTCCACGGCGTCGACGACGAGGTAATGGCGGTCAGTGATTTCGTCGGCCAGGCCGCGCGCAACGATGCAGCCGACGACAGGCTGCATCTGCTCTGCAGATCGATCATGGATAACATAGTCGGCGGCACTGCGGGCGAGCCCCTTGCAGGTCAGTTCGCGGTGCATGGTCTTGATGATGTCGCCCCGCTCGCCGATGCGGCGCAGCGTCGCTTCAAGCTCGCCATCAAGGCGCCAGCGGCCCGAGCCGACTTCCTCAGCCAGACCCATCCGCTCGAGCTTGCGCAGGCGGCCCTGGTGCAGCGTCTGGCGAAACGTGTCTCGGCTGGCCGGTGAGACATGCCCATCATGGTCGCGCATGCGGAGCAGCTGCCGATCGATGCTGGTGAAGCGTTCCCGCTCCATTTCCTGGCGCAGGCGTTGCTCGATCTCGCGGTCCGTTCTCGGGCCAAGGTCGAGGCTGACCAGCTCGGCCGCCCGTTCACGGATTCCAGACGAGATGTAGTCTCGCGCGATGACAAGATTTTCGCCGCGGTCGTCCTTGCCGCGGACGATAATATGGGTATGCGGATGACCAGTGTTGAAATGATCGACAGCGACCCAGTCGAGCTTGGTGCCGAGGTCTTCTTCCATCTGCGCCATGAGGCGCCGCGTGAGCGGCTTGAGGTCGTCATACTCGATGCCGTCTTCAGGTGCGACGATGAAGCGGAACTGATGCCGGTCCCCATCGGCACGATCGATGAAGGCCTTGCCATCAACGCTGTCGCTGTCGGCGCTATAGAGCTCGCCAGGCTCGCCTTCGCGGGTGACGCCGTCGCGCTGGAGGTAGCGAAGGTGTGCACGTGCCCCGTCAACACCCTTGCCAGCCAGCTTGACGATACGCGCCTTGACGACGGCGCGCCGCTGCCGAAACGCCGCGTGGGGGTCGCGCGCTCTGAGAACGGCGGCAGCAGCCCCGCCGCGCCCCGCCCGGCTTCCGATGAAGCGGCCACGGCGACCGCTGCCGCCGCCGGCTCGGTTGATCGCGGCGCGGATCTGGCCGACGAAACGCTTGCCTGCCTTCGAGCCGCGCGATCCGATTTTGCCCAGGCTCGGCTTGAACTCTTCATCCTGCATTGAGCCTCCTAGTAATCTTGAGAAAAATCAAATCTTTGTCGGCAGAAGCTCTCCTGACGCTGAAGGCAGCCTCCATGAAAAACGATGTGCAGACAAAGACTTCGCCGCCTCCAGGAGGCGATGCCTTTATCTTGCCTTCCGCGGACCTGCCTCCCTGCCCCGCCCGACCCACGGTACCCCTGCCCTCACCTGCGATCCGGCCGGCCTGACCTTGCTCGCTCCGATCCGAGCGGCACCACAATTTGGCCATTCGGATCGGTCGCGGAAACACCGTTTCGCAGGAAAAACAGCGACTGCCCGGACGGGATTTCCGGCGCTTTTCCGGAACGGGATTTGCCGGTGAACGCGTCCATGTCGGCGGCCGAGATCCCCGCAGCCTTGACCTCTTCCAGATACGAAACCGTCTCGCTGGGCAGCGGTCGCCCACGCTGCAAATGCTGTTCGTAGCGGTCCGGCCCAGCGTTATAGGCGGCAAACAGGCCGGGAAAGCCGAAGCGGTCATACATGGCGCGCAGATAGGCAGTGCCTGCCAGAATGTTGTCGCGAGGGTCGTGCGGATCGGCCCCCAGGCCAAGCTCTGCGCGCATCTCCTCATAGGTGCCGGGCATCACCTGCATGAGGCCAATGGCGCCGGCGTGTGACGCGATCGGCCGTCCATTCAGCTTTGTCTGCCCTCGGCTTTCGGCATCCATGACGGCATAAATCCAGGGCTGTGGAATGCTGAAACGCCGGCTTGCCTCAGCTACGTAGTGCTGCCATCTTGCCAGCTGCGGACCACGGGAGATGGCGGCCGGCTGAGCGTCGGTCGCGGCGGAACAGGCGCATGGCGCTATCGCGACCATGCCGAGCATCAGGAGGGTTACTCGGTCCATAGCGGCACGAGCCTCCCGGCAATATTTTCGGCCGGCACCGGCCCGAAATAGCGGCTGTCGAAGGAGCGGTTTCTATCGTTGCCGAGCAGGAAAACCTCGGCGGCGGCGAGCTTGCGGCAGGCATTCCACCAAGGCAGCGGACGGTGCTGCGTGTCGGTTGCCAGCCGGCGCGCGACAATTTCGCCGCCGATGATGATGGCGTCGCCGAAGGCGCAGACATGCTCGCCAGGCAGCGCGGCAAGGCGCTTGACCAGCGGCACGTTGCTGGGCAGATAGAAGCGTTCGGCGGCGAGATCGGCGACCGGTTTTGGCGGGCGGACGAGCACGAGATCGCCACGAGCCGGCGATCCGGACGCGACGCGATAGAGGCCGACCGGCGCACTCTCCGAGGCGTTCCAGACCAGCCAGGGCGATGGGTTGTCGAAAGCGGCGAAGCCGATCAGGCTGAGGCCTATTGTGGCCACGGCGATCGTCTTGCGCGCCCGAATGCGCCGCAGATGGCTGCCGATCAGACGGATAGTGGGACGCCGGCTCATGAGCGGCCTCCCTCACCGGCCGAGCCGGAATTGTGCCCGCCATCCTCGGGCCTGGTCTCCTGCGCGCGTCCCTTCGACCAGTCGTCGAGCTCGTCGATGTGATAGCGGACATAGCGGCCGTGCTTGCGAAATTGCGGGCCGCCGCCTTTGAGCCGCATCTTCTCCAGCGTGCGCTGGGACAGCCCGATATAGAAGGCGGCCTGCGCGGTGTTGAGAAACGGACTGCCCTTCTTGGCGCGGGCCGCGCGTTCGTTTTCGTCGTCCATGATGGTCCTCGTTTCGTTACGGACAAGCGAAGGCGAGGATCGGCGAGCGAGATCGTTTCGGGGACGGGCGAAGAGTGGGGGGCGAGTTTTCGCCGCCCCTTCTTGAGAAGAGCCCCGCGCCGGTTGCGGCGCGGGGCTCGAGGCTGGCGGTTCAGTCGACGGGGTTCCAGATGATGGCGTATGTGTCGTCGTCATCCTGGCCGGCGGCGCGGCCGAGATTGGCGTAGAGCTTCCGCGGACCGAACTCCGGGGCGGCAATCGACAGGCTCACATAGTCCTTGCCGGAGGTCTCGCCGGTGCGGATCCAGCCGGCCCCTACTTCGACCCCTTGCGTCAGCACCCGGAAGTCGGGATGGGTGTCGGCGCTCTTTGCCTGATTGGGCACGATGTCGATGTCGGCGCGCACGCTGAGCGTCCTGAGCTGGCCCTTGTAGCCGCCGTTTTCCTGTTTGGTGACGTATCCGATCGCGGTCATTTTCAGTCTCCTTTTGGTGCTCGCCGGGGACCATTCCCCTGCGATGGCGGACCGTGATGGGCGCGTCCGGACCGCCGGAACCGGGGCGGCCGCAGCGATAGCGGAGGACCCGAGCGGACAGCTTTTTTGAAGCGAAGCGGCGCGAGGAAGCCGCCGCAGGCGGCGGGGAAAAAAGCTGCTGGCGAGGGTTTCGGGCGGGCCGGATCCGCCCATAGGTCGTCAAGCCAGCCGCAGGGGAATGGTCCTGAGACACCATGGAGACAGGTGGCGCGATCGGCGGCACAACGAGCAGGCGGCATTACAGGGCGCCGGCTGCGCGGGCTCTGTCGGCAACCCGATCGGACAATTGGCCCCATGCGCCTGGGCGCCTCGGCAAGCAACCCGGCGCGGTGCAGGGCTGCCCAAATGGGGGCGAGTTGGCGTCGGGATTTCTCGCGCGGCACTGGCTCGACAAGACGACCAATCGGCAGCCGGCGCGGCCCGGAGCGGCGCGCGCGACCTGAGCAGCGGTACTCGAGAGAACCGCCGCTCGGGCCCTGATCGACTATTCGCGCGCGAACAGCGGCTGCATTTGTGCCCACTGATCGGCGGTGCGGAAACCGCCGCAACTGGTGTAGCTTTCGGCGGGGAATTTCATCCAGCGCGGCAGCCAGGTCTCGACCCTGAGGCGGCCATTCTCGCCCGCCAGGAAGTCACGGATGATCTTCTTTTGCGTCTTGACCTTCTCGGCGACATTGCCGTCCGCGACCAGCTTGCCGCCGACCTCGGCCAGCATCGAATTGGCGATTTCCTTGTCGTGCAAGAGGTCGAAGAAGGCATCGTCCGGTTGCCACCATGCGCCCATATCGACGTTCAGATGGTTGCCGAGCGCCTCGATGACGGCGCTGCCGGCTGCAAGCGTCTCGGCCATGACAAGGGTGAGAACGCGCATGACATCGTCGTCGCACAGCGCCAAGAGGCGCGCGAACACGCCGGCGATAGCAAAGGCGTCGCCATTGCCGCCGGCGACCACGCCATCCGCATCCGGTGATCCGAGCAGGGCCAACACTTCGCGCCGCTTTTTGCCGAATGCAGCTTCAGCCTTGCAGCCGGCAAGGCTGGCAGTCACCGTCTCGTTGACTGCGCGCTGTGGCTCACGGCGCACCTGCCACAAGCCGGACCCGGTGATGGCGTGAGCCACCACGAGGCGCAGCGCCACGGCGGGATGGTCGAGCATGGCGGCGCGCACGGCGGCATGGCGATGCAGATCGATATAGTTCTGCATCGGGCCGGTGAGTTCGGGGCGCGGCGGCTTGGCGGCTGTTTCGTCTTGCTCGCCGCCCTCGCGGGCGCGGCGGGCTTGCTTGTGTGACAGCCAGCCCTCGTGACACCCGACCTCGCCGCGATACGTGACCGCGATGAAGACCTTGCCGCCCTTCTTCTTCGGGGTCTTCTCGTGGTCCCATCGGTGGAAATACTGGCCCGGCTCCAGCAGCACCAGCTCGCTCCAGCCGTCGTTGAGATAGGTGTCGCGTCTGGCGGCAATCGCTTCGTTCTGCTTTTGCCAGAACAGGTCGGCATCGGCGAAATAGCTGTCCTCGCCGAACAGGTCCGAGGTGATCAGGCCGGGATATTCGTCGATGGCAAACAGCGCCACCTTGGTGGAAATCGACTGGCCGCCGAACAGCCATTGCTTCAATTGAAAGCCACGCGGCGCGTATTGATCGGGATCGGCACAGAGTGCCAGCCAGTCCTTCTGCTGCGCCTTGGACGCCATGGTGAGATGGCGCACCGTCTCGGCGTCGATCTCCTCGCGGCGATAGGCTTCGCGGATTTTGGGCAAGAGGTCGCCAAGCGCCAGAATGCGTTTGACCTTCAGGTCAGTGATGCCGAAGGTCGCAGCGATGTCTGGAACGGTGCGGCCTTGCCTGACGAGCCGCGAAAACGTCTCCCATTGCGATACTTCGTCAGGATCAAGGCGGGCGAGGTTTTCGATCAGCGAGGCTTCCAGCGCATCGGCGTCGTCACCGTCCTCCATGATGGCGCAGGGCAAGGGATCGCCTTCGCCGCGCTCGTCGGCAAGCGATTTCGCGGCGAAATAGCGCCGCCTGCCGGCAACGATCTCGAAGGTTTCCGGCTGGCCGTTCGGCCGCACAAGGAGAGGCACCAGCACGCCGCGCGCACGCACGGATGGCAGGATGTCGGAAATGTCGGGCGCGCGTTTTCCATGGCGCATGTTGAGCGCGGAAATGTTGAGCTGATCCAAGGGGATGTGGGCAAGCTGCATGGTTACTCTCCTTCGCTTTGGTTAAGGTTGTCCCCGCCGCAGAGGCCGAAGGCCGGCGCGGCGGGACGGTTTTTGCGCCTATCGGCGCTGCTGTTCCGCCGTGTCGGGCGGAAGCTCGGAATGGCTTTGAAAGGGCGTCTGCTGCCTGCCGCAGAAGTCGCTCGGCCTCGGTGATGTGGCCGCAAATACGGGCGGCTTCGGCATAGACGGAAAGCGGAAAGCGCGCCTGGAAATGCAGGTCGCGCTCGATGCCGAGGCCAAGCGGACCTTTTACGGATGCAAGCTCGGCCAGACTGACGCTGCCGAGTTCGGGGAAGCCGAAGCCGAGATCGCAAAGGCCGAACAGCGTGTCGCCATCGGCGTCGAGTTCGCTCAAAAGCCACGTCGCGGCACCTGTCGGATTAAACAGTTTCACAACGGGAAAATGGTCGATGTCGGCGTCGGCGGCGCCATTGGCGAGCAGTCGTGCGCGCAGTGGATCGGTGATCAGGATCATGGAAAGACTCCTTGTCAGAACAGGTCGAGTTGATTTCTGCTGGCTTCATCGAAGAGGCCGATATCGAGCGGCTTTTGCGCCGCGCGCGGACACATCGGCGCGTCCATCAGGAGGGTGAGCCGATCGCGCGTGGTGATCGGCCGAACGCCGGGAATGAGCAGCTGCTCGCCTTGCGGCGTCGGCTCGGTCGCGGTCAGTTGAGGATCGCGCATCGTCATGCCGCAATCCCTTCCTGCGCCTCGCCTTCGGCATCGGCCTGAAGGCCAAGCAGGAAATCGGCGGCCTTGGAGGCAAGACTGGCGGCACGGAAGATCGCGCGGTTGTCCTCGCGCAGCACCTTTAGCCATGAGCCGATGTAATCGGCATGACGCACGGTCGGCTCGATACCGAGATTGCTGCAGACGAAGGCGGCAGTGATTTCGGCGACCAATTCTTCACGCGCGTAAGCCTTGGAGCCGAACGAGCCGGAGAGGTCGCGAGCAAGCCGCGTTGGGTGGCCGGTCCAGTGGCCAAGCTCGTGAAAGCAGGTCCGGTAATAGTCGATCTGCTGATGGAACGCCGGCTGCGGCGGCACCTGAATGTGGTCGCTGCCCAGCATGTAGAAAGCGCGATCGCCGCCGACCCTGAAATCCGCACCGCTGGCGCGAATGAGCGTCTCGGCCTGCGGCACGATCTCGCACTGAGGCAGCGGCTCGGCGGCGGCATAGAGGTCTTCCGGAAGATTATCGCACTGCGCGACATTGAAGACGGTGAAGCGCTTCAAAAAAGGCACGGCCTGTGGTTCATCGCCCTCGTGGCGTGCGCGCTCCTTCTCGTCCTTGGGGACAAAGCGGTCGGCATGCACGATGGTCGTGCCGCGCTCGCCCTTCCTGACATTGCCGCCAAGGACGAGCGCCTGCCGGAAGGTGAGCCAGTTCTGGCTGGGATAGCTGCGCTCGATGACCGCGCCCCACAGGATGAGGATATTGATTCCGGAATAGGTGCGCCCAGAGGATGCATTCCTCGGCAGGCCAAGGCCTGCCTTTGCGCTGCCCCATGGCTTGACCCATGGCACGGTGCCGCGCTCCAGCTCGGCAATGATGCGGTCCGTGATCTCCTGATAAAGGCTGGCGCCGGGGCGCCCGCCCTTGCCTGCGCCAGCCTCTCCCCTGGCGGAACGCTTGCTGTTTGCATGCATCGTCTCATCCTCCGCTCGCCAATCGCCGCGCCTTTCCCCGGAAGCGGGATGGGCGGCGAGTCGCGACCGGAAAGGCCCGCCGTGGGAGGCGGACCGCATCCGAAGGACCGGAACGAAGAGGAGGACCCTGAGCGCACGCGAAGGGTTGCGGGCTGCCGCGGCGGGCCTAGAAGGGAGTGCCGCCCACCCCGCGCCACCGGGAAAGGCCAACAGACAAACCCCGCCGCCCGCAAGGGCGGCGGCCGTCTCAGCCCGAAGGGCTGCCCACGCCAAGGGGCGAAGCCGAATGGCCGAGACCGCCTGAGCTTGCCGAAGAAAAGCGGGCTCGGTTCACGAGCACCTGGTGCGCGTCGTCAGGCGCGCGGGCGCCCGCCAGGACGGCAGGCTGGACAGATTTTTCGCACGGATCATCGTCAAGCGCCGCAGTTACGCCGAGAAACTCGACGACATCGCCGCCGTGGCGCGGCTTCCTCCGAACAAAACCAGCGCTCGCCTTTCAACAGGTTGAGGCGCGTGTCCCAGTAATTCCTGTCCGGGATCATGATAGACGCGCTCGCCCGTTTTGTAGCTTATATTGGCTTTGATGTTGCAGCCGACAGCGGCAGGGTCGATTCGAAGGCAAGAAAGCCAGCCAGGAGTTGTCTTGAAAGCGATGGTTGCCCACGCCCCTTCCCTCCGAAGAGAGAATGGGACGTTTGCAGCGTGGAGTCTACAAGTCGGGTCTAATTCACCGATCCTGTTCCGAACCATTGAATGAACGGCGCATCCTTACCCGTGATATCCTTCACCGTCTTTAACAGCGCTTCATGGGTGCGTTGGAGAGCCCGGTAATGGTTGCTGCTAGGTGACAGAAGCGGCTGGACGATGCTCTTGTGCAGCCGTTCCGCCTCCGCCAGAAAGCGCTCGATTTCAGCTTGTGAAAGCTGCTTGGAAAGTTTGGTCCTAGCCATTGCGATCTCCGTTGAGGAATCGCCCACCTAGGATTATCATCCTATATCGGCATGGCTTGGTAAAGACCCACCCGCAGCGGAATGGCAGCTTGCCGAAGAAAAGCGCGCTCGGTTCACGGTACCGGCGCGAGCCGTTAGACGCGCAGGCGCCCGTTAGCCCGCAGGCTGGACAGAATCTCGCACGGATCAGCGTCAAGCGCCGCAGTTAAGTCGAGAAACTCGATGACGTCGAGACGCCGCTCTCCACCCTCGTACTTGGCCACGAAGGATTGGGGACGATCAAGCTTCTCGGCCACCTGCGCCTGAGTCAGGCCTTTGGCCTTGCGTAGGGAAACCAGCTGGGCCAGAAACCGCTGGTGGCGGGGCGATCGAAGAGATTTGGGCATGTAGGCGAACCGGTCGGGTAAAGACCGGATCAGCGACTAATCCCGGTTTCGGATTATCCCATTTTGGGATATGCTGCGGGCACTCAACAGGCGAGGTTCGCAGGCATGAATCGACCAATGGGAACAGATGAGAGTCGAAGCTCAACGTTGAGCGATGAAGTCCCCTGGTCGGAGAACCTCACGAGCTACGACAGGGAGCATTTCACGATCTATCTGAAGATTTTGGATGCCTGCGCCGACAATGCCAGCGAAGAGGAAATGGCCGATCTCATTCTCGGCATCGACCCGGCCCTTGAACCGGTCCGCGCCCGCAAGGCTCTTCGCAGCCATATCGACCGTGCGAACTGGATGGTGACGACTGGCTACAAGGAACTGTTCGCCGGCTGACGCACAGCACGGACTGTCATGCTCTTCAAACAAGGACGTTCAGATACCCGCCATTCATGAGCGCACGGCCGCGAGAGACGGCGCGGCGGGAGCGGTCACAACTGGTTCGCGTGCTGTTTGACTGCCATTTCTAGTGCTTGGCTCAGAGGCACAGCCTTGGAGAACAGGAAGCCTTGAGCGGTTCGGCAGCCAAGCTTGTGCAGGGTTTGCCGATCCGCCTCTGTTTCGACGCCCTCGGCCATGACCTCGATCCCGAGCATGTTACCGAGATCGATGACCGATTTGACAAGCAGTCGGTCCTCTCGGGACTTGGCCAAGCCGCGAATGAAGCCCTGGTCTATTTTCACCTTGCGTATCCGACTGTCCTTGAGCGATGCCAACGTAGAAAAGCCGGTGCCGAAGTCATCGAGCGCGATGGAAATGCCGGCATGTGAAAGCCGTCCGAGCTTTTCATCCACTCTGTCCGGGTCCACCGGGGATTCTTCGGTAATCTCGATCTCGAACATCGTTGCAGGGAGACCTCTTGCCGCCAGACCATCCAGAACCATGTCGTCGATATCGCCGGCTTCCAGTTCGCGCGGTGAAACATTCATCGCCACACGGAGATCACGACAGTCAGCTTTCACCAAGCCGTCGATAAAAGCACAACAGTCGGCGAATACGGTTTGCGTCAGCAGCTGAAGCATTCCGGTTTCGCGTGCAGCTGTGATGATTTCGGGTGGAGAGATGGCGCCATGAGTCGGATGGGACCACCTCAGCAAGGCTTCAAAACCGACCACGGCCTCGGTGTCGAGTTTCACGATCGGCTGGAACCAAGGTTGCAAGCTTCTCGTCTTTATCGCCGAATGAAGGTCCCGTTCGACGGACTGGCGGCGTTGCAGTTCCCTGTCGAGTTCGGCATCGAACAGGCAAAATTCGTTCCTGCCACGACGCTTGGCCGTATAAAGGGCGATATCCGCCCGCAACAACATTTCCGTCAGGCCCGGCGTCTGCGCCAAGTATATTCCTATCGATGCCCCGACACGGACGGACGCGACCTCGATATAGGGGCGGGCAATTTTGGCTATGATATCGGAGGCGAGATCACTAGTAGAAACCGAAACCCTCGTTGAGGGAAAAAACAGCACGAATTCATCGCCGCCAATACGAGCGAGCGTTGAGCCTTCCGGTGCTTCCTCCTCTATGCGGCGGGCGATCCTGACAAGCAGTTCATCACCGGTCCTGTGACCGTAGGTATCGTTGACGGATTTGAACCCGTCCAGATCAATCAGCATTGCCACGAAGGGGCCATCCGCGGTCTCGAACCGTCCGATAGCGTGTTCGAGGCCACGCCTGTTGAGAAGGGCCGTCAGGTGGTCCTGCCTGGAACTGGCCTTCATCTCCGCCGCAAGCCGCTCGGCCTCATGCCTCAGGCGGCTCGCTTCGCGGAAGCGTGCTTGCCCAACAAACGCAGCTCGAACCAAGCCGCCCATGAAGAGCAGAACGGTAAAAGCCAGAATGTAGTCTTCAAAATTGCCTTTCGCCAAAAGGCATCCCACCGTGATGAGGAGCGGAGGTGTTATGAAGTTGATCGCCGCCGCGGCATACGAACTGCCGTATGTAACCGCACCAGCTGAAATGCCCGCCAGAATGACCAGATGCAGCGGTGCTTGAGGTGTCGTGTATCCAACAGTCAGGACGGCCAGGAAGGACCAGGCAAACCCTGCCAGAAGAGCAAGGATGCCAAACCAGCGAAGCCGCGGCAAAACCCCCACGAAATTGTCATGGCGCCCTGTTTCCTTTAGCTGATAACGCGCGAGTGCAAGGCGGGCGGCATTTATCGCATTGACGACCAGGAACCAGATTGCAGCGGCAAAGCCGCTGCCAGAAAGGGCGTGCACCGCCCAAATCAGGCCTGACAGGATAGCGCTTATCGGCATCGACACGAAGAGGCCGGTCCTCAGGTCAGCAAGCTGATCCTGACGGATTTTGGCCTCCAGCGTGTCTTCATTCTTCGGGGCCATGGACGGACCGGCTTGCTCCCATCGTTGTTCGCGACGACAAGCTTACGCAAGCCCACTGAAGGACGGGTTAACTATCCAGCGGGGGTAACCAGTGCGCTCACCATGGCTCCGGGTCGCACGTCTGCTGTTAGGATTGCCGGCTGACCATCGAGATCTTGACCGTGCTATGCCTTGATCCGAACCATCCCAGGATCGGCAACGTCACCATGGAAGCAGCCTTACGAACGGCATCAAACGCGACCGGCGAGACAAAAGGAAGCCGGGCCGAGATAGCGTTCCAGAGCGGCAGCGCTGCCTGCGATTCACCGCCTGAGCATGGCCGAAATGCCATGGCGGATAAAGGGAAGATATTGGGCAAAGCGAAGCCCCGCATGTCTTGCAAGCCGTGCCGTCGGGTGCTCGCCTGAGTAGAGAGCGACAAGTACATTCGTAGCATGATAGAGCGGTGCCGCCGACAGACGCAGCCGGCTTTCGTATCTGCCGAGCATGTCAGGATCAGCAATGTCGCGGCGCTCACGACATGCCGCCAGGATTCCATCGGCGAGTTGCTTCTGGCCGCTGAGGCCGATGTTGAAGCCATGCGCGGTCACCGGGTGCATGCCGAGGGCAGCATCGCCGATCAGTGCCGCACTCGGAGCCCAGAACTTGTGCGCCCAGGTCGTGACCAGCGGATAGGCATGGCGGGTGCTTGCCAAGGTCATCTCTCCGAGGCGTCCTCGACAACGGTTCGTCAATTCCATCAGGAACAAATCGTCGTCGAGAGCAAGCAGTCTGTCGGCCTCATTTGAGCGCAACGTGAGAAGCAGCGACGACACGCCTTCCATGAGCGGCAACATCGCTATCGTCTGATGGTGATCGAACCATTCGACCGCGATCTGGTGATGGGCGCGCTCGTGCCTCACCCGGCAAATCAGCATGGAGTTGCCAAGCCGATTGATGTCGGCCCCAATGCCGAGCAGGTCGCGCGTCGCGGACAGACGCGAATCCGCTGCAACGAGCAGCCGAGCGGCCAATTGCCTGCCATCACAGAGCCTTATGACTGCTTCTTTGTGGCTGGTTGTTGCAGTGACGACCGAGTGGCCGCACAGCAGCTGGGCATGACCCTGGAAGTGGACAATCTTGAACAGGGCGTCGCGGATCCGACAATTTGGGACCAGAATTCCGAGTGGTTCCCCAGATCCGCTGGGAGAATCGAAGCACAGGGCGAAAGGGCTCGATCCGTTGAGCACACGCGCGCCTTGAAGTGGTGATTTGTCCGAAGCGGGGATGATATCCCAGGCGCCGAGCTCGCGAAGGATTCCAACCGAAGCGTGGGTCAGCGCGATCTCGCGACCGTCGAAAGCCGGATTCGCCAGGGTTTCGAGCGACTGCCGTTCAACCACTGCCACCTTGAGTCGGCTCTGGGCAAGCGATGCGGCGAAGGAAAGTCCGACCGGCCCGGCTCCGACGACAATAACGTCGAATCTATCGACAGAGCCGGCCATCAGCGTCCCGCCATAGCGTCGGCTATCTGCGACGAAGGGGACTGGAACGCATCGCAATCGCTCCACGGTTTGCGGCTCATCTCCCCAAGCATCTCCACGCGACCTAACCGTCCGTTAGACATCCGTTCTCCGTTGAAAAATGGTCAATGAAACCATGCCGACGAAGAGATAACCCTGATCTGGATCAACCTGGCTCGACAAACGCGGCAACGGCAGGTTCACGGTCGACTGGTCGATCGCCACGCAATGGTCTGGTCAGGTCATCATGGAATGGCGGGCTTCCCCTTCGGTGCGGCCCTTTTCACGGCGATAACAGGGGTTCGATTGCCCTTGGGCATACCAGCAAAATCAAGCACTTAGCTTATGTTTCCGCAAACTCGTCTAATATTCATCTAATATCTCTCATGTGGAAAACGGTGGATTTGGGTGGAGATTGATGGAATCAGATAGCCGAACGTTGAAATCGGCTCCTATATGAGTGCTTGGGGGGCCAGATGCATTGTGAGGTTGAGTTTCTGCCGGTTGGCTCCGGCTCCAAAGCCGGTGACGCCATTGTAGTGCGTTATGGCGACGCTGCCGCTTATCATCTGATGTTGGTCGACGGCGGACATGCAGAAACCGGAGACAACATCGTAGCGCATCTCAAGAAGCAGTTCGGGCCATTTCCTGTTCTGGAGCATGTGGTGTTGACGCATTCCGATGCGGACCATGCTTCGGGGCTGCGCACGGTTTTGAGCGAGATTCCTGTGCGAAATCTCTGGATGCATATCCCTTGGCTCCTCGCCGAGGAGTCCCGTCACCTTTTTTCGGATAAGCGATGGACCGCTGAGGGGCTGAAGTCCGCTGTAAAGGCCGAATACGGGACGATCAGCGAAATCTACGACTTAGCTTTGGAAGCTGGCACCAATATTTTCTTTCCATTCCAAGGCACGGACATCGGCCCTTTCCGCGTATGCTCGCCCAGCCGCGTTGCGTACAGTTATCTCTTGCCGCAATTCGAAAAGACGCCCGATCCGGACCAGGCCGCGATTGAGGCGGCACAGATGTGGTTAGGCAAGGAGTCGCTCGCGCGCAAGATCTTGGAAGCAGCGAAGGCCGCGCTGCATGGTTGGACGACGGAGAGTTGGGACAACGAGCGTTTGCAAGACGGGGGAATCACCAGCGCCAGCAATGAAACGAGCGTCGTACTGTATGGCTCTTTTGAGAACGACGCCCGTGTGCTTCTCACGGGGGACACAGGGGTAAATGGATTGCGATGGGCGGCCATTTATGCGGAGAGCGTGGGCCTTCCACTTCAAAAGTTTAGCTTTGTGCAAATCCCCCATCACGGCAGTCGACGCAACGTCGGCCCCATGATTCTTACGCGTCTTTTAGGAGAAATTCAGGCGGAGGTTTCTGCATCACGTTTCAGTGCTTTTGTTTCTGCACCTAAGGACGACGAAAAACATCCCCGCCGGATCGTGTTAAACGCATTTAAGCGCCGTGGCGGCCATATCATTGCAACTCAAGGCGTCGGCAAGGTTCATTGGGGAGGTTTCCCGGCACGTGCTGGATATGACGTTGCGGAAAGTCTGCCATTCTACACACAGGTCGAGGAATATACGTGAGCACAGATGGACCGCCGCGCTCGTTGAAAGATCAGACCCGCTGGCAGCTTTGGCTTACGATTGCCGCGAACTTTGCTTTGTTTTATGGGGTGGCACAGTCTGACGCTCTTGCGGTTTCCGGCATCAAGGGCCTGCTGGTGGGGGCCGCAAACCTTCTTCCGGTCGGGCTAGCTCTCATTGTTACATCAGTCGCAAACGGCCTTCTGAACGCCGCTGCGAAAGCCCGCTTGGTGTTTCTTCGATGGCACTTTGCATTGCCTGGACATCGAGCCTTTAGCAGGCACGGGCCGACAGATCCTCGCATCGATATGTCTCGACTGAAAGACTCTTTGGGAGATACTTTCCCCCGAACACCGGGTGACGAAAATCGCCTGTGGTATCGGTTTTACAAAGACGTCGAGTCAGAGACCGCAATCCTCCATGCTCACAGGGAATTTCTGTTTACTCGCGACTACGCCGCTTTTTCGTTCCTGTTTCTTTTCGGCTTTGGGACCGCAGCGGTTTTCATGGTGCAGTCCCTGAGGGTGTCGCTTATCTATTGCGCCGTTCTGCTGCTACAGTTCTTGGTTGTTCGCCACTCGGCGGCAACCTATGGGGTCCGGTTGGTAACAACGGTGCTGGCGCGCCACGCAGCGAAGACGGTTTGGATTTCCGGGTAGTAGTAGGCCCCTCTTACCCTCACGCCGTCCTCCAAACCTCGACGCTGTTAAAGAGTTCGGACTCGCCGGAGGCGGCGGCTAGTCCAAACCCGGCCGTGTTGTTGGTTCCCGAACACCAATGCTCGACGCGGTGCGCCTTTGCCGGCGAGAGCGGTTCCCCATCCGAACGAGTCGGGTTGGTGAGGGCTGGTGTCAGCCACCGCGCTAGAGCCGGAGGCGACCACAACACCGTCAGTGACATTGAGGAGCCTGGCGATGTGTTGTGTGGCTCCCCATGCCGGCGCCCGCCACCGGACCCTGCAATTTACCGATGGCGTGAATTCGTCGCCGGCCAAGGTGATGATACCAGCGGGATCATATGACTTGGTGTTCAAGGTTCGAGGTCGAAATACACATTTCTTATGTCTGCAACTGCCGTCGTCGCGCTCGCCCTTTCGGCATGCTCGACGCCGGCTTTCGAGTTCGAACGCGTCACCGTCACCAACGCCAGCTACGACAATCCGCTCGCCGCCATCGTTGCGGTTCCGGCGGATCTCGCCATCGTTTCCGCCTCGGAAGACTTCGAGCGAACGCGGGCCGTCGCCGGCCCACCAAGAATGCGGTCGTTTACTTCGCAGTCTACATGACCACTTCGCCGGCGGTGAGCTGGAACCGACCTTTCGCGGTTCCCTGGCAGGTTTGACAGCTTCGAATGGACCCCGAGCCCGGCGCTAACCATGCCGGCCTTTATCGTTGCGGCTTTCCGGTCTTTGGCCGTATTGAGCGGGCCATGAAACAGATCCTCGCCGCGACTCATCGCTGTCGCCGCCACCTCGGCACACGCCGAAGAAATGACGCTGACACCAGCCATGGCGAAAGCAGCCACCTCCGCTATCAAGATGAACGGGTCCAACTGCCCTGCGGCGAAGAGCGCATAGAAGAAAGGGCCTGATGCCCGAGGCGATGTCGTCAAGGTGCATTGCGGTCCCGACGATGGAACCGACAACGTCTTCGCCGACTTCTCCTACCGTGTCACGTTCCAGCCGGACGGCGGCATAGACGTCACCGAGTGGTAATTCGGCCTTGACCGATGTTCCTATTCCGTTCTATCGTAGGAATAAATTCCTAATTATATACGTGACAAAGTATGCGTGATTCGATAGAGTGTCGGGGCGTGACAGGCCGGATTCGGCAGACAAGTGGAAAAATGCGAAAACGCCTATTTGGCACTGGAAAAATATGCGTTTTGCATATTTCATAATGGCGGAGCGGATTCTTCCGCTTTGATACGACTTCCCCGGATGGCTCGGGGAAGAAGGCACCCGTAGCGGGGTGCGCCATCCAGCGACGCCCGTTGGGGCGGGGTGTGAGCGCTTTTGCGGGCCGACTCACCCCCTCCATCGCGCTGGAACGTCAATTGATCGGGATTTCGTGACTCGGTGACAAGAGTCCCAGCCCTAAAAACCGATTCATTTCATGGCTTGCTGGGGAAAACACGCATGAGCGGTGGAAAACCGGGAAAAGATTCCGACGAAAAGCGCTTCAACGAGACCGTACAGCGGCTGCTGAAGACGCCGCCGAAGCCGCATGATACGACCGCCCAAAAGAAACCGGAAAGCAATAATAGCAAAAAGCAGGGGGACAATCCGCCCAACCATTGCAAAACTTAGCGCTTCAGGCGATAAGTCGCCAGTTTCCGGGGGGAAGACTGACAGTGCCTTTTGTACCTAAAGAACAATTGCCAGACGTGCCAGACGGCCAATGCCCGCCTATCGACGCAATCGGAATGAGTGGGCGATTTATTAGGTTGGTTGCAGGGCTGGAAATAGACGAAGTGTTTTTCCATTCTCATAATGCGCTTGGTTTACCCCCGCGCAAAAATACAGACCCATGCATTTGGGCGGCATGTTCGCTGATCATCTACGATGAGAATTGGGGAGAAGGGCCTATCGCTCGCGTTCGCGATTTCGCGCAAAGCGTTGGCCTGCTCAAACACAAGACATTTGGCGCGATTCTTGATATAACTCCCAATTCCGGTGTTGGTCACCGTGGCACGGAGGAGTCGCCTCACGTGAGCTTTTGGATGGCGGCAGACTTTGACCCGGCTGGGGCAGTAGTCGACGTTGTGAGCCTGCTATGAAGGCTCGCAACAAAAGGCACGCCTCCTACATCCAGACGCTGGTGTATTACGACGGGCCAGTCCTTGCACTGTTGCAAGATCGGCAGGGCAACAACGTAGTCGCCTTTGCCGTCCCAGATGAGATTGAAGGGTTCGACGAGCCGTTCATCGCGAAGTCCACGAGCCCAAAACTTCTCTCAGATTATCTTCGACAGCGGATCGATCTAAGCTACCTAATGCGAGAGCGACGGGGCGGTGAGCCTTATCTGTTTGATTGGGCAAAGTTTGAAAATGAGGTGCAACTCGTTCCCGCCGAAACGGTTGTCGAGGATGTGGCTAATCTATTGCCGTCCCCCGGGTTTTTTGCCCGAAACCACACTGAGCAATTCAAAGGCATAAAACTCTCGGTGCTGGCGAGCCATACATACCGGATAGATGGCAGATGGTCCGCGAACGACTTCTCACGGTTTTATGCCAAGCTTGATGACCTATACAGCTTGTTCTCGTATCTCGATGAAGTGAGAGACGCGACCGGGCCGCTCGCCCAGAAACTGGTCGAAAAAATTGCGAAATATCCTTGGCAGCGCGGAGGAAGCTATCTCGGATTTTTCAGGGATATCGCAGCGGAATCCAAAGAGGATTATCCGCTCCAGGTGTCGAAGATAAAATATGCCTCACCGGGCGTCATAGAGGTTAAAGGAGTTTATAGCTCTCTTGCGCAGATCGACGCTCTGGTTGGCATATTCGACGCCAACAAAGCTGATCTATCAAGCCTTTATCGTGAATTGCATGGGATCTTAGAGCGAGACAGCGTTTTGGGGACCGGGGACCAAGATTTCTCCAACAGTGCCACGGCAAAAATGGCCGTGGAGAGGGCGGACAAGCTTTTGGTAGGTCTTAGTGTCAGCGATCCGAACGCAGTGAAAGAGGCATGTCAAAATCACTTCGTGCCTTATGCAAAAATAGCATTAGCTATTTATCGTCGCGGCGAGGAGTTTCACCGCTTTCACGCTGAGGGCCGGATGCGGCTTCCCTCAGAATTTTCTTCCTCAGGGCGATAAGCTTACGCGCCTTCTGCCTAAGCCTGACTGGCTTCACCAATCCGCCGATAGGTAAGGCGCTTGCCTTCGATCATTGCAAGCAACTGGTCGTGACGTTCGGTGTCAGTCACCTTAAGCGCTGTGCGGCGATTGTAACGGAAATCGAACTCGGCAAGGTAGCGGTGCAAGTGAGCTTCGCCGCAATGCTGGTAGACGCCAATCATGCCGCGCTTGAACACTGAAAACACGTTCTCAATCGTATTCGAATGGATCGCCACGCCGCCCTCGTAGCGGACGTATTCGCCAGCGGAATGAATGGTTGTCTTGTGTGAGGCGTATTCCTCGCCAGTGGTGGTGTAGAGCTTTGACTGGTCGGTGTAGAGCGTTGAGTTGCGGTCGGCATTGCGGACCAGGATATCGCGCACAACTGCCTTGGTGGCGTGCTGGACGTGAACCATGCGGGCTTTGCCGCCACGCTCGACAAGGCCGATAACCGTGCGCTTCGGCTTCATCTTGCGCTTCAAGCGCGGCTGGCCCTTGCGCTGAGGCGAAAGGTAATCGCGGTCGACGCGACCGATATAGGTTTCGTCGGCGGCACGGTCTTGGCTTCGCCGCCAAGCGGGCCAGCGGACTTCACGTCTTCCTCCATGGCTTCACGGATGCGGTGAGCCATGAACCAAGCGGTCTTGTAGGTGACGCCAAGCATACGGTGCAGCTGGTGGGCACTCATGCCTTTCTTGGACGAAGCCATGAGGAACGTTGCCAGAAGCCACTTGTTCAAGGCGATCTTGGAACGCTCGAACACGGTGCCGACAGTGACGGTGAACTGTTCGCGGCATTGCATGCAGTTGTACAGGCCGGGGCGGTGCGCCTTGCCTTCCATCTTGGTGATACGGTCTGGATTGGCATTGCCGCAATGCGGGCAATTAGGACCATGCGGCCAACGTCGCGCTTCCAAATGGATGCGGGCGGCGTCGGCGTCTTGGAATATGGGGTTGTCGACGCGCATTTGGCTAACTCCTTGGAATCGTTTATCCCAAGTGGCGCGTACTTTGTCAAGTATATAATTGGGAATAAATTCATACGGTGAAGAATGCCGAGGCGATGGGCTGATGAGGCCGAACTAGCCGCGCTTATCATGGTGCGCGCCAACGCGGGGAAGCGGGTCACGCTCTCCCCGGATACCGCACTATTCGTCGGATTGAAGCTGTTGACTGCCTCGGCGAAACCGACGGCCGCCGAGGTCGCACTTATGATCTGCGATAGCAAGTGTGAGCGCCCGTGTTACCCCTGCCAAGGCAAGGCCAACAGGATAGTCCGCGCCTACGGCACTGCGCCGGCTAACGCCGGTCTACACAGACAAGCATATGTTTACGCTACTGAAAAGTCGGCGAGACACCCGGAATTGCGTGACCTGTTACTTTGGTAGTGCTTTTTATTTAGTTGCGGGTTGTATTATGTCTTGTTTCCGAGATGAAAAGGGGTCTGCAATGAAAGCTTACGGCAAGATCCTACTTGTCGCCGCAACGGGTTTGTTACTACGGCGGCGTATTCTGATACGTGCGATACGGGGAAAGACTCTTGCAGCATAACATGCCCCAAGCGCTGCTATGCGTCTTGGATGCCACCGCAAAAACCTGCAGCAAGGGCTGTAGTGACACGCTGGTTGAGAAGAAGAGTCACACTCTTTATATGTCAATCAACGGATTGACGAAGCAAGAGCTAATCGCTCTTGAAAGGAAAAAAGCTCGCAGATTGAGATTGTTACGTTTCGGCGGTCAAGGTCTTGCCGGTTTCGAAAGCGATCATGTCTGCATTCCCTTGTTTGAGAATTCTAGATCAATATCAAGAGGTTGCGAGGCCACGGGGCGACGCAGTCCAACTGGCTTTCCGGGATCTCGCCGGACAGGATGCAGCCGTATCGGTCATAGGCGCCGATACCTGGGGCGAAGAACCATGCGGAACGCCCGGCGGCATCGGTGTGGGCGCCGTCCTCCTCGTCTCGAAAAGGGCGGAGCGGCCCGACACAGAGGCCGCCTCGGGTGCGATAGGTTCCGCCGGTCCTGACGTCGATTGGTTCGCCAAGATCTTGGTCTTGACCGGCTTTAGCGAGCCTGGCTGCAGCCAAGATCAACTTGCTGAATTCGGGCAATTCTATATTTTGGGTGACCGCCATGTCGAAGCGTCCTCTTCGGTTGTGGTTAGAGCCGGCGAGTGTTTACATCACTCGCCGGCTCACTCACACTTCGACAAATCCATTCGAAAATCAAGTACAAAACGCGCTTGCCACGTTTTATTAGGTGATGGCGGAAGATATCTTCCCATGTTGTTTACGATATGCAAACGATTACTGATTTTTACGTTTGCGATATACAAACAGAGGTCTAGAATCCCCGAATGCTATCAGTGCAGGCGCGTGCTCGCGACACTCTCTATGCGCGGCTCGTCGCCCGATAGATGAGTTGTGCCGGACAGCCAGAGCCTACCGGAGGCGTGCGGGTCCGCCGTGCGTATGATCTTATCTCGGGCAACGGGGGAAACCGCATCCGTCGCAGCCAAGCCGTTCTTGACGATGACGCCGATGTGAGAGGCATTCAAGGATTGAAGCCGCCGTGCGTGCTTGCTGACGCCCGCATTCAGGGCAGCTTTGAAGTCGTTGTTAACGCGGAGCACGGTTGCTCGGGCGAAATCGGCAGGCAAACGGCCGCGCCAATCCTGCAGGTCGGCTTCCGTCAAGCAATGCAATTCTTTGTCAGCAATAGCGGCGTCGGACAGAATGTGCTTTCGCATACGATTGCCGGCATCAAGGCGAGCGCCGCGAGCGCGCTCAACCTTCTCGCGTTCTAATATGTAAGCCTCGGTGACACTGCGGCCGGTTACAGGGTCGCCAGCGGCCTTTGAGACGGCCTCGATACGTTTGCCTCGACCAGTCTTCGTGCCGCGCCGACTGCTTGCTGGAAAGAAAGACACGTCACGCCGTCCGCGTCCATCGCATCGTCAGCAGTCGCAACCGTTTCTTGCCGGTACTTGCCGTCAAGCGCACCACCCAACGCCCACCTCGCGGCGCGACGCGGTAGCCCAGGTGCACGGTCGGGTCGATTGATCGCCAATGAGTTCCGGGCGCCAATTTCGCACGCGCGGCCTTAGTCGTGACCGGCGACTCTTCAAGCGTTCTTGGCATTACTTCCCCCGCGACTCGTCTAATATTCTTATAATATCGCCCCGCGTAGACCTGTGGAGGCCAATGGAGAGATGCCCGCTAACTTATTGAATTATGTGGAAACGTATGGAAAATAGCAATGCGCGAAGCGGCACAAACGCAGCACTTTCCTGGCCGAAATTCGGCAACGTATTCTGGCTGATCGGTTCGCACCCGTCGCGCGCCGAAATCGGCATGACGCGAAGCAACCGCGGAAAATATTCGAGCGAGTCGTTGCAGGGCAGGCTGGCTCAGCTGCGTGGCTCGTCGCGGTCGATCAGGATCCGCTCGGCGGCGCCATCGAGATCTTCATATTGGCCGCTCCTCAAGGCCCACAGAAACCCGGCCAGCCCAAGCGCTCCGAGGAACAGGGCCACAGGTATGAGGTAGGCGAGCGTCGTCATGAGGATTGTGCCAGTGCGCCAATGTCGGAGTGCCTGTCATGTCGGGCATCTTGCACCGATGCATTTGACACGAAACCTTGCAAGCGTAGCGCATTGCCGATGACCAGGAGGGACGAGGCGGACATCGCGACCGCCGCGATCAGTGGCGTAACGTGCCCCAGGATGGCGACCGGCACGGCGATGCCATTGTAAACGATCGCGAGGGCGATGTTCTGCCGGATCAGCCGTCCGGCCTTCCGCGAAATGTCTAAAGCAAGTGGGACCGCCAGAAGACTTTTACGCAGGAACACGAAATCCGCGGCGTTGCGACCGATATCCGCCGCCGTGGCCGGAGCTATCGAAACGTGTGCGGCGCCCAATGCAGGCGTGTCGTTGAGCCCATCGCCGACCATCAGCACCTTGTGGCCAGTTCGCGTCAATGCTTCGACGTGTTCGACCTTCCCGGAGGGAAGCAACGCGGGAACGAAGCGCTCGACGCCCAGTGCTTCCGCAACTTCGCCGCAGGGAGCTTCTGTGTCGCCCGACAGCATCTCCACCGACACGCCGGCGCCGTTCAGTTGCTCGATGGCCGCCTTGGCATCGGCACGCAGCTCATCCTCGAAATCGAAAGTCGCGACAATGACCCCGTCCTTCGTCAGAACGGTTCCGCCATAGCCTTGTTTGCCTTCGCCGCCGATCCGAGCTTTCCACTCACGCCATCCGCGGCGACCCAGCCGCCAGGTACTGCCCTCGGCGATGGCTTCGATGCCGAAGCCCGGATGCTCGCTGACGGACGCGAGTTTCGGCTGGCCGGCAAAGGCTGCATTGCCAGCGATTGCCTTCGAAAAGGGATGGCGGGAATGCGCTGCCATCTCGGCCGCCATGGCGAGCATCGTCGGATCGATGGACGGCGCATTGATCAGCCTGGGCAGTCCGAGCGTAAGCGTGCCGGTTTTGTCGAACAATGCCGTGTCGATCCCCGCCAGGCGCTCCATGGCGGAGCCGTCCCTGACCATGACGCCGCTTTCAAACAGCCGCCGCGCAGCGACCACCTGCACGATCGGCACGGCGAGACCGAGCGCACACGGGCATGTAATGATCAAAACGGCGATCGCGATTGTTATTGCCCGGTGCCAGTCGCCGGTCGCCGCCATCCAGCCGAGGAACGTCACAAAGGCGGTGAGGTGGACCACGGGGGCATAGAGCGCGGAGACGCGATCGGCGATCCTGCGATGGCGGGCGCGGCCGCCCTCTGCCGCTTCCATCAGCCGAACGATTTCGGCCAGGAATGAATCCTTCGCGGCGGCCGTCGCCTCGATGGTCAGCGGACCGGTGAGATTGAGTGTACCGGCCTGGACCTGCGCCCCCGGGCCCACCGTTCTGGGCGTGCTTTCCCCGGAAACCAGGGAACAGTCGAGATCCGATGCCCCGCCAATGATCCTGCCGTCGATGGGCACCCTCTCGCCAGCCGCAATCAAGAGCTCCATTCCTGGTTCGATCTCGCCAACCGGCAAGTAGTCGCGCGAACCATCCTCGCGCAGCACCATGGCGCCGCGCGCCGCCAGCCGAGCCAGTCCGTTTACGGCCGTCCGTGCCCGTTCCCGCATCACGTGATCCAGCGTGCGGCCGATCAGCAGAAAGAACAGCAGCGACACCGACGCGTCGAAATAAGCATGGTCGCCATGGTTGATCGTCTCGTAGAGGCTCATGGCGTAAGCGAGCGATACCCCGACCGCGATCGGCACGTCCATGTTCATGCGGCTGTGGCGCAGCGCATTCCAGGCCGAGCGAAAATAGATGCCGCCGGCGAAAGCGAGCGCAGGAATGGCAATCAAGGCCGAGACCCAATGGAACAGGTCGCGGGTCGCGCCTTGCGCGCCGGACCAGACGGAGACTGATAGCAGCATGATGTTGCCCGCCGCAAAGCCGGCGACCGCGACGGCGCGGATCAGTTCCGAGAGCGTCTTGTCCTTCCCGCTAGCCTCGGGATCGAACAGGTGCGCGCCATAGCCCAGCCGTCCAAGTGTGGCGACGAATGGCGGAACCTCCTCGCCGCGCCACCGGACCGAAACACGTTTCGTCGAAAGATTGACACGAGCGCCTTCGACGCGATCTAGCTTGCCGATCGCCGTCTCGATCGTCTGGATGCAGGCGGCACAATGCACAGCCGGCACCGAGAGGTCGGTCTGGCGAAGATTTTCGCCAATCGAGCGGCTCGCCAGTCTGATTTCCTGGCCAGAAGGCAGGACCAGTGTGACCTTTTCCAGGTCCAATGCCATTTCGGCGCCTGGCGCGCAGCAGCTCATTGCAGCGCCCCGTGGGAAATCATGATCCGGCGAACGTCGCGATAGGGTTCCGCAAGGCTCGCATCGGCGTCGATTTCGACGATCCAGAGGCCATCCTTGGGCGTGTGGTGCGCGGCGAATATCTGACCGGAGGCAGCCTCAAGAGTGACGGATTTGTCCTCGGCCTCGTAGGCGGGATGACGGAACAGCACCTTGACGCCATGCAAGGCAACCGGCTTGCCGACAGCATCGGTGAGGCTGTAGCGGACCTCACCGCCTGCGATGGTCAGTTTGCCAGTCCAGCCGAGGGCCGCCTGAGCTCGCCCTTGCTCGGCCTTTTTGTTGAATTGCTGGCTCGCCACATAGGTGTTTTCGACGACAAGGCCGGTCCAGCTCGTGTTGGCGAGCGTCGCCATCGCCAGATTGACCGCTATGACCACGCCGAAGAAGCCAAGGATGGTGAACAGCATATGCCTGCCGGTGAATTCGCGGGATTGTCGCGAGGTGTCGCTCATCTGGCGCTCTCCGGTGCGTTGAAAGTGGCCGTATATTCGTCCGATTCGAACGTTGCCTTGTTTTCGACCCGGAACTTGAAGCTTTGCGCTGCACCCCGAACCTGATCTGCCGGCTGACGCACGAAAACCTTGAGCATCTTCAGCCGGTCGGGTTCGACCGGGACGGCGAAGGAGCGATCCGCCGGCAGGTCGATGCCGACAACGCTTATTTCGGCTCCATGCAGGCCCTGCATCGTGACAATGATCGTTCTTGGTTCGGGGATCATGTTGAGCAGCTTGACGGTGTAGCCGTTGCGGATCGAACCGTCGGACAGCGTCACGAACTGCGGGTTGCGATCGTGCAGGACATTCAATTCGAGCCGTTCGCGGGTCAGCAGCGAATAGAGCAGCGCGAGACCGACCGCCGACCAGGCGCCCATGTAGATGAAGGTGCGCGGGCGAAAGATCTTGCGAATATGGAAACGGGCCACCTTGTCGGAGAACAGGCCGTCAGCGCTCCTGACCAGTGACGGGTTGACTGAACCGGAGCCGCCCGGGGTCGCCAGCATCACATTGGCGTTGTAGTCGGCCAGCGTCGCATAGGAAATCAGTCCGCGCTCCCTGCCGAGCTTGTCCATGATACCGTCACAGGTATCGATGCAGAGCGCGCAGGTGATGCATTCAAGCTGCTGGCCATCACGAATGTCGATCCCCATCGGGCACACCGCGACACAGGCATTGCAGTCGACGCAGTCGCCGACGGGCTGCCCGGCGGCAAGGACCCTCTTGGCGTGACGCGAGCGCGGTTCGCCGCGCCAGTCATTATAGGTGACGGTGAGGGAATTCTCGTCGAGCATGGCCGCCTGGATGCGCGGCCATGGGCACATGTAAGTGCAGACCTGCTCGCGCATCAGCCCGCCGAACGTATAGGTCGTCGCCGTCAGCACGGCGACGGTGATGTAGGCGACGGGGGCGGCGGTGCCGGTGAAGAGTTCCCCAAGCAGCATCGGCGCATCGGCGAAATAGAAAATCCAGGCGCCGCCGGTCAGCACCCCTATGACCAGCCAAATGGCGTGTTTCGATGTTCGCAGCACGAGTTTGCGCGCAGTCCAGGGACCGGCATCGAGCTTGATGCGCGCGTTGCGGTCGCCCTCGATGGCTCGCTCGACGACCAGAAACAGATCGACCCACACGGTCTGCGGGCACGTATAGCCGCACCAGGCCCGGCCGACGGTGGATGTGATCAGGAAAAGGCCGACACCGGCCATGACCAGCAGGCCGGCGACGTAGTAGAATTCCTGCGGCCATATCTCGATGAAGAAGAAGTAGAAGCGGCGGTTGGCAAGATCGACCAGCACGGCCTGGTCAGGGGCAAATGGCCCGCGATCCCACCGCAGCCAGGGGGTCAGGTAGTAGATCCCCAGCGTGATTGCCATCACCGACCACTTGAAGCGGCGGAAACTGCCAGAAGCCCGGTTCGGGAAGATCTTCTTGCGTCCGGCATAGAGCGGCTGACGGGTCTTGGCGGAGTTGACCGCATCGGCTTCGAGCCGTTCTATTTGCGTGTTATCGAGCACGAGAAGCTCCAGTCACCAGCGACGATTTCGCCGGAAGCCCGACCCATCGGTTTCTGGATGATGCCGAGGCCCGGCTCGCGCCGGGCCTCGTCGCTTGGCGGTTGGGGGGAGGACGAGAATAGGCTTGCGTTCCTATTCTCCGCCGCCAAGCGAATGGACATAGACCGCGAGTTCCTTGACCTTGATCTCGCCGAGACGCCCGATCCAGGCCGGCATGACGCCATGCCTCGGGGCGCGGACCTGCGCGGCGATGGCTGTTTCGCCAGACCCGTAAAGCCAGATCGCGTCGGTCAGGTCGGGTGCGCCGAGCTCCCTGTTGCCCTTTGCATTCTCACCATGACAGGCCGCACAATTCTCGGCGAAAACATTGGCGCCGAGTTCGATCAGGCTTGTGTCCTGAACAGGATCGGAGAGGCTTGCGACATAGGCGCCGACCTGCTTGATCTGATCCGTCGTGATGATGTCGCCAAAAGCAGGCATTTCCGACAGGCGCGTATCCGGGTCACATGCGAAGCGGATGCCGTGCGCAATCGTCTGCTGGATCTGTTCGGCGTTGCCACCCCACAGCCAATCGTCGTCGTTTAGGTTGGGAAAACCCTTGGACCCTTGAGCGCCCGAGCCATGGCACTGCACGCAATTGACCTTGAACGCGGCGCCACCTGCGGCGACCGCGAATTCGCGTAGTGTATCGTCGGCAGTAATCTCGGAGACGGTCTTCGCCTGAATGGCAGCGACATATTTGCCCTTGGCCACTTCGGCCGCCGCCAGTTCAATCTTGACGTCTTTGCGGCTCGAATACCCCAGCACACCCCTGGTCGCGGAGGTCAGCATCGGCCATGCCGGATAGACGACGGTGTAGCCGATCGCCCAGGCAATGGTGATGTAGAAGGTGATGACCCACCAGCGCGGAAGCGGGTTGTTGAGTTCCTTGATGCCGTCCCACTCATGGCCGGTCGTCGAGATGCCCGAAACCTCGTCGATATGCTCGCTGCCCATGATCAGTCGTCCTTGAGAGGAATGTGAGCGGCTCTCTCGGCTTGCCTGCGGCTGCCGGGACGAAATGCAAAGGCAACGCATCCGAGGAAGAAAAGTGCCATGGCAAGCAGGCCCCAGCTGTCGGCAAACTCCCGCATGAAATTGTAGGTCATCGCCATTCTCCTCAGCGGTAACCGGCGGCTTCGTCATAGGTCCTGAAATCGACCAGCGTGCCGAGCATCTGGAGATAGGCGACCAGCGCATCCATTTCGGTGAACTGCTGCGGATCGCCGTCGAAGTCCCCAAGCTTGGCCTTCGGATAGCGTCTCTCCAGGCCCGATGTATCGGCATTCGCATCGGCCTGCGCCATGAGATCGGCATTGGCATGAGCGATCATGTCGTCGGAATAGGGCACACCGACACGGCTGTTGGCGATCAGATGCGTCGAGAAATCCTTCACCTCGATTGGCATGTCCTTCAGGAACGCGTAGCTCGGCATGATCGATTCCGGCACCACCGAACGCGGCTCGGTGAGATGCTGGACGTGCCATCCGTTCGAGTAGCGGTCGCCGACCCGGGCGAGATCCGGCCCGGTGCGCTTCGAGCCCCACTGGAACGGGTGGTCGTACATCGACTCGGCCGCCAGGCTATAGTGGCCGTAGCGCTCGACCTCGTCGCGGAACGGCCTTATCATCTGGCTGTGGCAGAGGTAACAGCCCTCACGCACATAGATGTTGCGCCCGGCGAGCTCGAGCGGCGAATAGGGCCGCATGCCTTCGACCTTCTCGATGGTGTTGTCGAGATAGAAGAGCGGCGCGATCTCGACGATACCGCCGATGGTTACGACCAGCAGGGACCCGAGGAGAAGAAGTGTGGCGTTCTTCTCGATGACCGCGTGTCTGTCCATCAGGCCCATTTTCTGGCTCCTGATCGCACAGGCTGGAGGGCGGGGATGGAGCGCGGCATCGGATCCTCCTCGCGCTGGTAGCCGAGGATGGTCATGGCGACGTTCCAGGCCATGATGAGGGCGCCCGACAGATACATCGCGCCGCCGATGGCACGCATGATGTAGTAGGGATGCATGGCGGCGACGGTTTCGGCGAAGGAGTAGACCAGGAAGCCCTGCTCGTTGTATTCGCGCCACATCAGGCCCTGCATGACGCCGGAGACCCACATCACCGCGGCGTAAACGACGATCCCAAGCGTCGCCAGCCAGAAGTGCCAGTTGACGAGCCGCAGCGAATAAAGCCGGTCGCGGTTCCATAACTTCGGGACCATGAAATAAATCGCGCCGAACGAGATCATGCCAACCCATCCGAGCGCGCCCGAATGGACGTGACCGATGGTCCAGTCGGTGTAGTGCGAGAGCGAGTTGACGGCCTTGATTGACATCATCGGGCCTTCGAAGGTGGACATCCCGTAGAAGGCGATGGCCATCACCATCATACGGATGATCGGGTCGGTGCGCAGCTTGTCCCAGGCGCCCGAGAGCGTCATCAGGCCGTTTATCATGCCGCCCCATGACGGCATCCACAGCATGATCGAGAACACCATGCCGAGCGTCTGGGCCCAGTCCGGCAGGGCGGTGTAGTGGAGGTGGTGCGGACCGGCCCAGATGTAGAGAAAGATCAAAGCCCAGAAGTGGATGATCGACAGCCGGTAGGAATAGACCGGTCGGTTGGCTTGCTTGGGCACGAAATAATACATCATCCCGAGGAAGCCGGCGGTGAGGAAGAAGCCGACGGCATTGTGGCCGTACCACCATTGCGTCAGGGCGTCCTGTACGCCGGAGAAGGCTGAATAGCTCTTGGAGCCCAGGAAGGAGACCGGCATCGACAGGTTGTTGATCACATGCAGCATCGCAATGGTCACGATGAAGGCAAGGTAGAACCAGTTGGCGACATAGATGTGCGGTTCCTTGCGCTTTAGGATCGTGCCGAGGAACAGGATGAGATAGGCGACCCAGACAATGGTCAGCCACAGGTCCACATACCATTCGGGCTCGGCGTATTCGCGGCTCTCGGTGATACCGAGCAGGTAGCCGGTTGCCGCCATGACGATGAACAGCTGATAGCCCCAGAACACGAACCAGGCGAGATCGCCGCCGAACAGCCTGGCACGACAGGTCCGCTGCACGACATAAAGTGACGTGCAGATGAGTGCATTGCCGCCGAAGGCAAAAACCACGCCGGAAGTATGCAAAGGCCGCAGTCGGCCGAAATTGAACCAGGGCTGGATGTTGAGATCGGGGTAGGCGAGCTGCAGGGCGATGACCACGCCGACCAGCATGCCGACGACGCCCCAGAATACGGTGGCGACGGCACCGAAGCGGATCGGCCCATCCATGTAAGCGGCGGGGTCGATCGGAACTGCCGGCTTGAACTCCGTGTTGCGCAACAGAATCGCAGTGAAGCCAGCCACGGCGAAGAACAAAACCCACATATGCCGGCGAAAAGGTTCATCTACGCCGAAGCCGGCAGCCACCAGGGCCGCAAACGCAAACAGGCTTAGAAGGACGATCTCTGTGCCGAATTTCATCGCAAGCCCCGATTTCCAATTCCGGCGGGCGCCAACCGCAGTGCCTTATTGCGCAGCCGTGGCCTGCTCGCCCTGATCCATGTCAGAGCCGCACGATTTTGCTTCGAGCAGCATCGAGTTCGGTGCGATCAGACTGTGGCGATCGAATGTGGAAGCGCAGCACCGGCCGCCACGCTTATGGACAGGCCCCGCGTCCCCGGTCGGGCCGGGTATGGAGGCGATCGCGGGCGTGTGGGGAAGCGCGCCTTCTGTGACGCTGGAAAGTGGGCAGATGCCTTGCCGAACGTCGATCGTTTCAATGCCTTGGGACAGCCAGCGCCAGCGTTGCGCTGCCTTCGTGACATTCATGGTTCGGGGAGACGGCGATTTTCCCCTGCGTATGAGGCGTAATGACTTCGGCCGAGTGCGATCCTGCCTGGAACAGCCGGTTGCACGTCGAGCACGTCGAGGATGGATGCTTCTCCGACGAGTTGGCCGAAACGCACCTGGCTCATGCGATCGGATGGAGAGCGGGCTGTCGCTATGCGACTTCTTCTAAGCCCAACGCGAGCATGCCCTGCCCCGAACGAAGTAAGTGACGTAGGCCATGCAGCTTCGGTGTCATTCAAACGGCGGTTGCGCCTCGGCCGCCGCAGCGCCGTTCCAGCCGGCTCATGCTGTCCACGGTGACACGGCGGTTGTTCTCGATCCGAATCACGCCGTCCATTCTCAGGCTGGTCAGCTGACGGCTCACGGTCTCGTTTGTAATTCCAAGGAAATCAGAGATGTCGGCACGCGTCATCGGCAGCTCGAAGCACGCCGAGCTGGCCGCCGGGTCAACACTGGAATCGATGTTCCGGGCGATCATGAGGAGAAAGCTCGCCACCTTCTCCGGTGCGGTCTTGCGCCCCAGAGTCACCATCCATTCGCGTGCCTCGTCGAGTTCGTTCAGCGCCTGCTTGAACAGGCGATGCACAAATTCCGGTGATTCCTTCATCATCCGTTCGATGGCCGCTCTCGGAAACGAGCATAGCGAGACAGCTGTTGCCGCTTCCGCATTGATCGCGCTTTTCATCTTGAAGGGCCGTCCCAGAAAATCCGGCGCGAACTGGAGACCGACGATCTGCTGGCGGCCGTCCGAAAGGCTCTTCGTGAGCTTCACCACGCCTGAAAGCACGTTTGAATAACAGTCGACCGCCTCGGCGTCGCCGATCAGTTCGACCCCCGGCTCGATATTGTGCCGCGACGACGTCTTGGCGAGCTGAGCCAAATGGTCTGGTTCGAGCGCACCACAGACACCGCGGTGCCGTGCCTCGCAAGACAGGCAAAGAACGGGAATGCCGGAACTGTGAATGTCCTGCCGTAATGTCATTCGATCGCTCTACCGGTCCAGTGCGGGCAGGATAGCAATCGACGGTAGAAAAATCCTTGCGGCAGTTTGTCCGTGCTGAAGGTTGATCGAAATCAGGGCTTAGGCTCATCCAAGCATCCACAGTTCCGGCGACGCAAACACGGTGGACCACGACATGCGACTGAAGCTAGCTGCCAGACTTGGCGAGAACGTCCCGCGCTATACCAGTTATCCGACAGCGCCGCATTTTCATACAGGCATTGATGCTGCAATTTGTCGTGGCTGGCTGCAGGCGCTCAACGATGGCGATGAGATCTCGCTCTATCTGCACATCCCGTATTGCGACAAGCTTTGCTGGTTCTGCGCTTGCCACACCAAGCAGACACGCCACTACGAATCAGTGACCACATATCTTCGCTCACTGCATGCCGAGATCGCCACCGTCGCCGGTCTTGTCGCAGGCAAGGGCCGCGTGCGTGCCGTCCATTTCGGCGGCGGTTCGCCGACGATGCTCAAACCGGAGGATCTGGTGGCGCTGGGAACCGTCCTGCGCAACAGCTTCACGTTTCTGCCCGGTGCAAAGATCAGCGTTGAGATCGACCCCAACGATATGGACGATGCCCGCCTCGATGCACTTGCCGAAATCGGCATGACCCGTGCGAGCCTCGGCGTCCAGGATTTCGACCCGAAAGTGCAGAAAGCGATCAACCGCGAGCAGAGCTTTTTGCAGACCAAGACGGTTGTTGATGGCGTTCGTTCGCGCGGCGTCGAATCCGTCAATCTCGATCTGCTCTACGGCCTGCCGCATCAGACCAGGGAGAGCGTCGCCTCCACGGTTGCACAGGCACTGACCCTGGAACCGGATCGGATCGCGCTTTTTGGCTACGCCCATGTGCCGTGGTTCAAGAAACATCAGACGATGATCGACGAGGCGTGGCTGCCAGGGCCAGAGGAGCGATTTGCTCAATCGCAATTGGCAGCGCGGGCGATCATCGACCAGGGATACGAAGCAATCGGGCTCGATCATTTCGCCAAGCCGGGCGATGGGCTGGCGCTTGCGGCCCGCGCCGGGACTTTGCACCGGAACTTCCAAGGCTACACCGAGGACCGCTACGAGACCTTGATCGGCCTCGGCCCATCGTCCATCAGCCAGTTTCGCCAGGGCTATGCACAGAATATGCCTTCGACCGCCGAGTATGGACGCATGGTTGCTGATGGCGGGCTGGCCGCTGTTCGGGGTATCGCGCTTTCCGACGACGACCGTGTTCGCGGCTGGATCATCGAGCGGCTGATGTGTGACTTCGCCTTCTCGGCGATTGAGCTGGTGGAGCGCTTTGGCGAAGCCGGCCAAAGACTTCTCGTCCGAGCGAGTTCCACGGCCCTCCAAGATCCTGCGCGGTTGCTTGAACTTGATGGTGACCGCTTCGTCGTGCCTGCGGAAAGCCGGCCCTTTGTCAGGAGCATCGCGGCAAAATTCGACAAATATTTCGAAAGTGGAACGGCCAGGCACTCAGCGGCAGTCTGAGCACCGCAGAGGAACGGTCATGGTTCTCAGTCGATCGTGAACCGATTGCGCTACATTTTTCACTGTTGATCGGCGACCGTCGTGTCGAGACAGGATTCGGAGCGGACCAGACGCGTCTTGGCATAGCGACGATATCGTCCGGTCGTGCCTTCCGGCGCCGTATTCCATTTCGCAGTCCCTGAAGCGCCACGTCGAGTCCGGCCTCTTTTCTGTATCGGAAGCAGTCGACAATCGTCCTGGCCAGATCATGGTTGTCGGCCGACAGCTCCCTTCGGCCTTGCAACAAGAATCCGCAAGGACCGTGCCAGCTGCAGCAGGCGCCGCCGAATCGCACCACCATACTATCCACCCGTGGCTCGCACTAACCTTTGATTGGTTCGCGCCAGGCCGACGCCCGTCGAAACCGAGCCTCGGCAACAATCCGAGTCGTAAGCGGCTGGCCACGCTCTTGGTGCCGGTGGCAGAAGTCCGCAAGCATCCCGGCAGCGCCGTAAAGCTTGGGACAACCCGTCCACCCGAATATCCGCCGGCACAGTTTCAGTGAAAAGCGGGCCTAGGCTAGACGGCTCTCTTGTTACCCCAGAGCATAACGTGCAGCTGCGGCAGCACACGGGCTTCGAACCACCTGTCGCGGGTCACGCTATCAACCAGCCACTCCATGCGCTTCAATATTCCGTCAAGGTCGACAGGCGCGTCTTCATTTGCGGGGCGTGGCGGCGTGTGATTGCCGGGTTGCAGATAGATCGGAAGTCGCGGAAATCTCGCAGCGGCGTCTTTCGCGTAGGCGTAGTCCCTTTCATCGAAAACAATGAGCTTGAGCACGACTTGCGGCCTGCCTTGTGCCGCCTGGAGGCACGCCTCGAAAGCGGCCCAATCGGTCGTCATTTGGCTTGACGGCGGCTTTGGGCTGAGGACTAGCACGTCAAGGTCGGCAAACCAGTCTCTGGCCACCGAACCTTGGGTTTCCAGCGCAAAACGGTAACCTTCACCATGGCCTCGCTCGATGAGCGCGCCGAGCGGCTGGATGGCCGGATTGCCGCCTGACAGCGACACCATCAGCGGGCGGCCACCGGAAAGCGCAAGCACGTTTTGCCACACCGCGCCAATGGACATCATCTCCCATTCATGGCGGAATTGATTGTCCACCGCATGCAGGCTGTCGCACCAGGAACAGCGATAGTCACACCCGCCGGTTCTGACGAAGACCGTCGGCAAACCGATGAGCACGCCCTCGCCCTGGATCGTCGGCCCGAAAATCTCACTCACGCGGATTGCGGGATGCGTATCGGTCATGGCCGGTATTCCGCCCAGGTTTTCGGTGTTTCGCTCACCCGCACGGCCGAGGTTTCGCGCAGGCGTGCCTTGCACCATTCATAAAAATGTCTGGCCAGATATTCCGCCGTGACTTGCTCATGTCCCAGCACGTCGTTGAGATGTCGATGGTCGAAGCTCTCGTCGATGTAGCGTTTGAATGGCGCCAAATCGTGATAGTCGCGCACGAAGCCGTTGTCGTTCAGTCCATTCGCTGAAAGCTCCACTTCAACGATGTAGTTATGCCCGTGCAGGCGCGCGCATTGGTGATCGGGTGGCAACGAGGTGAGCTGATGCGAGGCTGAGAAGTGGAATTCCTTGGTGATGCGGAACATTACGCGGTCCTCCTTCGCAGCGCATCGAGCCAGAAGTCGGAGTCCTCGTAGTCGGTGGGGTCCGGCTGCCCAGAGAGATGAAACGCCTCGCGCCGCTCGACGCAGGTCCCGCACCTCCCGCAGTGACGCTCGGCGCCCTTGTAGCAGGACCAGGTCTGCGCAAATGGCGTGCCGTATGCTGCTCCATTCCTAACAATGTCCGCCTTCGTGAGATTCACATAGGGTGCATAAATGCGAATCTTCGCGTAGCCGTCGAGCGCGTGGTCCTGCATCATCTGGAAAGCGTCGATGAAGGCCGGACGGCAGTCGGGATAAATGAAATGATCCCCACCATGCACGGCCGTCGCCACCGCGTCAGCGCCGTGCGCTGCGGCGAAGCCGAAGGCAATGGCTAACATGATGGCGTTCCGGTTCGGCACCACCGTGACCTTCATCGTGTCTTCGGCGTAGTGCCCGTCGGGCACGTCCACATTATCGGTCAGCGCGGAGCCGGAAAGGCCGCCGCCGATCTCGTGGATGTCGATGATGCGGTGCGGGACGCTCAGTCGCTCCGCGCAAAGGGCGGCGAAGCCCAATTCCTTTCTATGCCGTTGGCCGTAATCGAAAGATAGGAGGCCGGCGAGTTCGTGCTCCGCTGCCACCTTGTGAGCAAGGGTAACGGAGTCCAATCCGCCGGAGCAGACGACGAGAGTCTTCATTTTTGGGTCCTTGTTTTAACCGGGTAGGCTGCGACCGGAGATTTCTCTGCGCTCCCAGTACTTCAGGAAATCCATTTTGTGAAGTGAACGGGGGACGAGTTTCATGCGCTGACGTGCCGCTGTGTGCAAGGCGCCCTCGCGGTGAGCCTGCAAGGAACACTGACTAGCGAAACGTCACGCTTCAGCGGAATGCTCAAAGGCGAGCGCACCAGAATAAGCTCTGCAGGAGGTCCGGACCTTCGTAAACAAAGTTCTCGACGATCAAGCGCCCGGCGGTCCCGAGCTTCGAGGGACGCCACCGCGAGGGCTTCAGGTACAAGACGGCCCGAGGATGGGCTTGCCGCAAGAGAACGGACTTACCAGTGGATGTTCAGCGACGCCGATGCAGATGTCTGGAATGATCACGACATCAATTGTCGCGGCAACTTTGGCTGGCCTGCTCCTCGGGCTCCGTAGATCCAGCGCATTCCGCTTCAGGATCGGTTCGAACCGGAGCACGCCCTCGGTCAATAGACGACCGGCAAACCCTGAATGATCGGTCGTGAGCCGACATCTGTGAACAAGCGGTGTGGTCGATTGCTATCACCCATGTGTTGCGCGCAGGTATCTTATGGCAGTGGATGAACTGGATTTGATGATTTTACAGCTGGCGGTCGAAAGCGTTCGCTCGCTCTCCTTAAGCTTCGCAGAAAAGGCCGCCGAGGTAGCCACCAGGAGCCGCGGCATCCTGCTTTTCGACGTGCGGGTCGACGGTGACGCGGAGGTCCAGCGGGTCGCAGCCATCCGATATCAGGGCGACCAGATCGGCGTGCTGGCGTTGGACAGACAGGGCCTTGTTACCCACCATTGCATCGTCAACGGTACGTTCTCACATTTCACTGCGCCCTTGGAGAACTGGCACAGCATGCCCCTGTCGATGCAGGCCAAGATCAATGCCAACGGCCATGCCAGTCTCTTCCTAGGGGCCTTGCGAAATGCCGGACATTTGCTGGGCAGCTAGCATTTGGCCAGAATGCATCTGTGAATTTTTGCATGCGCATCGCTGCCGACACCGCCTGGCATGATTGTCGTGCTCGAAAACGGCTGCGGCGATCGCGGCAAAGCGATCGCCGCGATGATGGCGATCAACGCGTGGGCGTTGCATAGATGCGCGATCGTTTAGACGGAGGTCTCCGCCTGCCATCGAGCAACATGCACGGAGGTACGCAAAGCGCAAATGCGTCAAGTAGTTGAAGGGACGAGCCCCTCGCGCAAATGGAGCTTGCGCTGCCGTCGTCGTCCCATCGTGCCGCCGAACTCGGGGGCGTGACGATCGACCACGATGGCCTGTTTTTTTGCAAAGCCGAATGTCCCAACCGAAGCCAAGGAAAAAACTCCGACCCCAGCGAAGAATAGTAACAACACGGGCGACGCAAGCCGCCTTGCCCTCTAGCAGGGGAGGTGCTTGCGGTGCTCTCACCGACACAAGATCGCAAATGGCATGTGGGTGAGCACCAGAACTGGCGACACGCATGGTGATCGGCTTGACTCGCTGGAGGAAGCACAAGGCCTCAGTGGGCGGAGGCGCCAGCGACGGTCGAATACTGGCTGGCTGCTCGGGATCTGATCGTTGAAATGACGTAGGATTTGGTTGCTTAAGCCGATCCGAACCATTTCCCGGAGACCACACCCACCATGAACGATCTTGCGCTGCCGCTGAGCGGTTTGTCATCAGTCGGCGGCAAGTCCGTCGTCGCCCGTTTCGACGGCGGCATGCTGTCTTCCAACAGCGGCGTTCTGGCCTTGGCCGAGGTGGAAAAGCGGTTGCGGGTGGCCGAGCGTCTGGCGCGTTGGATCGACGATCCGCGCTGCCCGGACCAGGTCGTCCACAGCCTGGCGGACATGATCGGCTTTCGCATGAAGATGATCGCCGCCGGCTACGAGGACGGCAACGACGCCAACCGGCTGCGCTGCGATCCGGTCTTCAAGATGGCCCAGGATGCGCTGCCGTCGGGTCGGGATCTGGCGTCGCAATCGACGCTGTGCCGGCTGGAGAACCTGCCCGGCGTGCGGGAGCTGGTCGCGATGGGACGGGCGATGGTCGATCTCTATTGCGCCTCGTTCCGGCAGGTGCCGAAGCGGATCGTACTCGACATTGACGACACCTTCGACGCTGTGCACGGAGGCCCACAGCTTCGCCTGTTCAATGCCCACCATGACGAGTACGGCTTCCAGCCGATCGTCGTGTTCGATGGTCCGGGACGGTTCGTCAGCGCGATCCTGCGACCGGCCAAGCGGCCGAGTGGGGCTGAGATCCGCCCCCACCTGCGCCGTCTGGTGCGGGCGATCCGGATCAACTGGCCGAACATTCGAATCCTGCTCCGCGGCGATAACCATTATTGCAACCCGCAGGTCATCGACTGGTGCCGCGCCAACGACGTCGACTTCATCTTTGGCCTCGCGCCCACCACGACCCTGCGCAAGCATGTCGCGGATCTGGAGGCCAGCACGACGGCGCGCCTCGAAGCGTCGGCCAAGACAGGCAAGGTCCGCAGGTTCAAGGAGTTCGTTGACGGCGCCCGCGGCGCGGCCGGGCCGGCAGCACTCAGGCGACTATAACGGGCGCAGAGCCGACCCTGCGGCTTCCAGACATTGTCGTGTACAGCTTCAGACCCTCAAGCCGAGCCCGCAGGGCCTCGCTTACCTTTTACGGGGCGGCGGTACGTCCAAGCCGCTTCAACAGTTAAGAATTTCGCAAAGACGATACCCCCGGATCGTCGAGCTTCCGCTGCCACTTCCCGCATTCGCCGAGGCGGTCAATGACCCGCCCTTCACAACGTTATCCGGCAAGCATCTGGATGCGAGAGATAATGTTGCCGGAGGCATCTCTCATGGCTTCTACACCTGCCTGAACGCCAGAACCGCGTTCGTGCCGCCAAAGGCGAAGGAGTTGCTCAGTGCCACGCGCACCTTGCGCTCGCGTGCCACATTGGGCGTGACGTCGAGATCGCAATCGGGGTCCAGCTCACGATAATTGGCAGTCGGCGGCACGACGCTCTCGCGGATAGCCATCACGCAGGCGATCAACTCGAGCGCGCCGGACGCGCCGAGGCAATGCGCGTGCATGGACTTGGTAGAAGAAATGGACATTGAGAAGGCGTGCTGACCGAAGACGCGCTTGATCGCCGCCGTCTCGATCTGGTCGTTGGCCTTGGTGCCGGTGCCGTGCGCGTTGAGATAGTCGACATCCTCGGCGTCCAGCCTGGCATCGGCAAGGCAGGCCCGCATTGCTGCCTCCGGCCCCTCGACAGTCGGCGCGACGATGTCGGACGCATCGGCGGAAAGGCCGGCACCGGCAATTTCGGCAAGGATGGTGGCGCCCCGAGCCAGGGCATGCTCGTAGCTTTCCAGCACCGCCATGCCGGCACCTTCACCAAGCGACAGGCCCTGGCGATCGGCCGAGAATGGCCGGCAAGTATCGGGCGAAAGCACGCGGATCGCTTCCCATGCCTTCAGCACACCCCATATGAGCGGCGCTTCGCTGCCGCCGGCAAGCATCACGTCGGCCCGGCCGAGCCTGATCTGGTCCACCGCGCAGGCAATCGCATGGTTTGCCGAGGAACAGGCGGACGTGACGCCGAAGACCGGCCCGCGCAGGCCGAGACTCATGCTGACCTGGCCGGCAGCGGCACCCGGCATCGCCTTGGGTACAGTCAAGAGAGCGGCACGCTTACCGCCCAGAAGGATGGCGCGGTAGGTTTGCTCGATCGCATCCCACCCGCAGCCGCCAACGCCCACCGTCGCACCGAAGCGATACCTATTTCCCTCTTTGGAGGAAAGTCCGGCCTGACGCATGGCTTCGCGCGCCGCAAGCACAGCGAGCAGGCTGAAGCGGTCCATGGAGATGAGTTGCTTGCCGTCGATGTCATGCTCCGGCAGCGCCTTGATCTCGGCACCGATCCTGACCCTCAATTCATGGAGCTCGGAGTTGACGATTGGGCCGATGGCGGAGCGGCCTTCTCGCATCTCTGTCCAAATGGCGGCGGCGTTGGTCCCAAGCCCGCAAATACCGCCAATCCCAGTAATCACGACGCGCCTGTCCATTCACACCCCCTTAGCGAGCAAGCTGCGCACGGCTTCCACCATGTCCCCAACATTCTGGAGATCCGACCATGCCTCGGCCGTATTCATCTCGATCTGGATGCCGTAGGCCTGCTCCAGGTCCCAGAGAACGTCCGCCAATCCCAGTGAATCGATACCGAGCGAAGTCAGTCCCGTGGCAGCCGTTATCTCGCCGCCTGTGGCAGGCGCTATGCCGCCCTCCGACGCGGCGCGCTTCTTGATAATGGCGATTATTTCGTTGGCGAGTTGATCTGCCATCTTGTTCCTTTCCAGCTTGCGTTTTCGGCGTCGTTCAAAACCCGAGTCGCGTCGCGTTGCCAAAATTGCCCCTCATAGAGCCTGTGCGACCGACCAAGCCCAATGCCCATAGGAACCGGACGAGTTCCGGCTTCTGCGGCGTCAGCCCGATGACGAAGAAAAGTCGCCGGCCTCCCGCTTTTGCGCCAGCACATCAAGAATCTGCGTGTAAATGGATAGGAACCGTCGTCAAACGTCAGCTAAACGCTGCGACGGTGGGTGCTGTCAGCGTATTCACTCGGCACCTCATATGTAATCGAGATGTTTCATAGCTCCGGACCAGTTGCGATCAACTATTGTACCGGTCCGCCATTCGTCGGAGAGTTCGACATGATCGGAGCGCTGCCTCTCATTCCCAGTACAATCTCCACCGCACGCGACAGATTTCCTCTTTCGGGCTCTTCTCAAGGGACTCGCCACGCGATAGAGGCAGTGATCGGCGCACGTGAGGTCCTGCCAAGTCCATGCGACATTCCGGAAAATTGGTAAAATCGTTTGTTTCAATCAAATGCATCCACGCTATGGATAGCTAAGACATGCGTTTCAAAGGGCTCGATCTGAATCTTCTCGTCGTTCTCGACGCGCTGCTGAGCGAGCGCGGCCTCACGGCGGCGGCACGCCGCATCAACCTAACCAAATTCATGGGGGTTGGTGGATGTGGCGCAAGCCGTTGAAATGACGTAGGATTTGGTTGCTTAAGCCGATCCGAACCATTTCCCGGAGACCACACCCACCATGAACGATCTTGCGCTGCCGCTGAGCGGTTTGTCATCAGTCGGCGGCAAGTCCGTCGTCGCCCGTTTCGACGGCGGCATGCTGTCGTCCAACAGCGGCGTTCTGGCCTTGGCCGAGGTGGAAAAGCGGTTGCGGGTGGCCGAGCGTCTGGCGCGTTGCATCGACGATCCGCGCTGCCCGGACCAGGTCGTCCACAGCCTGGCGGACATGATCGGCTTTCGCATGAAGATGATCGCCGCCGGCT
>NZ_JAMYQN010000020.1:0-105068 GCF_040320905.1 Mesorhizobium sp. M0590
AATCTAGTATGCCGTCTCGCTTCGTCCAACTCCCTCCTCCGCTTCTGCCATAATGAATGGGCTGTTGCCAGAAACGCCACGTCGCGTTCATACATGCAGGGCGCAAACCGGGAGACTGAAATGCCCGCCCACAGCAATCTCAAGCCGGTGCTGACGGCTGCTGATGTCAACGCGCTGATGGCGACCGTTTTCCCGCAACTCAACGACCAGTTCACCTTCTACGAGGCGTTGGAGGTGTTTCCAGGCGGCTGTGTCGTGCGACTCAATGCCGACGAGCGCCATTTGCGTCCCGGCGGCACCGTGTCGGGTTCGGCGCTGTTCACGCTGGCCGACATAGGCGGCTATGTCTGCGTGCTCTCGCATGCCGGACCGGATGCACTTTCGGTCACCACCAGTCTCAACATCAATTTTGTCCACAAGGCCGAGGCCGGGCCGATCGACGGCCATTGCCGCATCCTCAAGCTCGGCAAGAGCCTGATGGTGTTCGATATCGACATCGTCGCCGGCCCGAAGGGACACACGGTAGCGCACGCAACGGGCACCTATTCGATCCCGCCAAAGCGAGCGCCGGCCTGATGCTTTCGATTGAATTTTTCCTTGATGTGTATATATGTGCGCATGGGTGATCTTTGCTGGAGCGTGACAGCCGCAAAATCGTGAAGCGTCTCAAGGACGACGGTTTCGAGCTGGTTTCCATACGCGGCTCACATCACAAGTTCCGAAAGGGCGAGATCGTGTTGATCGTTCCGCATCCGGAGAAGGATCTACCAACCGGTACAGCTCGCGCCATCGCCAAGCAAGCGGGCTGGATATAGGCGACCTGAGGCGGCTTGGAGGCTGAGATGAAGAACTATTTCGCGTTGGTCGATAAAGATCCCGACAGCGCGTTCGGCATTCGCTTTCCCGACATTCCCGGCTGCTTTTCAGCCGCGGACGAGGCGGAAGACATCGTACCGAATGCAGTCGAAGCATTGCAACTGTGGGCGGAGGATATGCCTGTTCCCGAACCGTCCAGCCACGAGGCGATCATCGCGCTTGCGGATATACGCAAAGCACTTGCTGAAGGAGGCTATCTGGTCTCGGTACCACTCATCGACAATGACAGCGCTGTCGTGAGGGCGAATGTGACTTTCGAGCGTGGCGTTTTGCGGGCGATCGACGCCGCAGCGCGCGACCGAGGCATAACGCGATCGGCATTCCTCTCCAGCGCAGCTCGCAAGGAAATCGAGGCAAAGCACTGAGACTTGCCCGACACAGAACCAAAATCGCGATGTGGTAAAATCATACCTTTAACACAAATCCTTGTTTTCATTTGGCTTTATCTTCTGGCAAGTGTTTCATGCGCCTTGACGCGATCGAACCCCTCCCCTATAAGCCGTGACGAAGCAGCGGCCCGCAAAGGCCGCCGTTTTGTTATTGGCGGCGGGCAAGCGCCTTTCGCCAATCCAAGCAACAAGAAACGCCTTCTTTTGAAGGTCCGAACCGAAAGCAACAATTCATGGCAACCTTTTCGCAGAAGCCTGCGGATGTGGTGAAGAAGTGGGTGCTGATCGACGCCGAGGGTCTCGTCGTCGGCCGTCTCGCCACTGTCATCGCCAATCATCTTCGCGGCAAGCACAAGCCCACCTTCACCCCGCACGTCGACGACGGCGACAACGTCATCGTCATCAATGCCGACAAAGTGGTGTTCACCGGCAAGAAGTTCACCGACAAGGTCTATTACTGGCACACCGGCCACCCCGGCGGCGTCAAGGAGCGCACCGCGCGCCAGCTGCTCGAGGGTCGTTTCCCCGAGCGTGTCGTCGAAAAGGCCGTCGAACGCATGATCCCGCGTGGCCCGCTCGGCCGTCGCCAGATGAAGAACCTCCGCGTCTATGCAGGCACGGAACATCCGCATGTCGCCCAGCAGCCCGTCGTCCTCGACGTGGCCAAGCTGAACGCCAAGAACAAGAAGGTTTCGTAAGATGGCTGAGCTTTCCTCGCTCGCAGAACTCGGAGCTGCCACCGGCAATACCAACACCCAGCCGGCCGCACCCGTCCATGTCCAGAAACTCGATAAGTCGGGCCGCGCTTACGCCACCGGCAAGCGCAAGAACGCCATCGCCCGCGTCTGGGTGAAGCCCGGCTCCGGCAAGATCGTCGTCAACGACAAGGTGTTCGCCGAATATTTCGCGCGTCCGGTGCTGCAGATGATCCTCAACCAGCCGATCATCGCCGCCAATCGCGCCGGCCAGTACGACATCGTTGCCACCGTCATCGGCGGCGGCCTTTCCGGCCAGGCCGGTGCCGTGCGCCACGGCATCTCCAAGGCGCTGACCTATTACGAGCCGGCGCTGCGCGCCGTGCTCAAGAAGGGTGGCTTCCTGACCCGCGACAGCCGCGTCGTCGAGCGCAAGAAGTACGGCAAGGCGAAGGCCCGCCGGAGCTTCCAGTTCTCCAAGCGCTAAGCGCTGCGCAATTACACGCTATCGAAAGGCCGCCTCCGGGCGGCCTTTTCCACAAAAAGGGGCACCAATCACCCCATCGGGCGCGGCTCGCACGCATCGTGGCAGACTTCAGGCCTTGATGAAGTCAATGAACGCCCGCAACGGCGCCGGCACGAGGCGCCGGCCTGGATAGTAAAGGAACGGGCCGGAGAAGCTCTGCCACCAGGGTTCAAGCAGCGGTTCGAGCGCCCCGCTCTCGAAGTGAGGGCGTAGCCAATCCTCGAACAGGCTGATGATGCCGGTGCCGGCGATGGCTGCATCGACTTTGAGGTCAGTCGCCCCACCCAGGGTCACGACAAGCGGCCCCGTCGGGTCGACCCGCACCACCTCGCCGTCGCGCTCGAATTCCCACGGCGGCATCGCACGGCTGGCAAAGCGGCCGCGCAGGCAGGCGTGGCCGAGCAGGTCGCTCGGGTGTTGCGGCCGGCCATGACGATCCAGGTAGGCCGGGCTGGCGGCGGTGGCGAAGCGCTGCACGCGCGGTCCGATCGGCACAGCGATCATGTCCTGCTCCAGCCGCTCCTCATAGCGGATGCCGGCGTCGCACCCCGCCGCCAGCACATCGACGAAGCTCTCCTCCGAGATCACCTCCAACCGAATGCCTGGATAGGCGGCGAGAAAAGGCGGAACGATGCTGGGCAGCACCAGCCGCGCCGCGCTGACCGGCACATTGAGGCGCAACGTACCTGCCGGCCTGTCGCGAAAGCCGTTCACTACGTCGAGGGCCGACTCCACCTCGGTCAAGGCAGGACCGAGCCGCGCCAGCAGGCCTTCGCCGGCTTCCGTCAGGACAACGCTGCGGGTCGTCCGGTTGAGCAGCCTGACACCGAGCTGCGTCTCCAGGCGCCGCACCGCCTCGCTCAAGCCGGACGCACTGCCGCCGCTGGCGCGTGCCGCACCGCGAAAGCCTTTGGCGCGCGCTACGGCCACGAAGGCGTTCAGATCCGCGAGATCAATCTGCATTGTTCGTCATTCCGCACAGCCCGTGCGAATTGTACCCAATTATCATGAGATCGGACAGCGTCTATCTCTGCACCATCCCTGAAGGAGAAAGACCATGTCCAGCGTCGACCAGTCCGGCACATTCATCCTCGGCGACCGCAAGGTGAGACGGCTCGGCTACGGCGCCATGCAGCTCGCAGGGCCAGGCGTCTTCGGCCCACCAAAGGACCACGACGCGGCATTGGCCGTACTGCGCGAAGCCGTTGCACAAGGCGTCAACCACATCGACACCAGCGACTTCTATGGCCCGCACGTGACCAACCTGTTGATCCGCGAAGCGCTCGCACCCTATCCCGACGACCTCGTTATTGTCACCAAGATCGGTGCCCGGCGCGGCCAGGGCGGATCGTGGCTGCCGGCCTTCTCGGCAGAAGAGCTGACACAGGCGGTGCACGACAATCTGCGCAATCTTGGGCTCGACGCGCTGGAGGTGGTCAACCTGCGGGTCATGTTCGATGCGCATGGCCCCGCCGAAGGGTCGATCGAGGCGCCGCTTGCGACGCTTGCCGAGCTCCAGCGACAGGGCCTCGTGCGCCACATCGGGCTGAGCAACGTCACCGCTGCACAGATCGCCGAAGGCCGCAGGATTTGCAGGATCGTCTGCGTGCAGAACCAGTACAATCTGGCGCATCGGGGCGACGATGCCTCGATCGACGATCTGGCCCGCGACGGCATTGCCTATGTGCCGTTCTTCCCGCTTGGCGGCTTCAACCCGTTGCAGTCGTCGACCTTGTCCAAGGTCGCCGCACGCCTCGGCGCCACGCCCATGCAGGTCGCGCTCGCCTGGCTGCTTCGCCGCGCGCCCAACATTCTTCTGATTCCCGGCACGTCTTCCGTCGCGCATCTCAGGGAGAACCTCGCCGCTGCCGACCTCGAACTGTCGGACGATGTCATCAAGGAGCTGGATGGTGTGGCAATGGCGGCCTGCGAGTAGATTACCGAAGGCAGTGATGAGCCAATCTCCCCCAAAATGGGTTCCCTTGCGGGGGAGATTGCCGGTAGGACAGCGAAGGCGCGCGACCTAGCAGGCGGGACAGCCGAGACGCTGAAGGATCGTCGCATTTTTCTGCCACTACGCCACATTTTGTTCTTGCTTTGTGCCGGCAGCTATGCTACTAATCTGGGTATGGTGCTAATTGGCTCCAACGACCCGCCCACGGAGGCGGGTTTTCTGTTTCTGGGTTCCTTCGAAAGTTTGGCGCTGCCGGCCTGGGGTCGGCGGGACAGCGCCCTTCTGCCCTGCCGGGCATCGTCACCACAAGAGGGAGATCCAATTCTCGCCGCGCCGGTCTAGTTGATGCTGGCCGTGTTGGCCGGCTCGGCCGGGCGCTTCTCACCGGCATAGGGCACGCGAAAACCGTTCGCCGCCAGCCAACCGATGGCGGCCTTCGGTTCGTCGGTCTGGATGATGGTGGCGCCGCGCTCGACCCAGAAGCCGTAGGTCTCGCGCGGCAGGCTGGCCGCGACCGCCAGCTCGTCGCCGCGGCCGCCGGCGAGGAAGCCGCCCGGCTTGTTGACGATGGCATAGGTGTCGGCCCAGATGTGCCAGTCGCCCCTCACCGCCAGCGCGCGCATGCGCGGGCTGAACAGCGGGCCGCCGGTCTCGGTCAGTGTCTCAGATCCCGTGCGCCAGTTGATCATCTCGACCGCGCGCATCGGGAAGGCCCGGCTCACTTTCTCGGCAAACATGGCGTCGCGAACCGCGTCATCGGCGATAATGGGCATGAACTGGAAGCCGCTGCCGATCGCGTCCATGGCGGCCTTGACACTGGCAATCCGCTCCGCATTCCACAGGTTCTCCTTGACGATCACCTGTTCGACCATGCCGAGGTCGCGCGCAACCGCGACCATGCCGACGAGGCTTTCGGTATCGAGCTTGTTGTCGAGATTGATGAGGATCCTGTCCCTGGTCGTCATCAACATCTCGCGCAACGTCGAGACCGTCTCGCCCGTAACGGCGCCGGTGCCTTCGATCACCAACCGGCAAGTCTTGAGTTCGGCCAATGTGTGCTTGTCGACCTCACCTTTGCAATTCGTCGTGCGGTCGAGCCAACTGTCATGCATGACGACGAACTGTCCGTCCTTCGAGCGCCTAATATCGACCTCGACGATTTCGGCGCCCGTTGCGATCGACGCCTCGACGGCGGCGATCGAATTTTCGGGATAGAGCGTCTTGCCGGATTGCATGCCGCCGGCGCGGTGCGCGGCCACTAGCACATGGTCGCGCCATTGGTTGGCGTGCTCGAAGCGGTCGCGAATCTGCCTGGCGCGCGTTTCGCCTGCCGATGCCTGGCCAAGGGAGAGCGCCAGCGCCGCGGAAAGCAGAAGGCTCAGCCAAATCGTTCGCATGAGACAAGTCGTTCGCACGAGAATCGCTCCGTACCGGGATCGCACCCCGGTTAAGCGATGCCCGTGACAGGCAGGTGAACGAAGCCGGCTTGCAAAATGCCGGAAAATCAGGTCAGCGCCGGCCGAGGCAGTCGTCGGCGGCTACTTTCGGTTGCTTGCCAGGCAATCTCCTGGCGAGCGATGCCGGGTTCGCCTGGCGAGCAAGGATTTGTGACCGGATCGAATGGCCATGATCCTCCGCAGGGGTCGCAATTCTGAGAATTATGTCCAATAAGGTTGCGCGTCGACGCACAGGAGATCGCTTCATGCCGCCAAGGACCATCGATCATGCCTTCACCACCCGCTCCAGGACGGGTGCGTCGTTCGAGCCGACCTATGCCGGCGCCCTGTCGTTCATGCGGCGCAAATATTCGAAGGACGTGAAGGACGCCGATGCGGTGGTGTGGGGCATTCCCTTCGACGCTGCGGTCACCAATCGGCCGGGCGCCCGTTTCGGACCGCAGGCGATCCGCCGCGCCTCGGCCATCCTCGACAACGATCCGCAATATCCGTTTTCGCGCGATCTGTTCGAACAGCTTGCCGTGGTCGATTATGGCGACTGCCTGCTCGACAGCGGCAATCACCAGAAGACGCCTGCCACGATCGAACGCGAAGCGGCGAAGATCCTGAAATCCGGCGCCTTTCTGCTGTCACTCGGTGGCGATCACTTCGTCACCTGGCCGCTGCTGAAGGCGCATGCCGCCATCCATGGCCCGCTGGCTCTGGTGCAGTTCGACGCACACCAGGACACCTGGCCCGACGACGGCAAGCGCATCGATCACGGCTCCTTCGTCGGCCGTGCAGTCAAGGAGGGCATCATCGACCCCGACCGGTCGATCCAGATCGGCATCCGCACCCATGCGCCCGACACGTTCGGTATCAAGATCCTGTATGGCCATGAAGTGGAGGAAATGCGTGCGTCCGACATCGCCTATGCCATCGTCGACCGTACGGGCGGCAAGAAGACCTACGTCACTTTCGACATCGATTGCCTGGACCCGGCTTTTGCGCCCGGCACCGGAACGCCGGTCGCGGGAGGCCCGTCTTCGGCAAAGATCCTGTCGGTGCTGCGCCAGATCAACCAGCTCGATATCGTCGGCGCCGACGTCGTCGAGGTTGCGCCAGCCTATGATCACGCCGATATAACGGCGATTGCCGGGTCGATGGTGGCCATGCACTATCTCGGGCTGTTGGCGGAACGAAAGGCCCGACTCGAAGAAATGAACCAGGGCAATCACGGCGTTGCCGGATTGAATCAGGCAAGCGGCATATAGCTTTGAGATAACAGGAATTTTGGCAAGCAATGAAACCGAAAATCTTCATCGACGGCGAGCACGGCACCACCGGTCTGCAGATAAGGGCGCTGCTTGCCGAGCGTGGCGACCTGGAAATCATCTCCATCCCGACCGAGCGCCGCAAGGAAACGGCAGCGCGCGCCGAGTTCCTCAATGCTGCGGATGTCGCGATCCTCTGTCTGCCGGATGCAGCCGCCAAGGAAAGCGTTTCGCTGATCGCCAATGACACCACCAAAGTGATCGACGCCTCGACGGCACATCGCGTCGCCGATGGGTGGGAATATGGTTTCGCCGAAATGGACAAGGACCAGGCGAAAAAGATCGCTTCGGCGAAGCGCGTCGCCAATCCGGGCTGCTGGCCACAAGGACCGATCGCGACGCTGCGGCCGCTGGTTGCGGCGGGGCTGCTGCCGGCCGATTTTCCGGTCACCGTCAACGGCATTTCCGGCTATTCCGGCGGCGGCCGGCCGATGATCGAGGATTATGTCGGCAAGGGCGAGGATGCGCCGGAATTCCTGCCTTACGGGCTGACGCTGCAGCACAAGCACGTGCCTGAGCTCAGGACCTATGCCAAGCTTTCGCACGATCCGATCATGCAGCCGGCGGTCGGCAATTTCGCGCAAGGCATGATCACGGTGGTGCCGCTGCAACTCGGCGGCCTCGACCATGTGCCGACCGGCGCCGAGCTTCACGCGGCGATCGCCGATCATTTCGCTTCCATCGATGGCGGCGTGGTCGAGGTGGCGCCGTATCTGCATCAGGAACGCATGCCTGACATCGATCCGGAGATCTATAATGGCACCAACCGGATGAAGCTCTACGTCTTCGCCAATGACGATCGAGCGCAGGCGCTGCTGCTTGCGGTCTATGACAATCTCGGCAAGGGCGCCTCGGGCGCTGCCGTGCAGAACATGGATCTGATGCTCGGCCTCTGAATGGATGTGCCGGCATTTCCAAAGCGCTGGAAGGTCGGCGCGCCCGAACTCACCGCCGACACGTTCAGCAGCCGCATCTGGAAGGTTGCGCGCGAGGACGGCTCGCCGGCAATCGTCAAGGATCTAAAGCCTTTCGACGATGTCGAGGACGAGTTGCGTGGCGAGCATTTCCTCGCCTGGCGACGCGGCGAAGGCGTGGTGCGGCTGCTCGGCAGCGACGGCCACCGCATGCTGCTCGAATACGCTGGCGACAGGATGCTGTCACACCATCTTGCCGAACACGGCGACAATGCCGCCACCGCGATCGCGGCGGGGGTGATGGCAAGACTGGTCTCGCCGTCGAAGCACCCTGCCCCGCCGGACCTTCAGCCGTTGCGGACCCGGTTTTCCAGCCTATTCAAAAAAGCGAGGGCCGATCGCGCCGCCGGCGAAAGGAGCCTGTATGTCGAAGCAGCCGAAATCGCGGAACGGCTGCTGTCCAATCCGCACGACGTGCGGCCGCTGCACGGCGACCTGCATCATGACAACATCATGCACGGTCCGCGCGGCTGGCTGGCGATCGACCCGAAGGGCGTTCTCGGCGACCCCGGCTTCGACGCCGCCAACATGTTCTACAACCCACTTGACCGGGACGATCTTTGCCTCGATCCGCGGCGGATCGCGCATATGGCGCATGTCTTTTCCGCAACGCTCGGCCAGTCGCCGCCCGCGATACTGGACCACGCCATCGCCTATGGCTGCCTGTCGGCTGCATGGCATCATGAGGATCGCAATGCGGTCGACGAAAACCGCGAGCTGGCGATTGCCACAGCAATCCGGCGGGTGCGGCTCAGCCTCTGAGAGCAATCTCATGAGGCAGCGGATAAGCGCCCTTGGTGCCGCGCCAATGCGCGGCGGCGAAGCCGAGCAGGAACAGCGCGAATGCCTGATGCGTCAGGGCCATGTGCAGCGGCACATGCATCAATAGTGTGCCGATGCCGATCGATGCCTGCACCACGACAATCAGGAACAGAAGCGTCGCGCGTCGGGCATGCGTCGTGCCCGGCAGGCGCCGGCGTGTCGAGATCATGTGCCAGAGCGCGACCGCGAAGATCGTGTAGGCGCCGACCCGGTGGACGAATTGCACCGTCTTCGGATTTTCGAAGAAATTGCGCCATGCCGGCTCGAGCAGCAGCAGGTCGCCAGGGACCAGCTTGCCGTCCATCAGCGGCCAGGTGTTGTAGCTCAAGCCGGCGTCGAGCCCTGCGACCAGCCCGCCGAGATAGATCTGGACCAGCGCCAGCAGCACCAGGAAGCCGGCCAGACGTTGCGTCGAGCGGTCGGCGGCAGGTTCCGAGTGCGGCGCCAGCCCACGCGCGACCACCATGGTCGCCGTGAAGATCAGCGCCGCCAGCGTCAGATGCGTCGCCAGCCGATATTGGCTGACCGAAACCCGGTCAACCAACCCGGACGCCACCATCCACCAGCCTATCGCGCCCTGCAGGGCGCCGAGAAGGAGGATGCCCGACAATTTCGTGCCGAGGCCCCGCTCGATGCGGCGCGTCGCCCAGAAGAACAGCAGCGGCAGGGCGAAGACCACGCCGACACTACGCGCCAGGATGCGGTGCACCCATTCCCACCAGAAGATCGATTTGAACGCCTCGATGCTCATGCCGTTGTTGAGTTCGGCATATTGCGGAATTTGCTGGTAGCGCAGGAACTCCTCCTGCCACTCGGCATCATTGAGCGGCGGGATGACGCCGTGTATCGGCTGCCATTCGGTGATCGACAGGCCGGAATTGGTGAGCCTTGTAGCGCCGCCGACCAGTACCAGCGCAAACAGCACCAGGAGCACGACATAGAGCCAACCGCGTACCAGCGCGCGGTTGCGAAGGTCGCGATCGCGGGCGGCGAAAGGCGCGGCATCGGATATGGCAGCAGCCATGGATTTGTCCCGACAGTTGAAGTCTCGGATTGGTGAACCATCGCAACCCGGCTTGCAAGACCGGACAGCGCGGCACGCCGTCGCGCCGTTTCTGGCGGGTTGCGCGTATTGGCTGTTCGGCCTAAGCGATAGCGATCAACGAGATCGCGCCATGCCCATTCGCCTGAAAAAGCTGATCGGAAGCTTCCTGCTGGTAGTGCTGGTCATAGTCTATGCGCTGGTCGCCTCGATCGTGGCGGTCGCCCAATTGTCGCAGTCCGGGCCGCTGGCGCACTTCATCTTCTTCCTGCTCAGCGGGCTTTTGTGGGTGCTGCCGGCGATGGGCATCATCAAATGGCTGATCCTGGAGCCGCGGCCGAAGGGGCGAGGCAACAGTTAGATCGTCACCACCGTCTTGCCGGCATTGGCCAGCGGCGTCGTCACGCCCGACAACATTGTTCGGATGTGGGCGACGCTCTGATAGCGGCCATTGACCGAAATGCGCGGTAGGGCGTGCAGGAAGCCGGCATGCTCGGCGCGGAGTATGCCGTGGCGGGTTGTCACCGCCGAGGCATAGCCGGCATCGCGGACTAGGCCTACTTCGCGGCGGCCGACGGCACTGGCATAACCGTAGGGATAGGCGAAATGGCGCGGCTCCTCGCCGAGTTTGGCCTGCAATATGCGCTTGACGTCGCCGATCTCATGTCGCGCATCGCTCTCGGAAAGCCGCTTCAGATTGCAGTGATTGACGCTATGTGCGCCGATCGTCACCAGCGGGTGCTCGGCCATGGTGCGGATCTCGTCCCAGTTCATCAGCGTGCTCGGGCGCGGACCACCCAACTCGATGCCGTTCGAGCGCGCCAGATCCCGCAACACCGCACGCTGGTCCTGCTCGCGCACCTTCAGCGTCAGATGAGCGTGCAGGCGCGCATTGGCCTGGACCTTTTTTCCCGGACTCGAGCAGTCGATTGTCACCGGGCCATCCGGCGTCGTCAGCGTCAGGCGATCGCGCGCATTGACGATGTCCTCGACCACGTCCCACCACAAATCGGCGGCGCCGTCGATCAGTCCCGGCGCGACGTAGATGGTGATCGGCGCGCCGTGTTTCTCCAGCACCGGCAGCGCCTCGGTCATGTTGTCTCGATAGGCGTCGTCGGCGGTGATCGTCGCAAACTGGCCGTCCTTGTCACCAGCCTTGATGCGCTCGATCGCCTCGTCAAGCGTGACGAAACTGTAGCCGTTCGCCTTCAAGTCGGCGATCACGGTGTCGAGAAACCCAGGCGCGATGTTCAAGTGGCGGTTGACGCCGTTCGGCTTTTCCGGTGTCGCGGTTACCCGATGCAGCATCAGGATAGCGCCGAGACCGCCGATAAACGGCTTGGCCAGCGGAGCGAGACCGGAATAGCGGGCGAGATTGAGCGCCAGTTTGCGGATTGCCTCGCCCCCGTCGATCATTCATTCACCTTTTGCGCCTAAGCTCATCAAGCATGGAATGCGCCTGCGCGGACCCCCAATCGCGACGAATACGCCCTAAGGATTGAGGTATGGTTGACGCCACCGCGTCATTTGACGGCAATCGGCTGGCAAGCAGCGAGGCGTCGCCGTGTGCCTTGCCGGCCGGCAAAGCCGGCCTGTCAACCTCGGTCGCCGATAGTGTGGCGTTGGCGGCGTACGCAGAATTCTGCCGTTCGGCGCTTTTTGCCCCTGCGCAAAGCGCAGGCTGGATCCTGAACTGGGCCGCACATACCGGCGCCGACGTTGTCGTTGCGACGCTGCGCGCCGAGGACAGGCCGGTTTTCTCACTGGCGCTGGAGGTCACTTGTAGTGGAGCGTTCCGCGTCGCCCGGTTCATGGGCGGCCGCCATGCAAACGGCAATTTTGCCGCCGCCGACCCGCAATGGCTGGCGAATGCCGATAGCGCGGCGATCCGCTCGATGCTGGCTGCGATTGCCAAGGCGCGGCGCGACATCGATCTTGTTGCGCTGGAGCGGCTGCTGCCCGATCTCGACGGCGTTGCCAACCCGCTCTCCGCCTTGCCGCATTTTTCGAGCCCCAATCTGTCGCTGGCCGCCGGTCTTGTGGGAGGATTTGACGCACTGCTCACCCGCGTGAGCGGCAAGCGCAGGCGCAAGAAGCATCGCTCGCAGGCGCGCAAGTTCGAGGCCGTTGGCAGCTATCGTCGCATCGAGGCGAGGACTGCGGACGAAGTGCACATGCTGCTCGATGCCTTTTTCGAGATGAAGGAATTCCGCTTCCGCAAGATGGGCATCGCCGATGTTTTCGGTGAGGCGGAGGTGCGCGCTTTTTTCCGCTCGCTGTTTGCCGACGCGCTTCAAGAGGAAGATCCGTCCTTCGTCCTGCATGGGCTGGAAGTCGCCGGCAAACTTCGTGCAGTCACCGGATCGAGCCGCTCGGGCAAGCGGCTGATCTGCGAATTCGGGGCGATCGCCGAGGACGACCTCGCACACACCAGCCCGGGCGACTTCCTGTTCTTCGAGAACATCCAGGAAGCCTGCGAGGCGGGTTTCGAAATCTATGATTTCTCGGTCGGCGACGAACCCTACAAGCGATTGTGGTGCGATGTCGAAACGCAGCATTTCGAGGTGCTGGTTCCGCTGACGCTGAAAGGTCGTGCGCTGGCGCTTGCGCTCAGGCACGGCGCAAGCCTGAAGGCATTCATCAAGCACAGCCCAATGGTCTGGAAGCTGACCAAGCTGCTGCGCCGCAAAGCCGTGGGGCGGACAGCACCGGCCGCAGGCGAAGACGACAGCTGATTTCGATTTTAGAGAAACTGCCTCAGGCGGCCGAGCGCCGTCCCGGCATTGGGCCCGGCGCCACATGGCCGATGGGCGTGACCAGCGTCAGGTCGGGATAGCCACTCTCGATGAGCGCGACCGCGGCCTGCGTCACCTCGTCGTCCGGCTCAAGCATGGAGAGCAAGACCTCGGTCCCCTCGCCCACTAGGCGGCTGATGCCTTGCGCGTCGGCCGGTCCGCATTCGACCACGACCAAATCATAGGCGGTGGTCAGCGACTGCATGATGATCGGCAGCCGGTCGGCGGCGCGCATGGCGCGGACCGGATCGGCTGTGCCGACGGGAATAACGTGGCAGTCCGAATAGAGATCGGGGTGGATCACATCGCTGAACTGCGCTTGCGAGGCGAGCAGATCGGTGATGCCCGGAAACAGCCCGCTGTCCAGCATCGGCCGCGAGGCGGCACCCGAAGCGGTGAGATCAAGCAGCAGCACGCGTAGCCCGGCGTCGGAGACTGCGCGCGCCACCAACACCGCCGAGGCGGCCGCCTCGTCGCCTTCTGGCGACACGAATATGGCGCGGGCGGCACCGGTGGCGATCAGTTTTTCCGCGGCCTTGTCGATGTCGACCTCGCCGAGGATAGAACGTGCCGGTTCAATGTCTCCAGCGGCCATTTCAGAGTACTCCGGTTCGATTTTCTCGGCAGCCGCTTCCGCCACCGCGACGGGTTCCGGCTCCACTTTGCTTTCAATGATATTGTCGTCGTCGGCCTCATCGATCTCGACGACTGCCGGTTCGGACCGGCCAACCGACGGGTCGGGCTCGGCCATCACGCGTTCGGCCTGGACAGCCGGCATCGCAACCTGCTCGATGCGCTCGAAATGGGCACCGGCGGCCGGACGCATGGCGCGGCCGGAAAACAGTTCCTGCAGAAGCGTGACGATCGCCATGATGAGCAACGAGCCGACAAAGGCCGCACTGACAATCGGACCAATCTTGGGGAAATAAGGTTCGGCCGGCACCTGGGCCTCCGAAAATACGCGAGCGTCGACGGGCAGATAGTTGCGATCCTTGCGTGCGGCCGCCTGGAGATAGCTGGATGAATAGAGATCGAGCTGCTGACGCTTGGTCGCGGCATCACGCTGCAGCGCATCGAGTTCCACCTGCTCTTCGCCGGCGCGGGCGGACGCCGCCTTCAGCGTGTTGACGTCTGCCACGAGTTGGGCCTCTCGCGCCTTCGCCGTCTCGGCCTGCGCCATCAGACCTTTCATGATCTTTTCCGCTTCGTTGCGGATCTGGCGGTCGAGATCCGCGAGCTGCGACTTCAGCGCGCGGATGCGCGGATGGTTGTCGAGCAAGGTGGTAGAAAGGTCGGCGATGTTGTTCTTGAGTTCGACTTGCCGCTCGCGCAGGCGCTGGATCAGTTCGGAAGACAACACCTCCGGAACGGCATCCAGCGAGCCGCCATTGCGCAACGCCCTGCGCACGCTGTCAGCGGTCGCTTCCGCCGAAGCGCGATTGGCGCGCACGCGTGACAGTTCGCTCGACAATTCGGACAGCTGCTGGGTGGCAAGCACCGAATTGTTGCCGCCCATCAAAAGATCGGACTGCGCACGGAATGCGGCAACCTTGGCTTCCGCCTCCTTCACCCGATTCTGCAGATCCGCGATTTCCGGCGCCAGAAAGTCGGTGGCGGCGGAATTCGATTCGAGCTTGGCATTGCCCTTGGAGCCGATATAGGCGTTTGCAATGGCGTTTGGGATCGCGGCGGCAAGCTTAGGATCCTCTGACGAGAACTCGATTGCGATCGCGCGGGTTTTTTCAACGCCATAGACGTTGAGCTTCTCATGCATTGCGTCCAGCACGCGCTCTTCCAGCGGAATCTCGAACGGATCGCTTTTCAAGCCAACAAGGACAAGGGCGCGGCTCAGCGCCGACATCTTCAGCGCCTCGTCGAATTCGGGCAATTTCGCCAGGTTGAGCTTCGCCGCCACCTGCTTGAGGATGTCGGGGGACGAGATGATCTGGACCTCGGTGGCCACAGCCTCTTCGTCGGGAATCGACCGCTCGTTGCCGTTGGCCCCGGCTGGCCGCGTGAACTCCGATTCTCGAGGCCCGATCTCCAGCTTGGCTGCCGCCTTATATTCGGGCGTTGCAAGCCAGGCGAGCGCAAAGGCCAGGCCGGTTACAACCAGTGCGACGACAAGGATGCGCAACCAGTTTCGCGCCAGGCTGGCGAAAAGCTGCCTGAGATCGATGTCGACATCTGCGGCCGCGGATTGAACGGACATGCATCCCTGCTCCGGTACTGAGTCAGCATGCACCGTAAACAACTATGGTAACTCAGCCGTTAATATCGCGGTAAGAACCTGTTAGGCTCTACTAACAAGCCGCAAACAAGAGGCTGAAAACCATCTGCATTTGTCGATCCGGCCCGCATCGGCCGCGCGCCTTTACCGGCCATTAACCCTAACAGGATGATAACCGAGCTCGATCGTTAAGGTTTGCCGCAGAGTCGCCGGCTATTCAAAGGTACGTGTCCGCTCATGAAAAGCACTGCTCCCCTTTTCCGCGCGCTGCTTGCCGTATCGATGCTTTCGGGCTGCTCCAGCTACCGGCCGACGCCGGCCGCATTCCATGAAGTTCTCGACCAGCCCTATCGCCTCGGCGCCGGCGACCGCGTCCGCGTAACCGTGTTCGAGCAGGAAGGACTGACCAATACCTACAGCGTCGACCAGTCCGGCTATCTCTCGCTGCCGCTCGTCGGCAACGTGCCGGCGCGCGGCCACACCGCCCAACAGCTTGAAAGCGAGATCGCCGAGAAACTGCGCCAGGGTTATTTGCGGGATCCCGATGTTTCGGTCGAAATCGATCGCTACCGGCCGATCTTCGTCATGGGTGAAGTGGGTGCGGCGGGCCAGTATTCCTACGTCCCGGGCCTGACCGTGCAGAAAGCCGTCGCCATCGCCGGCGGGTTCACGCCACGCGCCAACCAGGAAAGCGTCGACATTACCCGCGACATCAACGGCAAGGTGATAACCGGACGCGTGGTGACTTCCGACCCGCTACTGCCCGGCGATACAGTCTATGTTCGCGAACGCCTGTTTTGATGTGCTGACAAAGTGGCGGACACACTCAGGATCGTCCACTGCTTTCGCTCACCGGTCGGAGGCATCTTCCGGCATGTGCGCGACCTGACCGAGGCTCAGGTCGCCGCCGGCCATGCCGTCGGCATCGTCTGCGATTCGACGACGGGCGGCGATTTCGAGGAACGGCTGTTCGAACAGATGAAAGGCAGCCTGGCGCTCGGCATTCACCGCACCCCGATGCAGCGGCATGTCGGGCCAGGCGATCTCGCCTCGGCCCGGCGCACCTATAGGATCATAAAAGAATTGCGGCCGGACGTGCTGCACGGGCATGGCGCCAAAGGTGGCGCCTATGCCCGTCTGTTCGGCTCATTGTTGCGGGTATCCAGGTCTCGCGTAGCCCGCCTTTATTCGCCGCATGGCGGCTCGCTTCACTATGACGAGACCACCGCCATGGGGAAGCTGTTCTTCGCGCTCGAGCGCTTCATGGCTCGCTTCACCGATTGCCTGCTGTTTGTTTCCGATTATGAGCGGCGGACTTATCGCAGGAAGGTCGGCGAGCCGCCCATTCCGAACGCTCTCGTCCACAACGGCCTGCGCGCCGCCGAGTTCGAGCCGGTGCGGACCGAGCACAATGCGGTTGACCTCCTCTATATCGGCATGATGCGCGACCTCAAGGGCCCGGACATCTTCATCGATGCGCTGGGGCTAGCCGCGACACGGCTCGGCCGCCCATTGAAAGCGCTGATGGTCGGCGACGGCGACGACCTGGCGCGCTATCGCGCCCAAGTGAATCAGCTCGGCCTCGAGGTCAGCTTCCTGGCGCCGATGCCGGCCAGGCTCGCCTTCAGGCTCGCCGAACTGGTCGTCGTTCCCTCGCGCGCGGAAGCCATGCCCTATATAGTTCTGGAAGCGCTCGCCGCCGGCAAGCCGATCATCGCGACGGCGGTCGGCGGCATACCGGAAATCTTCGACACCGGCTCACCGGTCCTGATCCGGCCCGACCCGCGCGAACTTGGCGACAAGATAAGCGCCGCATTGGCCGATCTCGACACCTACAAAGGCCTGATGCCCGGCCTCGCCGACCTCAAGGCACGCTTCGGCGCCGATGTAATGGCCGCCGAAATCGAAAAGGCTTATTTCGCCGCGCTCAAAAAATAGAGCAACGGGTTTCCACCGGGCTGCTCCTGGTGAAAGCGTCTCCAAAGCCATCTGTTGTTTCAAGGGTTTCTTAGCTCTCTTTTGCTATTCACCTGAGGGAAACCTGCGGACGCCCCATGAACGAAATCGACCCAGCGCGCCGTTTTTCGCTAGACGCGGTGCGCAAATTCGACGCCCCTGCCGAGAACAATACGGCCGGCGGCATGAACGATGTTGCCCGCCAGGTCGCCTCGCAATACCGGCGTGATACGATGTCGCCGATCATGGTGAGCGGCGTCCTGCGCATGGTGGAATTCGCGCTGCTGTTGGTGTCAGGTCTTGCCGTCTATTTCTATTATGTCGGCTTTTTCAACTATCTTGCCTGGCAATACTCACTGACGATCGCCGCCACCTCGTTCCTGGCGGTCGTTCTGTTCGACGTCACCGACTGCTACCAGATTGTCGCGCTGATGCGGCCGATCGCCAATTTCGGCCGCCTCCTGCTGGTCTGGGCTGGAACCTTCGCCTTGATGGCGCTCACCGCCTTCACCATGAAAATGTCGGAAGACTATTCGCGCCTGCTCTTCGGCACGTGGTTCGTTATTGGCTTCGTGCTGATCCTGGGTCTCCGGCTGGTGATGTCGAAGCTGATCCGGCGCTGGGCGCGCGACGGGCGGATGGAGCGCCGCGCCGTCATCGTCGGTGGCGGCAAGGCGGCGGAGGTACTGATCCGCTCGGTCGAAAGGCAGCCCTACAACGACATCCGCATCTGCGGCATCTTCGACGACCGCGGCGACAAGCGGTCGCCGCCGGTTGTCGCCGGTTATCCCAAGCTCGGTACAATTTCCGAACTCATCGAATTTGCCCGCATCGCGCGCATCGACATGCTGATCGTATCGCTGCCGCTGACCGCCGAATCGCGCGTGCTGCAGTTATTGAAGAAGCTGTGGGTGCTGCCGGTCGACATCCGGCTATCGGCGCATTCGAACGCGCTGCAGTTCAGGCCGCGCGCCTATTCCTACATCGGCTCGGTGCCGATGCTCGATATCTTCGACAAGCCGATCAACGACTGGGATTCGGTCGCCAAGCGCGCCTTCGACATTGTCTTTTCGATCATCGGCATCATCGTGTTCTCGCCGGTGATGCTGGCGACCGCAATCGCGATCAAACTCGACAGCAAGGGGCCGGTGCTGTTCCATCAGAAGCGGCACGGCTTCAACAACGAGATTATCGACGTCTACAAGTTCCGTTCGATGTATACCGACAAGGCGGACCCGACGGCGAAGCAGACCGTGACCAAGAACGATCCGCGCGTCACCCGCGTCGGCCGCTTCATCCGCAAGACCTCGATCGACGAACTGCCGCAGTTCTTCAATTCGCTGTTCGGTTCGCTGTCGCTGGTCGGGCCGCGCCCGCACGCCATTGCCGCGCAGTCGCACAACCTCCTCTACAATGAAGTGGTCGACGGCTATTTCGCCCGCCACAAGGTCAAACCCGGTGTGACCGGCTGGGCGCAGATCAATGGCTGGCGCGGCGAGATGGACACCAACGAGAAGATTCGCATGCGGACGGAATACGACCTCTATTACATCGAGAACTGGTCGCTCTTGTTCGACCTCAGAATCCTGTTCCTGACGCCGATCCGCCTGCTCAATACGGAAAACGCGTATTGATCGCGACGGCCTACGAATTGCCGGCGGCGGCGGTCAACGCCAAGCTGATCGCACTGATTGTGTCGGGGGCGGTTTTCCTCGGCGTCTTCCTGTCCGGTTTCGTCATCGCCGAGCCGGCGCCATACGACCTCTATATGATCGGACTGATCGTGGTGTGGCCCTTGTTCGGCCTGCGCATCCAGCGCGCGGCGGTGCCGCTGCTGGTGCTGCTGGTGATCATGAATATCGGCGGCATGATCTCGATGACGCAGATGTCGGACCTTGCCAGCACGCCGCTCTATCTCGCAGTCTCGCTGTTCCTTGCCTTGACCGCAGTGTTCTTCGCCTCGATGACGGCCGTCCAGCCCAGTCTCTACCGGGTGATCTTCGTCGCCTATGTGGTGTCGGCAGTGCTGACTTCGCTGGTCGGCATAGCCGGCTATTTCCATGCCTTTCCAGGAGCGGAGATCTTCACCAAATACGACCGTGCCGCCGGCGCCTTCCAGGACCCGAACGTGTTCGGTCCGTTCCTGGTGCTGCCCGGCATCTACCTGCTCTACCTGCTGCTTACCGGCTCGGTCGCACGCATGCCGCTATTGGCGGTGCCGTTGCTGATAATCACCGCCGGCATCTTCTTTTCCTTTTCGCGCGGCGCCTGGGGCATGTTCGCCGTTTCGGCGATCCTGCTGACCGGTGCCTTGTTCCTGCAGAGCGCCAGCGGCAAGTTCAAGCTGCGCGTCGTCGTCATGACCATCGCCGCCGTCGGACTGCTGGTCATCGCAATGATCGTCATCCTGCAACTGCCAGGCGTCGCCGAGATGTTCTCGAACCGCGCACAGCTCGAACAAAGCTACGACACCGCCCGGCTCGGCCGCTTCGCCCGCTATACGATCGGCTTTCAGATGGCACTGGAGCATCCGTTCGGCATCGGCCCGCTCGTCTTCGGCAAGATGTTCGGCGAGGACACGCACGACATCTGGCTGAAGATGCTGATGGATTACGGCTGGCTCGGCTTCGTGTCGTTCCTGACGCTGACGTGCTGGACGATCGCCGCCGGCTTCCGCATTCTGCTGCGCGACCGGCCGTGGCAGCCTTATCTTCTATGCGCCTACGTCGCCTTCATCGGCAATATCGGGCTCGGCACCTTCATCGACATCGACCACTGGCGCCATGTCTACCTGCTGCTTGGCTTGATCTGGGGTGCCATCGCGCTCGAATACCGCCACCAGTGGCAGCTGCGGGCGGCGCAGCGACCGGCAATCCCCGTCGCGGTTGCTTCAGGCAGGACAGCAACCGAATTCGGTTGACCGGACCCGGTCTATCACGATACATCGCGACCGGTCCGGAGTGTAGCGCAGCCCGGTAGCGCACTTGACTGGGGGTCAAGGGGTCGTCGGTTCGAATCCGGCCACTCCGACCATTAAAATCCAAAGCCTTAGCCAGTTTTCCCCCAAACTGGCTGTACAGACAATAGCCGCACTGCAGCCAGCGCAACATACGCAGGCGCGTGATCTCATCGAGGGAACCGATCACGCATCACTCGTGCGCGAGGCACGGAGGCTGGCGTCTAGCCAGAAGCCCACCGAGTAACCGCGCGGTAATGGCTAGGTAAGCTTTGCTGCGTACGCCAACCTTTATCGTGAGCCCGTATTCCAGCTTCAATAAGAAAAGGTCCCGCCGCACATGCCAGAACGGCGGGACTCGATCAGGCGCCTTGCATCAGGCAGGGGTGACTCGGGGGTTGGGCATGCCCGGTGCGCGCGGATCGTAGTGAACCCTAGGCGCATCAGCTGCAATGCGTCCACCAACCGTCGGTTGGAAAGAACTAATTCAATCCCGACGGCTGGCCTGGCCTGAACAGGCGCGCGCTCAAGGCTCAGTTTCTTCCCGGGGAGGAGCTTTTTGGTCAGGACAATCAGGATAGGGCAATTCTTCACACGGAGAGGGCCTGTCGCCAACGCTGCGATAATGTTCCGCGAGTTTTGCGAAACCGTAGGCGAAGGCGAAAAGAAGCGCGAGGACAACCGCTATTCGGACGGCCATACCGTATTGTAGCAGGATCCTCCCATTGGAGCGCGCGGCGTTTTGGTACGTTTGAATGTTGAGTTCGAAAAAGGTTGGCTCTAGTTGAATTGCCGTCGTCCGCAGTTGTAAGGGCGAGCGGACGCTTCGAAGATGCCACGCGCTTTCGCCCTTTTCGGGAGAGATGCAATGTCGCTTCAAGGAGTTGCCTGTCCTGCCGAGCTGACCATGTTGACCAAGGCACTTGATGCCCGATGCCGTGAACTAGGCCTCGCTGATGGAGATCCGGGCAGAGAAGTGCTCGGCCGCAGGGTGATGGATTTATTTGAAAGTGGTCAGCTCAGCGCCGAAGATTTGAGACTGGCTCTGAGCGGCGAGATCTTTAACGCCAAAAATCCTCCGGCCGGAGCCAGTGGGCCTTGATACGGCAAGCGGCTATCCGCGCAGCCATTTGAATTACTGGCCCAGCGTCTGAATCACTGGCCCAGCATCGGCTTCCGTTTGCGCAGGAGCGCGTGTGAACAAATGTGATTTTGCGGTCGGTGCCGGACGGGCTAACTTTACCCATCGAACGAAAGAGGAGAATGATCATGAAGACATTCCTCGCAATAGCCGCGGCACTGACCATGTCCATATCAGCTGCCTCTGCGGATTGCCCCGCGCATTCCAAGGTCCAGGCATCGGTCGACACGCAGACGAAGACAGCAAGCGTCGAGAAGGCAGATATGTCGACTGTCACGGACGCTCAGACGATCAAGAAAGAAGAGCCACAGAAGACCGAGTAGCGGTAACGCCCAGCGGATCCCACGACCCGGATAAATGGCTACTGGCACACATCCACCCACTCGGCGTCGACGAGTTCGGCCAGGCATTGCGGGCTGAGCCGCACGGCGGCATTCGTCGCGCCTGCCGCCGGGACGACCTCGTCAAAGGCGCGCAGCGAGATGTCGCAGTAGACCGGGAGCGGCGCCGGTAGGCCGAACGGGCACACCCCACCGACGGGATGATCGGTCGCGGCGAGCACCTGCTCGGCGTCCAGCATTCGCGCCTTGCCACCAAACCGGTCCTTGAATTTGCGATTGTCCAGCCTGGAGATCCCGCTGGCCACGATCAGCATCGTCTGGTCGCCGGCGCGCAAGCAGATCGTCTTGGCTATCTGCGCCGGCGCTACGCCATGCGCTTCGGCGGCCAGAGGCACCGTCGCCGAGCTTGCCTCCGTGACGATGACATCAATTTCGGGCGCGTGTGCGGCGAAAAAGGCGCGAACGGATTCGAGGCTCATCTCCGGCAATTTCCGTCTGGCGTCGCCGTGGCGGCCGGCAAGTCCACTACGTGGCCGAAAAAACGAAGCCCGCCAGGGCGACCCATGGCGAGCTCGTGGAATAAAAGCATGACACGCCGCTACGACACGGATCGCCTTTTGGCAGGCAACACGACTTCGTCAAACAGAGCGCTTTCCGGAAGTTGAAGCGCGGAGGCAATACGCCGACGTTTCGAGGGATCGGCATCCTTGCCGCTTTCAATGTCGGCAATCTCATAGGCTGCCAGCCCGCACGCCAGGGACAGCTCTTCGATGCTGTATCCACGGGCTTCCCGGGCGGTTCGGACGGCACTGCGTTCAGGCGTAACCGCGCTCGCCGCCAGTTCGGAGTAAGGTTCGCGTTTTGCTATTTGGGGCATTGGCAACTCCGTGGGATGAAAGAGTTAGATCAAATCATGTTGTTGCCTGAGACGATCGGGAGAATGCCCGCTCGCCGGTGATTTGCCAAGCATCAAAGATAGCGTCACGGCATCGTGAACCGACGCCGGAATGGATGGCGGATGCCGGCGCGCCGACATCTGGCCGGATCGTCAGCAGACACAGTTCGGAAACGAAATTCTACAGGCCGGAAAAACTGCCGAAAAACTCCAAGGCGATAGTCCCAACCGCAGCGCTCGAGTCACCGACCTGAATCAGTGACGCTCAAATTCCGCCTGCGCAAAAAGGAAACGATGTCATGAACAAGCCTCTTCTCTCCGCCCTTGGACTTGCAATCGCACTTGCCCTCTCGATGCCGATCATCGGCGCAAGCAGCGCGAATGCAACGACGATGCACACCACCGTCAAGAAGCATCACCGCCATCACTACCATCACCGCGTCCACCACTACCGCCACCATCACAAGAAGGTTGTCGCGAAGAAGTACTGAAAACACCCTCGGGCGAACAACCCGCAACCAGGGCGTTCTGGTGCTTGATCAAGGGCGGCGCGCTTGCCGGGCTTTCCGTGTCGGCGAAAAATGGCGGCGGTCCGCTGACCACCGCCATTTGCTTATCTCAACGTGCCGATCTTGAACGCGCTCGCGGTGCTTGTTGCTGCCGGCCGCCGAGGAACAGACTGGCGACGAGCCCGACCAGAACCAGCCCGACAGCGGCCGCCGTCGCCGGGTGATCTCGGGCGGTCTTCTCGATCGCCCGGCCTTGCCTTCTGATTGCCGGCAAGGCGTCGCCGAGGCGCTCAGTGATATCCGAATAATAATCCGACGCGGTATCGCGCCCGTCTTCGTAAAAGGCGCCGCCCCGCTTTAACACGGCTTTCTTCAAGGTGGCCAGTTCCCTGGTCAGGGCCGCGACCTGTTTGTCCAGATCGGTGTCGGAGATGCTCGAAAGCGATGCCATGACGTGCTTCCTTCATCTGTAGAAGGAAGCCTAACGCATGACCCTGAAGACCGTTCCGGTCAGCCCGGCGGGCTCTAGCGAACCTGATCGAGCAGGCGCTTGCATTCCAGGAGGTCGAACAGCGCCTCCTGCAGCAATGCGCGATTGTCACGGGAAAGTTTTGACGTGTCCGGCGGAACCGGACCTTCCTCGTCGGTCTTGCCTATACCGAAAAAACGACGGCTGGGTTTCACCCTCGGCTGGCCAACCAGCATTTCGTCGTCCGGGCCGCGCGGCTGCGCCGCTTGCGTCAGCGGTACCGTGTCGGCCTGTCGGCGCTGCGAGATCGCCTCGACCGCCGCCATGTCGCCACTGCCGACGGCGATCAGAAACTGGTTGCCGTTCTCGCGCAACAGCTTCTGCACGCCCTTGATCGTATAGCCCTGGTCGTAGAGCATATGACGAATACCCTTGATCAGTTCTACGTCCTGCGGACGGTAGTAACGGCGGCCGCCGCCGCGCTTCATCGGCTTGATCTGGTTGAAACGCGTCTCCCAGAAGCGCAGCACGTGCTGCGGCAAATCCAGATCCTCCGCGACCTCGCTGATGGTGCGGAAAGCATCAGGGCTCTTGTCCATGGGCGAATCCTCACGCTAGAGCATGATCGCGAAAGGCGGGAACCGGGTTCGGGCGACATCACGCTTAACAAGGAGAGCAGCTTTCCGTCCCGCCGGAACGGATCACACCCAAATACCGATCCGGCGTACCGAATCGCATCTTATTTCAGCGGTTTATGAAACAATATTCAAGCCCGGCGCAAAAGCAGGGTTCGCTTTTCAACCGAAGCCTGGGGCATGATTCTTGGCAAAGGGGGATTGGGCGGCTACTTGCTGCCCTTGACTTTGCTGTTTTGATGGGAGCGCAGGATACGGTTCTTCAGCACGTTCGACGACTTGAAGGTCATCACCCGGCGCGGCAGGATCGGCACTTCCTCGCCGGTCTTGGGATTGCGCCCGATGCGCTCGTTTTTGGAGCGCACGTGGAAGGTCGCGAAGGACGACAGCTTCACCGTCTCGCCGCGAACGATCGCCTCGCAGATCTCATTCAGCACCGCCTCGACAAGCTCAGCCGATTCAGTACGCGACAGCCCAACCTTGCGGTAAACGGCTTCAGCGAGGTCGGCGCGCGTAAGTGTCTTTCCCCCCATACGAACCGTCCCATCAGCTCAAAAACATAAATCATACAAGCAACGGCAGAACCTAAGTAATTGATCCGTCAAGGTCAAGGACCCGAACCCGATAGTTCGGCACTTACCAGCGGAGCAGGACGGCACCCCAGGTGAAGCCGCCGCCCATCGCCTCGAGCAGTACCAGGTCACCCTTTTTGATGCGACCGTCGGCGACGGCTGCGGACAGTGCCAGCGGCACGGAAGCCGCCGAGGTATTACCGTGCAAATCGACGGTCACCACCACCTTCCGCTCCTCTATCCCGAGCTTTTTGGCCGAAGCGTCAATAATTCGTTTATTGGCTTGATGCGGCACGAACCAGTCGAGATCGGCGGCGCCGATGCCGGCCTGTGCGAACGTCGCCTCGATGACGTCGGTGATCATGCCGACCGCATGCTTGAACACTTCGCGGCCTTCCATCCTGAGGTGCCCGACGGTTCCGGTGGTCGACGGCCCACCGTCGACAAAAAGCTTGTCCTTATGGATGCCGTCGGAGCGCAGGCTGGCCGCCAGAACGCCTCGGTCGGCGATGCCGCCTGCCCCCGTGCCTGCTTCCAGCACCATCGCGCCGGCGCCGTCGCCGAACAAAACGCAGGTCGAGCGGTCGTTCCAGTCGAGAATACGCGAAAATGTTTCCGAGCCGATCACCAGTACCCGTCTGGCCAAGCCGCCGCGGATATAGAGGTCGGCGGTCGTCACTGCATAGACGAAGCCGGAGCAGACCGCCTGCAGGTCGAAGGCAAAACCGTGGTGCATGCCGAGCCGGTTCTGGATCTCGACCGCGGTCGCGGGAAAGGTGTTGTTGGGCGTCGAGGTCGCCAGCACGATCAGGTCGATGTCGTCAGCCGTCAGGCCGGCGCTGTCGAGGGCTGCGCGCGCTGCCGCCTCGCCCAGCGAGGCCGTCGTCTCGTCGTCGGCCGCAATGTGGCGCTGCCGAATGCCGGTGCGCTGGACGATCCACTCGTCCGACGTCTCGACCATGCCTTCGAAATCGGCATTCTTCATAATGCGGCGGGGCAGCGCGGCGCCCGTGCCGCGCACGACTGATCTGATCAATGCTCTTTCCTATTCCTTTGCGTCGATGACGACGTCGGATTTCCGGATTGTCTGGGCATTCGGATTGCGGGCATGGAACAGGTCGAGATCGGCTTCGATGCGGTCAAGCAGATTGTTGCGCACCATGTCGTAGCCAAGCTCGATCGCCGCCGCAAAGCCATCCGAATCAGCCCCGCCATGGCTTTTCACCACGATGCCGTTCAATCCGAGGAAGACGCCGCCATTGGAGCGGCCGACATCCATCTTCTCGCGCAGGCGATCGAAGGCGGTCTTGGCGAAGATATAGCCGATCCTGGCCATCAGCGTCCGGTTCATCGCCGCGCGCAGATAGCCGGCGATCTGCCTGACGGTGCCTTCCGCCGTCTTCAGCGCGATGTTGCCGGCAAATCCTTCGGTAACGACGACGTCGACACTGCCCTTGCCGATGTCGTCACCCTCGACAAAGCCATGGTAGTTCATCGAGGCCATGTTGGCCTCGCGCAACATACGACCCGCCTCCTTGACCTCTTCCTGGCCCTTGATCTCCTCGACGCCGACATTGAGCAGGCCGACGCTCGGCCGTTCGATGCCGAAAACCGAGCGCGCCATGCCGGTGCCCAAAATGGCAAAATCAACCAGTTGATGCGCATCCGCGCCAATGGTGGCGCCGACGTCCAGCACCACGCTCTCGCCGCGCAATGTCGGCCAGAGCGCCGCGATTGCCGGGCGATCGATGGTCGCCATGGTGCGAAGGCAGAATCTGGACATTGCCATCAGCGCGCCGGTATTGCCGGCCGAGATGCAGGCGTCGGCAGTGCCTGCCTTGACCGCCTCGACGGCCTTCCACATCGATGACTTCCAGCGGCCATGGCGCAGCGCCTGGCTCGGCTTGTCGTCCATCCGCACTGCGATCTCGCAGTGGATGAACTCGCTCACTTCCGCCAGCTTGGGGAATTTGGCGAGTTCGGGCCGTACCACTTCTTCGCGCCCATAAATGACGAAGCGTATATCCGGACGGCGGGTGGCGACAGTCATGAGCGCCGGGATGACCACGCTTGGCCCGTGATCGCCGCCCATGGCATCGATGGAAATCCTGATCACGCGGTGTTCATCTCACGGTTGCTTGGCCAGCGGGCTTGCCAAGGTGCGGGGCTCGCGAAGGTTCGGCGAAAATAACGGTTTTGGGCTGCCGCACAACCAACTTTTCTCAAATTGGGTCAGCTATCAGGATTTTCCCAACAGTGATCTGAGCTTTTGCTGGAATTCATTCTCCACAGGCTCGGCATCGCCGGCGGCCTCCAGCGATACACCCGGCTTGCGCGGATATGGATCGATCGCCAAGCCAAAGAACTGCTCGGCAAGCGCCCCGACGTCGATCGCATCGCCGGAAAAGGTTTCCGGGCTGTCCGGGCCTTCGGCGTCGAGCAGGATCTCACCGCCGCCGTCGAAACCTTGCCGCCCGAGCTTGGATTGCTCCGGCAGGAACAGCGCTTCGACCGGCTCATCGATATGCGCCTTGACCGGGTCGAGGGTGACGATGCAGGCCTGCGTTATATCGGCCTCGACATGGCCGCTGACTTTCACCCCGTTGCGCTTCCAGGGCTCGACCAGGAGTTCGGCGCGATAGTTCTCGACCGAAAGCAGCTCGTGCTCGACGGCCAGCAGGGCGCGCTGCCCAGCGTCGGCATCGATGACCACCGGCAGCCCCTTTTGCGGCAGCCGGGCGACATTTGCCAGGAATGACACTGGGCTGTGGGTATCAGGGTGTTTCATCTTCGCCTCCACTTCGCCACCTTCATCGGCCTGCCGTCGCTCAAGCGTTGGCCACGGGAAATGCCACCGTTCCGGAAACGATCGATTCGGTCGGCTGTTCCGCGAGTTGCCTTGATGCATCGGCGGCATAGAGTGCCAGTTGCGACGCTTGCGGCCAGGCGCCGGCATCCGGCCTGACATTGCGGGCAAGGGCGGCGGCGAGTGCATCATGGTCATTTCGTTGCAGCGCATCATCATAGGCGGCGGTACGGCCATAGAACATCTTCGCCAGTTTCCGCATTCGCTTCGGCACGCCGACGTCGCCAATGCCCAATTCACGCAACGAATGTTCGACATCCATGAAGAACTCGTCGATCAGCACCTGCGCAACCTCTGCCGCAGCACCGCCCTCGCCGCGCAACCGGTGCTGGAACAGGAACATGTGCAACGACAGCATCTCGAAGCGGCCGAGCGGCGTGTCCGGCACGTTCCAGGCGGAATAAAACACCGTTTGCCGCGCCGCCGCCACGATTTGTGCGTAAAGCGCCTCGGTGATGGCGCGGTTGGCATGTCGTTCGTGGCCAAAGAGGCGCTGGAACATTTGAGGGTGGTCTCCCGGGACCGTTTGTTGAAGTGGCCTTGTTGCATCGGCAAGCAAGCTGGTTTACCGGTTTTGCGGCCCAGCGCAAGTTGCGGCCAGCTTATGGAGTTGTAGTTGCGCGCGCTGAAATTCAAGTCGACTTTCCTGCCCAGGCCCGGCGGTGCGGTTTCGCTGCTGGTGATCGCTGCGGCGCTTTCCGCCTGCAATTCGTCCAAGATGATCGGCGATCTCAATCCGAGCGAGACGCTGACGCAAGGCTACGTCATCGACCAGCAGGCGATCGACCTGGTGCCGGTCGGCTCAAGCCGCGAACAGGTGCTGCTGGCGCTCGGCACTCCCTCGACCAAGGCGACCTTCGATAACGAGGCCTTTTATTACATTTCTCAGACGCGCAAGCGCTATGTCGCCTTCGACAAGCCGCGGCTGGTCGACCAGCATGTGCTGGCGGTCTATTTTGGCGATGACGGGCGCGTCACCCAGATCGCCAATTACGGCTTGAAGGACGGCAAGGTGTTCGACTTCATCTCGCGCACCACGCCGACCGGCGGCAAGGACCAGAACTTCCTCAGCCAGATCATCAGTGGCGCCAGCAAGCTGGCGCCTGGTGTTCCCGGCGCCAGCGGCGGCAGCACGCTCGGCGGCTCCTGATCCGCCCGAGGGTGTCGGCTTCCTTCCGTTCCTTTCGCTTCCCTGTAAGCGGCATATCTCAGGCAATGAAAAACCCGCGGGAGCGATCCCGCGGGTTTTTGTCTTAAGGCCATAGCGACCGAGCTTAGCCGTGCGCGAGAACGGCCAGCAACAGCAGCGCGACGATGTTGGTGATCTTGATCGCCGGATTGACCGCTGGGCCGGCAGTATCCTTGTAGGGATCGCCGACCGTGTCGCCGGTCACCGAAGCCTTGTGCGCTTCGGAGCCCTTGATGTGCTTGAGGCCGTCCTTGTCGACGAAACCATCTTCGAACGACTTCTTGGCGTTGTCCCAGGCGCCGCCGCCGGAGGTCATCGAGATGGCAACGAACAGGCCGTTGACAATGACGCCGAGCAGCGAGGCGCCGAGCGCGGCAAAGGCGGATGCCTTCGAACCGGAGATCAGGAGGACGCCGAAATAGACCACCAGCGGTGCCAGCACCGGCAGCAATGACGGAACGATCATCTCCCGGATCGCTGCCTTGGTCAGAAGGTCGACGGCGCGCGCATAGTTCGGCTTCGAGGTGCCGGCCATGATGCCCGGATCCTCGCGGAACTGCTTGCGCACCTCCTGGACGATAGCACCCGCGGCGCGGCCGACGGCGGTCATGGCGATGCCGCCGAACAGATACGGGATCAGGCCGCCGAAGATCAGGCCGGCGACGACGTAAGGGTTGGAGAGGTCGAAGGAGACGTCGCCCATGCCCTGGAAGTACGGGTATTTGTCGCCATTGGCGGCAAAGAACTTCAGGTCGTTAGAGTAGGCCGCGAACAGCACCAGCGCGCCGAGGCCGGCCGAGCCGATGGCGTAGCCCTTGGTTACCGCTTTGGTGGTGTTGCCGACAGCGTCAAGCGCGTCGGTTGACTGGCGCACTTCCTTGGGAAGGCCGGCCATTTCGGCAATGCCGCCGGCATTGTCGGTGACCGGGCCGAAGGCATCGAGCGCGACGATCATGCCGGCGAGGCCAAGCATCGTCGTCACCGCGATCGCCGTGCCATAGAGGCCGGCAAGCTGGTATGTCGAGATGATGCCGCCGACGATGACGATCGCCGGCAACGCCGTTGCTTCCAGCGAGACCGCGAGGCCCTGGATGACGTTGGTGCCGTGACCGGTGACCGAGGCCTGGGCGATGGAGTTCACCGGACGCTTGCTGGTGCCGGTATAGTATTCGGTGATCACCACGATGAGGCCGGTCACCACAAGGCCGACCAGGCCGCAGATGAACAGGTTGGTGCCGGTGATGGCCATGCCGGCGACGGTGCCGATCTCACCCCAGCCGATGCATGCCGAGGTGGCCACGGCAAGGCCGACAATTGACAGCAGGCCGGTGACGATCAGGCCCTTGTAGAGCGCGCCCATGATCGAGCCGCTGGAACCGAGCTTGACGAAGAAAGTGCCGACGATCGAGGTGAGAATGCAGGCGCCGCAGATGGCCAGCGGATAGAGCATGGCCGCGCCGAGAACGGCGGTGCCACCGAAGAAGATGGCGGCGAGGACCATGGTGGCGACCACCGTCACCGCATAGGTCTCGAACAGGTCGGCGGCCATGCCGGCGCAATCGCCGACATTGTCGCCGACATTGTCGGCAATGGTGGCCGGATTGCGTGGATCGTCCTCGGGAATGCCGGCTTCAACCTTGCCGACGAGATCGCCGCCGACGTCGGCGCCTTTTGTGAAGATGCCGCCGCCGAGACGGGCGAAGATCGAGATCAGCGAGGCGCCGAAGCCGAGCGAAACAAGCGAGTCGATGACGACGCGATCGTCGGGCTGCAGACCCATGAACTGGGTCAGGATCAGGTAGTAGATCGAGACGCCGAGCAGGGCCAGGCCAGCAACCAGCATGCCAGTGATGGCGCCCGACTTGAAGGCGATCTCGAGGCCGGCAGCGAGGCTGTTGGAAGCCGCCTGCGCGGTGCGCACATTGGCGCGCACCGAGACGTGCATACCGATGAAGCCAGCGGCGCCCGATAGAACGGCGCCGATCAGGAAGCCGATGGCGGCGGTGATCGAAAGCAGCCACCAGGCGAGCAGCAGGACCACGACGCCGACGATGGCGATAGTGGTGTACTGGCGCGCCAAATAGGCCTGCGCGCCTTCGCGGATGGCCGCGGAAATTTCCTGCATGCGTGCATTGCCCTGATCGGCCGCGAGGACCGAACGTGTCGCCCAGATGGCGTAAAGGACTGAAAGCAGACCGCAGGCGATGACAGCTGAAAGTATGGTCATTGCCGAATTTTCCTCGATTGGTGGCCCAAAAGAACCCCTCCCCGGGCCGTTGAGACAGGGGACGAATTTTCCGCAACCGGAATCCGTCCCTTCGCAGCGGCTTATGCGAAACAGGGCTCGGAACGTCAAGATATTGTTCCGTTCCTGTCCGGCTTTCGCCCAAAAGATCCCGGGTTTCGTCCAAAAGGCTGGACGGCAGTGTGCGCCTGTCGACACTGCCATCCGGTTAGATCGGTTGAAATCGGCGAACGGCGGTCAGGCTTTACGTGGGTCGCCGTCCGGCTGGACGACGAAGACCAGCACCACCAGCATGGTCATGTAGAATTTGAACGCTGCCTCCTGACCATTCCAAATCGAAGACTGCCACATGGCGAACCACTCGCCGCCAACGACCATGAAGCCGAAATACCAAATGAGGAAGCCCATTGTGGCGGCAATGATGGCGAACTTCTTGGCATCGTTGAAAGCCTGTCCGCTCGCGTTGCGCGCCTGCCAGAGTTGCCAGGCGGCGATTAGGTAAAGCAGGCAGGTCAGCGCCTCGCCAATGATGATCAGCCAGTAGCCAGCCGTCCACAAGGCCGGGTTGGTGATCGAGCGGTACATCAGTGCATTGCCGGGAAAGGTCGTGTCCATGCTCAGCACATGCTGGACAAAGGCGAAGTTTGAGCCGTAATCGGTGATGTTGCCGAAGGCGACGAGGAAGGCGAAAGCCGCCAGACACAAACACATGACGATCTTGGAGAAACGCGCGGTCATGGCAAGAACTCCTGCTGAAAGATCGGGGCATCGCACTCATCAATCGCCGAGTCCCGAAGATCGCGCAACGGGTGGGCCAGTGATCATCGTGCTCACAGCCATTGCGAGACATTATGCCGGCAAGCAAGACATTGCCGAGACTGTCGAAGCCCTCGATCTCGACAGTGATTGCGCGGTGGGCGACTTGGTCTCTGTGGTTAGAGCCGACACACAGCACGATTTCGCCATCATCCGCCGCCGCTGGATCACCGGCGAGACGGGCACAACGCTGGAACTGACGCTCGATCATCCGACGCGGTCGACCGGCCACTGAAAAAAGACCGAACTTCGCCCCGAGACGCTACTCGGGCTCGCGTCCCATGCGCCGGGCGGTATAGCGCTCGACCGCCGACAGCCCGTCATAGATCAGCACGGCAAGGGCGGCGACGATCAGGCCACCCTGCAGGATGAAGGCGAGGTTGTTCGACAGCAGGCCTGCGATGATCACCTCGCCCAGTGTCCTCGCCGCTACCGTCGAGCCGATGGTCGCGGTGGCGAGGCTGATCACCACCGACAGCCGGATACCACCGAGAATGATCGGCGCGCTGAGCGGCAGCTCGACCTTGACCAGTCTTTGCCAGCCGGTCATGCCGGCGCCACGCGCCGCCTCGACTACGTTGGCCGGCAGCGTCGTCAGGCCGGTCAGCGCATTCTCGAAGATCGGCAGCAGTCCGTAGAGAAACAGCGCAATCAGCGTCGGCTTTTCGCCGAAGCCGACGGCCGGCACGGCAAGCGCCAGCACCGCCACCGGCGGAAAGGTTTGGCCGATATTGACCAGGCTGCGCGACAGCGGCAGGAATTCGGCGCCGGCTGGCCTGGTGACCAGAATGGCGAGCGCGACCGCAACGATCGTCGCGGCAACCGTCGCGATCAGCACGGTCCGCAGATGCAGCAGCGTCAACGTCAACAGGCTGCCCTGATTGTAGATTACCGGCGCGTTGTTCTCTGTCAGCGGCCTCAGCAGCGGTTCGAACCAGCCGGGATTGGCGACGAAGGCAATAAGCACCACCACCAAAGCAAGCCTGAGCAGCGACGGAAGCCAGGCTTTCATGCCGGCCTCGCCGCGCGCTTAACCAGCCCGTCCACAGTGACGCGGCCAAGCGATTTGCCGTCAGTATCTTTCACCGGAAGTGCCGGGCGGCCCGACCACAGGAGTTCGGCCAACGCGTCGCGTTGGCTGGCATCACCGGGGATCGCCTCGCCTTCGGCCGTGCCTTTTTCCACCGCGTCGCGCACCCGGCCAAGCGACAACAGCCGGAACGGTTTTTCGCTGGCGCCAACCAGGGTCTCGACAAACGCGCTGGCCGGTTTCGCCAGTATCTCGGCCGGCGCGGCATATTGCACTACTTTGCCGCCATCCATCACCGCGATCTTGTCGCCCATGTGAACGGCCTCTTCCATGTCATGGGTGACGAGGATGATGGTGGTGCCGAAGCGTTTCTGGATCGCCAGCAGATCCTCCTGCGCCTTGTTGCGGATGATCGGGTCGAGCGCGCCGAACGGCTCATCCATCAACAGCACGTTGGGTTCCGCGGCAAGCGCCCGGGCGACGCCGACGCGTTGCTGCTGGCCGCCGGAAAGCTCATGCGGATAGCGTGGCCCGTAGGCTTGCGGGTCGAGCTGGTATAGCGTCATCAGCTCGTCGACGCGGGCCTTGATGCGGTTGGCGCCCCAGCCGAGCAATACCGGCACAGTGGCGATGTTCTGCGCCACCGTGCGATGCGGAAACAGGCCGTGGCCCTGGATGGCATAGCCGATGCTGCGACGCAGCTCATAATCCGGGACCGAGCGGTTATCGACGCCGTCGAGCTTGATCACGCCCGATGTCGGCTCGACCAGCCGGTTGATCATGCGAAGCAGCGTCGTCTTGCCGGAGCCGGAGGTGCCGACGATGACGGCGATGCTGCGCGGCTCGATTACCATCGACACGTCGTCGACGACTGTCGTCTCGCCGTAGCGCTTGGTGATGCCTTCGATCTCGATCATGCCGTTTCAACCCTGCGCTTGCTGGCGCTCATTTCGATCACTGCATCGAGGATGATGGCAGCGGCGAAGGCCAGCACCACCGTGGGAACAGCACCGAGCAGCACCAGGTCCATCGCCGTCTGGCCGACCCCCTGGAATACGAACACGCCAAAGCCGCCGCCGCCGATCAACGCGGCAATTGTGGCGAGGCCGATATTCTGCACCAGCACGATGCGGATGCCGGTGAGGATCACCGGGAAAGCCAGCGGAAACTCGACGCCGAACAGCCGCTGGCGGTCGGTCATGCCCATGCCGCGCGCTGCGTCGTTGGCGGCACGCGGCACACCGGCGAGGCCGACCACGGTGTTGGCCACTACCGGCAGCAGTGAATAGAGGAACAAAGCGACGAAAGCCGGCGCCGTGCCGATGCCGCGAATGCCGAGCGCGGCAGCTCCCGGCACATGCGAAGCGACCCAGCCGAGCGGTGCAATCAAGAGGCCGAACAGCGCAATCGAAGGAATGGTCTGGATGATGTTCAGCACGTTGAGCACACCGGCCCGCAATTTCTCGACGCGGTGGCAGAGGATGCCGAGCGGCAGGCCGATAATCACCGCTGCCGCCAGCGAACCCAGCGCCAGCGTCACGTGCTTGGAGCCTTCCGCCCAAAAACTATCGGCGCGATTGAAATATTCCTTGAGGATCGACAGGCTATTCCAGCTTCCCGAGACGAGCAGCAGCCCGATCGCCGCGGCGGCGACAACAAGCACGCCGATCCGTGCCTGCGGCGACAGGTTCAGCCGCGTAAGCACGTCGGCGAGCAGAAGGGTGAAGGCGAAGATAAGCAGCCAAAAGCCCGAAGCCGGCGAGATACGGGCGAAGGTGTTGCCGGCAGGTGTCAGGAAACTGCCGGCGACGCCGATCAGCAGCGCCAGCGCTGCAAGCGCAACCACACTGGCGGCGAGGCGCAGAGCAAGCGGCGTTTTCAGCAGCGCAATGAGCGCCGCTGCGACAACAATCGCCATCAACAGCGGACCGACCGTCGCAGACAAAGATTCGAGGATCGAGCGCGCCTCGCCGGGTACGATGCGATTGGCGCGGAACGTGGCGAATGGTGCCGCAAAAGCCGCATAGGCTGATATCGCCGCGATGACCACGCCGAGCTTGTCGAACCGGATGCGCACGCCCTCCCCCATCGGCCGATCCGGCGCACCTCGAAAGCGGAGCGCCGGAATCGCCTTACTTCAGGAAGCCGTTCTTTTTCAAAAAGTCCTCGGCGACGCCCTTGACCGGCTCGCCGCCGACCTGCACGCGGCCATTCAACTCCTGCAGCGTGACAAGGTCGAGCTTGGCGAACACCGGCTTCAGCAGTGTCTCGATCTCGGGATGCTCCTTCAGCACCGCCTCGCGGATGATCGGCGCCGGCTGGTAGACCGGCTGCACACCCTTGTCGTCTTCAAGCACGACGAGGCCGGAGGGCGCGATGCCGCCGTCGGTGCCATAGACCATGGCGGCGTTGGCGCCGTTGGTCTGGTTGGCTGCGGCGGCAATGGTGGCCGCCGTGTCGCCGCCGGACAGCGTGATCAACTGGTCCGGCTTCAGCGTGAAGCCATACGTCTTCTGGAAAGCGGGCAGCGCGGCCGCCGAATTGACGAACTCGGCGGAGGCCGCCAGCACCACCTTGCCGCCGCCCGAGACATATTTGCCGAAGTCGGAAAGGGTGACGAGCTTATTGGTATCGGCGACCTCCTTGCGCAGGGCGATCGCCCAGGTGTTGTTGGCCGGTGACGGTGACAGCCAGACGATCTTGTTGGCGTCGTAGTCGAGCTTCTTGGCAGTCTCGTAGGCCTTGGCGGCGTCTTTCCACACCGGATCGTCGGCCTTCTCGAAGAAGAAGGCGGCGTTGCCGGTGTATTCCGGATAGATGTCGATCTCGCCGGCTGTAATCGCCTTGCGCACCACAGGTGTGCCGCCGAGCTGGATACGGTCGGTAGTCTGGATATTATTGGCGTTCAGCACCAGCTGGATGATATTGCCGAGCACACCGCCCTCGGTGTCGATCTTCGACGACACCACCACCTGGGCACTCGCCGAGGCCAACGCAATTCCGAGCGCCAGTACAGCGCCGGCCAGAATCTTGATTGAAAACATCTCACAAATCCCTTGCTGTGAACCGGAATACGGCTGCCGCATATGAGCATGGCTTCGATGCCCCGTCGGGGTACACGGTTTCATAAGAGGGGGGATGGGCGCAATAATTTTGTTCGGATGTGAGTGAATCCGCTGCCGCGACGTCCCGACAGGGTGACGTCAGTTGGCCGCGCGCAAGCCCGTCATCTTCAACACGCCCAGTGCCACGAAGCACAGCACGACGACCGGGAAAATCATCCAGTTCAACATCTCCCAGCCCCAGGCATTGTAGACCGCCCCCGACATCAGCGAGGCGAAGGCGACGGAGCCGAACAGGACGAAATCGTGAAAACCCTGGACCTTGCCTTTTTCGGATGACTGGTAGCTGTCGGCCACCATGGCGGTGGCACCGATGAAGCTGAAGTTCCAGCCAAGGCCGAGCAGGATCAGCGCCGTCCAGAACTGCCACAGTGCCAACCCTGACAGCGCCACTATGGCGCAGCCAATCAGCAGCACCAGGCCGATGGCCACGATCCGCTCAGCGCCGAAGCGATAGATCAGCGACCCCGTGAAGAAGCTCGGCGCGAACATCGCCATCACATGCCAGGAAATGCCGAGCGTGGCGTCGTCGGTCGAAAGGCCGCAGCCGACCATGGCCAGCGGCGCGCCCGTCATGACGAAGCTCATCAGCGCGTAGCTGCCGACGGCGCAAAACAGCGCTGCGACGAAGCGCGGCCTGGTGACGATTTCCGAGAGCGGCCGGGCGTCGCTGTCGGCGATTTCCACCTTGTCGGTTGCCTTGGCCGGGATGCGCAACAAAGAGAGAATGGCGGCGCCGACCGCCGCCAGCACCAGGATGGACGCAAACGAGCCGGCAAACTTCACCGGCGAGAACAGGTCGCCGGTGAAGATGACGATCTGCGGCCCGAGTATGGCGGTGACGATGCCGCCGGCCAGCACGAAGGAGATGGCGCGCGCCTTGAATTCAGGCGGCGCATTGTCGGCGGCGGCAAAGCGGAACTGCTGGACGAAGGCGCCTCCGATGCCGATCACGGCCAAGCCGAAAGCGAATAGCCAGAAGCTGGCATGAAACAGCGCCAGCGTGGCGACCAGCCCGCCAAGCGCCGTGACCGCTGTGCCGGTCATGAAGCCGTCGCGCTGGCCGAGCCGGCGGATGATCGCCGCGGCCGGCAGGGAACCGAGCGCCACGCCGACATTGAAGCCGGTGATCGGCGCGGTTGCCAGCGACTTGTCAGCGTCGAGCAGGTACTGCCCGGCCAATCCGCCCATGGAAATGGCGATGGGTGCGGCCGAGCCGATGATCGCCTGCGAGGCTGCGAGGATGAAGGCGGTGCGACGCGCTTCCTTGCCCGCCTCAACGGCGACGACAGCAGTCATGAGGGGTCCTTGCCCCGGCCCTCGCCACGCACCCGGCGCGACACGCGATCAAGCACCGCATTGACCAGTTTCGGCTCGTCTTCTTCGTAAAATGCCTTGGCGATGTCGACATATTCGGAGACGATGACCGCCACCGGCACGTCCTCGCGCTGCATCAGCTCGTAGACGCCGGCGCGCAATATGGCGCGCAACGTCGAATCGAGCCTCGACAGAGGCCAGTCCTCGGTCAGCGCCTGTCGGATGACTGGATCGATGGTCTTCTGGTGCTCGACAACGCCGGCAAGAATGGCGCGAAACCACTGCGCATCGGCTTCGCGATAGAGCGCGCCATCGACTTCCTTGCCGAGCCTGAACGCCTCGTATTCGGCGGTGATCTCAAACACACCGCTGCCGGCGACGTCCATCTGGTAGAGCGCCTGCACGGCGGCCAGACGGGCAGCACCGCGCTTGTTGGCATGGCGAACCGCAGGCTGGCCGGGCGAAGCGGGTTCGCTCACGTTCGCTCTCCCAGCTGTTCCTTTAGAGCGATCATGGTCAGCGCCGCACGCGCCGCAAAGCCGCCCTTGTCGCCTTCCGAACGTCTTGCTCGCGTCCATGCCTGTTCGTCGTTTTCGGTGGTCAGGATGCCGTTGCCGATGCAGACCGCATCCTGCACGGACAGGTCCATCAGGGCACGGCTGGATTCATTGGCGACGATATCGAAATGATAGGTGTCGCCGCGGACCACCGTGCCGAGGGCGACGAAGCCGTCATAGTTCGTCCCGCCTTCGGAGGCACCGTCGAGCGCGAAGGAAATCACCGCCGGGATTTCGAGCGAGCCCGGAACAGTGACGACATCGTATGTCGCGCCCGCTTCCTCGAGGGCCTTTGTCGCGCCTTCGAGCAACGCGTCGGCAAGGTCGTCGTGAAAGCGCGCCTCGATGACAAGAAGGTGGGCCTTCTTCTTCGGACGGATGAACGCTTTGCCGTGTTGGGATGTGCCTGCCATAGATGTCTCCGGGGATCGCCGGTGACTTAGGCCGAAGCCGGTTTGATCGCAAGCGGAAGATTGCCGAAGGAACTTTCAAGGCCAACTCGGCGGCGGTCGCATCAGGGAATGGGCTTTATGGACGAGCGCCTCAAAGTCCCTCCTTCGCCGCCTCCACCAGTCGCGCCGCGTAGCGGGCCATGGTGTCGATCTCGAGGTTGACGCGGTCGCCGACCTGTCGCTCGCCCCAGGTGGTGACGGTCAGCGAATGGTGGATCAACAGCACGTCGAAGCGGGTGCCCTCGACCTTGTTGACGGTGAGCGAAGTGCCGTCGAGCGCGACGGAACCCTTGGGGGCGATGAATTTGGCAAGCTCGCGCGGTGCTTCCAGGGTGAAGCGAACGGCGTCGCCCTCTTCCTTACGCGCCACGATCTCGGCCATGCCGTCGACATGGCCGGACACTATATGGCCGCCAAGCTCGTCGCCGATCTTCAGAGCCCGCTCCAGGTTGATGCGCGTGCCGGATTTCCAGCCCATCGCGGTCGTCAGCCTGAGTGCTTCTTCCCAGGCCTCGACCTCGAACCAGCGTGCGTTGGCGCCGTCTTCCGGCAATCCCGTCACCGTCAGGCAGACGCCGCCGCAGGAAATCGAGGCGCCGATGGCAATGGTCTGCGGATCGTAAGCGGTGTCGATACGCAAACCGACGCCTTCCCTGAGCGGCTTCACGGCGGCAACGGTGCCGACGTCGGTGACAATTCCTGTAAACATTACTTTGGCCCAGTGAACATCAGTTCGGTCCTAGATGTCTCTTGTCCATTCGGCATACGTGTCTTCGCCGAAACGCATGTCGCGCAATTTACGAAACCCCGGCGAGATATGGTTGGCATCGACCGGCGATGCAATGCCGTCCCCGCCGATCGCATCCGGCCCCTGAAACAGCACGATGCGGTCGACTAGGCCTTCCTCAAGGAACGCCTTGGCCACCTCGGCGCCGCCCTCGACCAGCACGCTGGCCATGCCGAGCGCCGCCAGATCCTCGAGCAGTTCCGGCAACGCAATATCGCCTTCATACGTCTCAGTGCCGATGAAGCGCACGCCGGTGCGTTCGAGCGCGGCCCGCCGACGTGGATCGGCCTCGGCACAAGCGGCGACATAGAGCGGGACCCGGTCGACGCCGGAAACCAGTTTCGAGGTCTCCGGCAGCCTGATCTGGCGGTCGAGCACGATGCGCGCCGGCGAACGGTTCTCAAGTCCCGGCAGCCGCACCGTCAGTGCCGGATCGTCCTCCAGCGCGGTGCCGATGCCGATCAATATGCCGTCCGCTTCGGCGCGCATCAGATAGACTTCGCGTCGGGCGATATCGCCGGTGATGGAGACCTGTCCCTCGCCTTTCACGCCGATCTTGTTGTCGCTCGAAAGCGCAAGTTTCAGGATCACTTCCGGGCGTTTTTTCAGAGATCGAATTAAATAGCCGGCCATCTGCTCCGCGGCCTCGGCCGCCAACACTTTTTCCACCACTTCGACGCCGGCGGCACGCAAGATTGCATAGCCCTTGCCGGAAACACGCGGGTCCGGATCGCTGGCAGCGCCGACCACACGCGCCACGCCGGCACTGACCAGCGCATTGGCGCAAGGCGGCGTGCGGCCGTGATGAGCGCAGGGCTCCAGCGTCACATAGGCGGTGGCGCCGCGCGCCAGTTCGCCGGCCTCTGCCAAAGCCCCGGTTTCGGCATGCGGCCGGCCACCGACGGCAGTGACACCGCTGCCGACGATCATCGGCCCGTCGCCGTCATCGCGCACGATCAGCGTGCCGACGGAAGGGTTGGTCGAGGTCCGCCCGGCATTCTTGCGCGACAGCCTGAGGGCTGCCGCCATATAGCGGCGATCGAGGACCTCTTGCTCAGCCGTGCTGCGTTCGGACCCTGCCATGCTCAGCTGGCGTCCTCTTCGCTCTTCAGCTCTTCGCCCTTGGGCTCGTCGGTTTTGAGCTCGTCGCCTTTGAGTTCGCCCAACACGTCGTGGAAATCCTTGGCCTCGCGGAAATTGCGGTAGACGGAGGCAAAGCGCACATAGGCGACATCATCGAGCGACTTAAGCGCCTCCATGACCAGCCGGCCGACTTCCCCCGAGGCCACCTCGGTCTCGCCCGAGCTTTCGAGCTGGCGCACGATGCCGGTCACCGCCCGGTCGATACGTTCCGGGTCGACATTGCGCTTGCGTACCGCGATCTCGACAGAGCGCAGCAACTTGTCGCGGTCGAACGGCACCTTGCGTCCAGACTTCTTCACCACGACGAGATCGCGCAATTGGACGCGCTCGAAAGTGGTGAAGCGGCCGCCGCAATCCGGGCAGACGCGCCGCCTGCGGATCGCTGCACCGTCTTCGGCAGGGCGCGAATCCTTCACCTGCGTATCTTCGGACTGACAGTAGGGACAGCGCATGGAGAGCCTTCGGTTCGCGATTCTCGTAGTGCGAACGGCTTAGAGGTTTTTGCCACGATGGCAAAGTATGGCCGATGACCGATCGCGCCTCAGAGATAGCGAGGCACGAGGAAAATTGCGAGAGCGGCAATCAGTTGGACGGCAATACGCCAATCAGGGAGCGACGTCGCCGGTCGGGAAGCCGCAGGACGTGCCGAGATAGCGATAGGCCTTGGTGAAGCCGTCCATCGATATGGTCGCGACCGGCTTGTCGGCGAAGCTGACATCGAGGGCGCTGGTACGGCGCATGGCACGCAGTATGGCAAGCGTGGTCTCGGGTTTGTTGTCCATCATCCACTGTCCGTCGGCGATAATATGAAAACCAGCCTTGATCTTGTCGTTGACGTCGCGGAACACCGCCGGGATGTTGTCCCCCTTGGGCAAGTCACTGTTTCTCACGGCGATGATGAGGCTCGGATAGCCCTCGGGTGGCAGTACGTCGCCATTCGAGATGGCCAGCGTGAGGGTGCCACTGGTGCCGTTAGCATCGAAAAAGACCGTCGAGGCGGCGCAGGTCTTGCGCACATCCTCACCGGTGTTGACCTCGTCCACCGTGGTGGACCACCTGCCGAAGGTCTCTGTCTTGGGTGCTGCCGGCGTCGGCTCGGTCTGCGCCAACGCCGCGCCGAGTAGCTGAGAGGTCGCTAAGGTGAGCAAGGCAGCGCCAACACTGGTGAAACGGAAAATTCGCATCATCATCAAGCGTCTCCGAGATGCAACCGTGGCCAGTTGATCGGCGCCGTCACAGTTGGGGGAACGACGCCCTGCGTCAACCAAGATACGGGTAAAGCGGAAAACGATCCGTCAATGCCGCCACCTTGGCCTTCGCGGTTGCCTCGACGGCCGCATTGCCTTCGTCGGAATTGGCGACCTTCAGTCCATCCAGCACTTCGGCGATCAGCTTGCCGATCTCGCGGAACTCGGCCTGACCGAAGCCGCGCGTGGTGCCGGCCGGCGTGCCGAGCCGAACGCCCGATGTCACGAAAGGCTTTTCCGGATCGAAGGGGATGCCGTTCTTGTTGCAGGTGATGTTGGCGCGGCCAAGGGCAGCCTCGGCGCGCTTGCCGGTGGCGTTCTTGGGACGCAGGTCGACCAACATCAGATGGTTGTCGGTGCCGCCGGAGACGATGTCGAGACCGGTTTCCTGCAGACTGGAGGCCAGCGCCTTGGCATTGGCGACGACGCTCTCCGCATAGATCTTGAAGCTCGGCTTCAGCGCCTCGCCCAGAGCCACCGCCTTGGCGGCGATCACATGCATCAGCGGTCCGCCCTGCAGGCCGGGGAAGACGGCCGAATTCATCTTCTTGGCAATATCCTCGTCATTGCAAAGGATCATGCCGCCGCGCGGCCCGCGCAGCGATTTGTGCGTCGTGGTGGTGACCACATGGGCATGCGGCAGCGGCGACGGATGCATGCCGCCGGCGACCAGGCCGGCGATGTGGGCCATGTCGACCATCAGATAGGCACCGATCGAATCGGCGATCTCGCGAAAACGCTTCCAGTCCCAGACACGTGAATAGGCTGTGCCGCCGGCCAGGATCAATTTCGGCCTGGTCTCATGGGCGGTCTTCTCGATCGCATCCATGTCGAGCAGATGATCGTCCCGGCGCACGCCATAGGAGACGACCTTGAACCATTTGCCGCTCATATTGACCGGCGAGCCATGTGTCAGGTGTCCGCCGGAATTGAGGTCGAGGCCCATGAAGGTGTCGCCGGGCTGCAGCAACGCCAGGAACACCGCCTGGTTCATCTGGCTACCGGAATTCGGCTGGACGTTGGCGAAGTTGCAGCCGAACAGCTTTTTCGCGCGTTCGATGGCCAGTTCCTCGGCGACATCGACGAATTGGCAGCCGCCATAGTAGCGCTTGCCCGGATAGCCCTCGGCATATTTGTTGGTCATGATCGACCCCTGTGCCTCGAGCACGGCACGCGAGACGATATTTTCCGAGGCAATCAGCTCGATCTCGTGGCGCTGGCGGCCGAGTTCGTTGCGGATTGCGCCGAAAATCTCGGGGTCGGCATCGGCAAGCGTGGTTTCGAAAAAGGATTCGAATTTGTTCGACACTGCCGCTGCTGTTGCCATGGGCTGAAATCCTCAAGGTTCGGAGTCTGTCGCGCCATTAACACAGTTGCTTTCGGCCCGCCACGTTTGCAGCGCGAAATTTGCTGGCCGGATTGCGCCAGAGAGACTGGCAGCCTCTATTTCCTTGCCTGCCGGCCCTTCAGCAGGGCCTCGGTGAGCGTGATCTCGGTGAACAGCGCCTGCATCGTATGGTCGTTAATCTGGCCGCTGCGAAACATTGCGCGAACCGCTGCGCGTTCGGCCTCAATGCCCGCCAGCCTCAATTCGAGCTCCAGCCGTCCGGCCTCGCGGGCCTCGGCGCGCGCCTCGTCGGCCTCGTCGGAGGCAGCGATGCGGCGACGGTAGCCAGCGACGATGCTGTCGGCGGCGGCAAGCCGGGCGCCGGGTATATCCCCTTCATCGCCGTCGGTCGCGCCGGCCATGCTCTCGATGCGGGCGATGGCGGCCTTGGCCGCGCCCACGCGCGCAAGACGCTCCTCGGCAGCGCCAGGATCCTCGCCCGGCTCGACCAGCCCCCGTGCCACCTTGGGCAAGGCAAGGCTGGCAATGAGCAATGAGCAGATGATGACGCCTGCGGCGAGGAAGATCACCACGTCGCGCGCCGGAAAGGGCGAACCATTCGGCATGGTGAGCGGCAGCGACAGGATGCCGGCCAGCGTGATGGCGCCGCGCACGCCTGCAACAGAGCCGGCGATCCGAACGCGCAGCCCGAACGGCTCGGCCTTCTGCTCGCGTAATCGCGCTGAGACGCGCGTCGCAATGTCGCCGACCCAGATCCACAGGAAGCGCAGCCCGATCAGGCATAGTGTCAGCGCGACCACCGTGGCGATTGGCTGGATGACCGGATAGCGGCTGCCGAGCTCAGGCGGCACGTTGCCGATGATTTCGGGAAGCTGCAACCCGAGCAGGATGAACAGCGCGCCGTTGAAGACGAAGGATAGCGTCGTCCACAGCGATACGGTCTGTATGCGTGCCGAGACGCCGAGAAAGCGGAAAATCCCGGAGCCGCCGGTGAGCACTCCGGCCGTGACCGCCGCCAGAATGCCCGAGGCGCCGACATTCTCGGCGCCGAGATAGGCGATGAACGGCAGCAGGACCATGACCAGCACCTGCACCTCGGCCGGCACGCCGCCGATACGGTTCAGCAATTGCAGCGCCTTGGCGGCGACGAACAAGGCAGCCATGCCGGCCAGGATGCCGGCAGCGACGGCATAGAGGAAAGTCACGGACGCCGCGACGAAGGAGAAGCTGCCGGTCAAGGCAGCTGCCACCGCAAAGCGGAACATCACGAGGCCCGACGCATCGTTGAGCAGCGCCTCGCCCTCCAGGATGTGCATCAGCCGAGCCGGGACCAGGCTCTTGTCGACGATCGAGGAGACGGCCACCGCATCCGTCGGGGACAGCACCGCAGCAAGTGCGAAAGCGACGACGAGCGGGATGCTCGGGACAAGCCAGTGCAAAGCGTAGCCGAAGCCGACAATGGTGAAGAAGACCAGCCCGATGGCGAGGTCGAGGATCGGCCCGCGCAGCGCGATCAGTTCGCGCTTGGGCGCACCATAGGCGTCGCTGAACAGCAGCGGTGGGATGAACACCAGCAGAAACAGCTCGGGATCGATCTCGACATGCATTCCGCGCACCGGCCAAGCCAGTGCCGCGCCGATGGCGATCTGCAGCACAGGTAGCGGAACCCGCACCGGCCGGACCAGCGCGCCCGAAACGGCGACGAAGATAAGCACGACCAGAATGAACATTGCGACATGCATGATGCGATTTCCGAATACGGCGCCGCGCGTTCTTTTGCCGGCGATCAGTCCAGCAAAGCTTGCCGCGAAAGACTCGGCAACGAAAAAGGCCGCCCTTCCGGCGGCCTTTTGCAAATGAACTCAGCTGCTTAGAGCGCGGATGTGATCTGCAGCTCGTTGGCTCCGTCGAGGCCGTAAATGTCGTCACGGAACTGGACCACGCCCGGCCCTGTCGACCAGGCCGAGACGTAGAGAAAATAAACCGGCACCGGATTGGTGACCTGCACCGGCGTGTTCTCCCCGGTCTTGATCGCCGCCTCGAAATGCTGGCGATCCCAGCCCGGTGTGTCGCGCAGAATCCAGGTGACGAGGTCGCGCACGTTCTGGACCCGCACGCAGCCAGAGGAATCGAAGCGCATCAGCTTGCCGAACAGGCTCTGCTGCGGCGTGTCGTGCATGTAGACGCCGTCCGGGCTGGGGAAATTGATCTTGACCGAGGCCATCGCGTTGCCGGAACCGGGATCCTGGCGGAAGCGGTATTTGGCGGCATCGTCGGTCGACCAGTCGACCGTCATTGGGTCGACCTCGCTGCCGTCCGGCGCAAACAGGCGGATATGGCTATCCTTGAGATAGTTGGGGTCCTTCCGCATCAGCGGAATGATGTCCTTGCGCACGATCGAGACCGGCGCGTTCCAGTACGGATTGACGATGATTTCGTTGATCTTGGAATTGACGATCGGCGTCTGGCGATCGATCTTGCCGACGATTGCGGTGTGGCGCAGCACAACGCGGTCGTTCTCGACTGCCTCGATCTGCGCCGCCGGGATGTCGACCAGAACATAGCGGTTGCCAAGCGTGCCGGCCCGCTCACGCAGCCGTTGCAGATTGGTCTGCAGCTGACCAAGCCGAACCGGCGCCGACACGTTCATTGCCGCGAAAGTATATTTGCCCGTGGTTCCGTCGGCCGGCAAGCCGTGACGCAACTGGAAGCGCTTGAGCGCCGAGTCGACGTAAGAATCGAACGCTTCCGAGAGCCCGGCGCTCTGCGCCAGATCGCCCGATATCATCAAGCGCCTGCGCAGCGGCACCACATCGGGATCCTCGACGCCAAGCTGCAGCTTCTTGGTGTCTGGAACCTGCTCCCAGCCGCCTTGCGCGACGATATTCTGATACTGCATGATCGCCTGCTCGGTGAAGGACACCGTCTGCAGGCTGAAGATCGGCAGCGTCGAGGCAACCTTGCCGCCTTCGCTGGCACGCGCATCGAATTGGTCGTCCCAATTGCCGCGCGCCGAGGATTTCAGGATATCCCCGATCACATCCTGCGCACTGGCGCGGCCGGCGACCATTGCGGCTGCGAGCGCGGAGGCTCCTGAAAGGAAGAAACGGCGGCTGGTTCTCATGGACGTTCCAGACATTCTTGCTACAATTCAACCCACCGGGCGGTCTCGCCCGCACTCTAGAGTTGGCTTCTTAACAATTAGCCAACCATGGCCCGCATCACTTCGGTGTAAAACCACATGGGAAGTGACTTGAGCACAGGACAAATGCACGGCTTTGGCCCCAGCATCACCCGCATCTTCGGTTCCATTGGAATATGGCGGCAACGTGGCTGTTGCTCGAATTTGGATCGGCCGGCCTGACGAAACGGCAAGACCGGTGCTTTTCGGCACCGGCCTTTGGTCCACTCCGCGGCAGCATTTCCGTAGTCCAGCTTCAGATCTTGATGCGGCGGATGCGATTACATCCGGTAGGCGATGGTATCGTTCCAGAACCGATCCAGGCGCTGCAGGGCGCGGTTCATCTGCTTGAACTCTTCCGTGTTGATGCCGCCAACCTGCTCGATCGAACCGACATGGCGCTCGTAGAGGCCGGCGACGACTTCCGCCACCTCATTGCCCTTCGGCGTCAGCGAAACCCGCACCGAACGGCGGTCGATGCGCGAGCGCTGGTGGTTGATGAAGCCGAGATCGACCAGCTTCTTCAGATTGTAGGAGACATTCGAGCCGAGATAATAGCCGCGCGAGCGCAGTTCGCCGGCGGTCAGCTCCGAATTGCCGATGTTGAACAGGAGCAGCGCCTGGATGGCGTTGATGTCGGAGCGACCGTTGCGGTCGAATTCGTCCTTGATCACGTCAAGCAGACGGCGATGCAGCCGCTCGACCAGCTGCAGCGATTCCATGTACAGCGAACGGATCGCCTCGCGGCGGTCATCGGATACGTTGGCGGTCTTCGCCGCCGGACGCGAATTGATCATTGTCTTTGCCTCTCGTTTGTCGCCCGGTGATTTTTTGTTCTTCACCTTGATCGCGACACTATCGAATACTCATAAAATTCGACTTAAACGCCAAGGCTAACAAGAGCTTACCGGTAAGGGGTTTCGAAAGAGGCTTAACGGACGGTCACCCGAGCAAGGATAATTAACCTAAAGATTTAGCCAACGATCCTGGCCGGAATTGCTATCGCCGGGGTTGCCGCTTCTGGATCCAGATCACCACGCGGAACACTATGTAGAGCAGCGCCACCGCAAGGTGCGAGGCGACGATCAGCGGCCGGTGGCCGAACAGCTCGGGGAAGCCGGCATACATGACGCACTCGGTCACCGCGCAGATGAACCAGATCACCGGCCCCCAGGACGCCAGCATCCAGAGGCCGGCGGCAGCGAACGGAAAAAACACCGCCAGCACCACCGCCGCCACCTGCCAGTGCACCGGCATCAGGTCGAAGCGCCACAACGGGCCGGGGTAAAAGCCGATCAGCCGGATCCAGTACAAGATGCCGAACAGCAGACAGTAGCCGGCGATGACGCGCTGGAACCAGGCGAAGATGACCTCGATCGTCGAGGGCTGCAGCACCACGCGTCTCGAGGCGACCTCGCTCACAGCTTCAGTTCCCGTTCGCCGAGCGGTGCGAAATAGGCGTCGACGTTGGCGGCGCTGACGTCATCGATGCCTGCCGGCCGCCATTGCGGCGTCGAGCCTTTATCGATGATGGCGGCGCGGATACCTTCATAGAAGTCGTGCCCGGCAAGCATGCGGTTGAGGATACGGAACTCCATTTTCATGCACTCGTCCATTGACAACGTCTGCCCGGCGCTGATCTGGCGCCATGCAACATGCAAGCTGGTCGGTGAACGTGTGCGGATGGTGGCCAGCGTCTTTGCCGCGAACTCGTCGGCAGCGGCTGCCCGCTCCAGGCTAGCGACGATATCGGCCAGCGACGGCTGCGCGAAATGCCGGGCGATGGCTTCCAGCGTCGGCCTGTCGGTCTCGCGCCTGGCCGGGACGAAGCAGCCGCGCAGCACCGATTCCGGGTCGCCGCTTTCCGCCAGACGGTCGAGGAAGCCGGCCTGGCCCTCCGCCTTGATCGTATGGGTGGCGAGGCCCGACCACAAAGCATCGCCATAGCGGATGCGGTTGCCGGTCAGCGCCAGATACATGCCGAAGCTGCCGCCGAGATCCGGCAACAGATGGCTGGCGCCGACATCCGGGAAAAAGCCGATGCCGACCTCGGGCATGGCAAACTGGGCGTTCTCGGTCAGCACTCGCTGCGAGCCATGGAAGGAGATACCTACGCCGCCGCCCATGACGATGCCGTCGATCACCGCGACATAGGGTTTCTTGAAGCGGGCGATGCGGGCATTCAGCCGGTATTCATCGGCGAAGAAATCGACCGGAGGCCTTCCTGCGCGGCCGGCTTCGTAGATGTGGAGGATGTCGCCGCCCGCCGAAAATGCCCTGCCCTCGGCCTTGACGACGACAACGTCGACGCCGTCGTCGCGCTCCCAACTGCGCAGCGCCTTGTCCAGCGCCTTGACCATGCGGTGGGTTACGGCATTGAGCGCGTGCGGCCGCGTCAGCGTGACGACGCCGGCCCTGCCCAATCTTTCGAAGCGAATCTCGTCGCCTCCGCCAAAATCCATCGCCAGAGAATCCCTCCCCGCGCCCGCCGGGAGTGAAGTGCTAAAGCGTGGCGCATGGCCGCGTCAATGGCGGCGCCCAATCCGCTGCATGGTCGTCGGCGTCACCCAGTGCTAATGCTGGCGCTTTGAACCGGAAGGTTGAACCATGCCTTGGTTGCCGCGCCTTGCTGTTGTGGTGGTCGGCCTGATCGCTGCGAACGCTCCTCCCGTATCGGCCGGAACCGTCGACGAGCTCTATCAATCGCAGACCATCGTCACCGGCCAGGGCGAGGTCAACAGGCAGATCGGTTTCAAGGCCTGCCTCGATGCGGTGCTGGTTCGTGTGTCCGGCGATCAGCGGCTGCCGAAGAGAACTGAGATGGCGGCGCTGCGCGACAAGGCCGGCAGCTTCGTTGCCGAATTCCGCTATCGCGACCGTCTCGAAGGCATTCCGGTCCATGACGAACAGGGCACCCATGACCGGCCGCACGATCTCACTTGTCTGTACAGGCCTGACGTTATCGATCCGGTGCTTGCCACGCTCGGCAGCAAACCATGGCTTGGCGAGCGGCCACGCCTGGTAATTTTCCTGGCGGCGGAGCAAGGCACAAGGCAGTTCGTGCTGACCGCCGACGATGAGCGCGGGGCGGCGATGCGCGAATCGTTCGTCAACGCCACCGGTCCGCTGGTCATGCGGATTGTGTTTCCCGAAGCGTCGCTGCTATCGGCCTCAAAGCTTAACGACCAGGCCCTGCGCCATGCCGATATCACGACGCTGGACCAGCTTGCCAGGAAGGCCGGAGCCGACCAGGCGCTCGCCGGCAGTATCGTCTGGAGCGACAAGGAACTGGGCTGGATAGCCGACTGGCGGCTTGCCTTGAATGGCAAGAGCTACAATTGGCAAGTGCGCGGCGTCAGCTTCGACGAGGCATTCCGCGTCGCCATGCGGGGTGCTGCGCAGATCCTATCGGGCAATGGGCAACCAGAATAGCGCCCGACAGGACCGCTGGCACAATCGTGTCGCATTGGTCAGCAGCGAAAGCTCGTGGTAAAAGCCGCCCGATCCGGAGTTTTTGCGATGAACAAATTCACCCCTGCAAAGCCTGCCGGCGCGCGCAGCGTCGACGAGATCACCGGCAGCCGGCGGCTGCGGCGCATGCGCAAGGCCGATTGGTCGCGCCGCCTTGTCCAGGAGAACCGGCTGTCGGTCGACGATCTGATCTGGCCGATCTTCGTCGTCGACGGCAGACAAGTGCGCGAACCGATTGCCGCCATGCCCGGCGTGTTCCGCCTGTCGCTCGACCTCGCCGTCAAGGAGGCTGAGCGAGCGGCCAAACTTGGCATTCCGGCGATCGCCACTTTCCCCAATGTCGAGCTCGGCCTGCGCGATCAGACCGGTTCGCATATCCTCGATCCGGAAAACATCATCAACCGTGCCACCCGCGCCATCAAGCACGCGGTGCCGGAGATCGGCATCATCACCGACGCCGCGCTTGACCCTTTCACCTCGCATGGCCATGACGGCATCTTGCGCGAGGGCATTATCGTCAATGATGAAACGGTGGAGCAGGTGACGGCGGCGGCAGTCATCCAGGCGGCGGCGGGGGCCGACATCATTGCCCCCTCGGACATGATGGACGGCCGGATCGGTGCCATCCGCGATGCGCTCGACGCCAATGGATTTCAGGATGTGGCGATCATGTCCTATGCGACCAAGTTCGCATCCGCCTTTTACGGCCCCTATCGTGAGGCGGTCGGCACCGCCGGCCTGCTCAAGGGCGACAAGAAGACCTATTACATCGACCACGCCAATTCCGACGAAGCGGTGCGCGAGGCCGAGCAGGATCTCGCCGAGGGCGCCGACATGCTGATGGTCAAGCCCGGCCTGCCCTATCTCGACATCATCCGGCGGCTCAAGGACGAGTTGCAGATGCCGACCTTCGCCTATCAGGTCTCGGGCGAATATTCGATGATCAAGGCCGCCGCCGCCAATGGCTGGATCGATGGCGAAAAGGCGATGCTGGAATCGCTGCTCGCCTTCAAGCGCGCCGGCTGCGACGGGATTCTCACCTACTTTGCGCCCGAAGTGGCGGCGATGCTCAAGGGGTGATGCGCCTTTGTAGCGTCTACATCGAGTAGTGTTCGTTCGTCCAAAGCGCGACATGGAACGCCGCAGGACATCGCTTCAAGTTTACGCTGCCCCTCGTTGCCCTGCCGGGCATTTCTCGCCGTAAAGTGGCAGGGAGAAAGACGCGTTCGTAAAAGATTTCACCAATCTCCAGCGTTGCAAAAATATCGACGTTGCGGCCAGCCCCTTCTCCCCGTCACTATACAGGGAGAAGCTGCCGGCAGGCGGATGACGGGCGGCGCCGACATTGAGATTAGTTATTCCAACATGATTTGGAAGCGATTGCCCCGCCGGCGATTCAAAATACCGCTTGCAAAATGCAATCAGTTAAGCTACCCCGATAACTGCTTGCATCTCACAATTGGTTATCGAGGAGGCTCTCATGTCCAAACTTCGCGTCAGCGCTTTCACCTTGTCGATCGACGGCTTCGGCGCCGGTCCCGACCAAGACCTGAAGAACCCGCTGGGTGTTGGCGGGGAAGCCCTGCACGAATGGATGTTCGGCACCCGCACCTTCCGCAAGATGGTCCTCGGCAAGGATGGCGGGACCACGGACACTGACGAGGCGTTCGCCGCGCGCAGCTTCAAAAATATCGGCGCGTGGATCCTGGGCCGCAACATGTTTGGGCCGATCCGCGGCGAATGGCCGGATGACAGCTGGAAAGGCTGGTGGGGTGACAACCCGCCCTACCATGTGCCGGTCTTCGTGCTCACGCACCATCCACGTGATCCCATTGTCATGGAGGGCGGCACGACCTTCTATTTCGTGACCGACGGCATCCACTCAGCGCTGGAGAAGGCGAAAGCAGTGGTTGACGGCAAGGATGTACGGCTGGGCGGTGGCGTTTCTACGATCCGGCAATATCTCAAGGAAAAGCTCATCGACGAAATGCATCTGGCGATCTCACCGGTCCTGCTAGGCGCCGGCGAGAGCCTTTTTGCCGGCATCGACATGCCCAAGCTCGGCTATCGCTGCAGCGAGCAGGTCGCGACGCCGAAGGCCACGCATGTCATCATCGAGCGCACCTAGCTTGTTGCAGGGCGCCGCCATGGAGGCGCCGCCTTCCTCGCCGCTTTAGTCAGTACTTCTCCGGCACATACAGTTCGCGCGGCAGTACCTGGCGCTCGTATTCGGGATTGAAGACGCGCTCCGGCAGTGTGATCTCTTCGTGCGGCACCTCCTCATAGGGCATCTGCTTGAGCAGATGGTCGATGCAGTTCAGCCGTGCCCGCTTCTTGTCGTTGCCCTCGACGATGAACCACGGGGCTTCCGGAATATTGGTGCGGGCGAACGTTTCTTCCTTGGCCTTGGTGTACTGCTCCCAGCGCACGCGCGACTGGAGATCCATCGGCGACAGTTTCCATTGCTTCATCGGGTCATGGATGCGCATCAAAAAGCGCATCTGCTGCTCCTCGTCGGTGATCGAAAACCAGTATTTGACAAGCGTAATGCCTGAGCGGACCAGCATGCGTTCGAATTCCGGAACGTCGCGGAAGAACTCCTCGACCTGATCCGGCTGGGCAAAGCCCATTACCCGCTCGACGCCGGAGCGGTTGTACCAGGATCGGTCGAACAGCACGATCTCGCCGCCGGCCGGCAGATGCGGAACGTAGCGCTGGAAATACCATTGCGACTTCTCGCGCTCGGTCGGCGCCGGAAGTGCTGCGACGCGGCAGATGCGCGGATTAAGCCTCTGGGTGATGCGCTTGATAACACCACCCTTGCCCGCCGAGTCGCGGCCCTCGAAGACCACGACGAGCTTCTTCTTGTGATAGGCGACCCAGGATTGTAGCTTGATCAATTCGGATTGCAGCGTGATGAGATTGCGAAAATACTGCAGGCGGTCGATCGATGGCGGATGCGCATTCTTGTAGATCTTGGCGATCTCCATCGACAGCGCCGGCTCCGAGATTTCCAGCTCATAATCTTCGTCGAGCGTGTCGGCGAGTTCCGCTTCCAGCCAGTCCCTGGCCGGGGAATTCTGTTTTATCTCGGTCATTTGCGCTGCTCCGCTTACAGGCCTTGTCGGCCGCTGTCAGGCGCTCTGCCGCCCGGCCCGGCGGCCGGAAATCGAAGCGCTGGACCGATGTTAGTATAGGTCGGCAATGACGGTTTTATTGCAGCCACTACTGCGCTGGCTGTGCGTTCAATCCGCAAGATGTGATCGAGCTTGCCCTGCGGGGCGGGCGACAAGCGGAACGAATTATCCTACAAATGCCCGGTTCACTGAGGGGCTGTCGTTTGCAACGCCCTTTCCCGATAAATCGTGAGGATACGACATGGAATACCGCACTCTCGGCCGTTCCGGGCTGAAGGTTTCGACCCTGACCATGGGCACCATGACATTCGGCGGCGGCGGCGCGTTTTCGGCGGTTGGCAAGACCGACCTCGACGAGGCGCGTCGGATGATCGACCTTTGCATCGATGCCGGCGTCAATGTCATCGACACCGCCAACGTCTATTCGAACGGGGTGTCGGAAGAGATCATCGGCGAGGCGCTCGGCGGCAAGCGCAAGGGCGACGTGTTGATCGCCTCCAAGGCGCGCATGCGGATCGGCAAAGGCCCCAATGATGAAGGCCTGTCGCGCTACCATCTGATCCGCGAATGCGAGAGGAGCCTGAAGCGCCTCAGGACCGATGTCATCGACATCTATTTCCTGCACGAGTGGGATGGCCTGACACCGCTTGAGGAAACCATCGCCGCGCTCGACACGCTGGTCGCGCAGGGTAAGGTCCGTTATGTCGGCTGCTCCAATTATTCCGGCTGGCAAGTTATGAAGGGGCTGGGGATCAGCGACCGTCATCACCAGCCACGCTTCGTCACCCAGCAGATCCATTACACGCTGGAAGCGCGCGAGGCCGAGTACGAATTGTTGCCGATCTCGGTCGACCAAGGGCTCGGCGTGCTGGTCTGGAGCCCGCTTGCCGGCGGGTTGCTGTCCGGCAAATACCACCGTGACCAGCCGACCGCCCGCCAGCTCAGCGGCTGGTCGGAACCGCCGATCCGCGACGAGGACCGGCTGTGGCGGATCGTCGACGTGCTGATCGATATCGGCAAGAACCACGGTGTGTCGGCAGCGCAAGTGGCGCTTGCCTGGCTACTCGGCCGGCCCGCTGTCAGTTCGCTGGTGATCGGCGGACGAACCGAAGCGCATTTCAAAGACAATATCGCCGCTGCAAGCCTTGTGCTTGCCGATGAGGAGCGCACACGGCTCGACGTGGTCAGCAGGCCGCCCGTGCTCTATCCCTACTGGCACCAGCAATTCACGGCAAAGGACCGGTTCGGGCCGGCCGATCTCGTCCTCGACCGCGACGGCGCCTGAAAAGCCGGGCTCTCCGGACTGCGCCGAGATATGGAGCCCGATCGTGCCTTGCGGTGTTGTGTTTGCGGTCCAATGCTCCTAGGCAAAGGCCAAGCACAATGAAAGGAAACGATATGGCACGAGCACCGAACTACGGTCAGGAACGCAAGGAACGCGACCGGCAGAAGGCTGCCAAGAAGGCGGAAAAGCAGGCTGCCAAGGTCGCAGCCAAGGAGCGATCGAAGCCCGAGGGCGAGAGCGAGTCCCAAACCAAAACCGAAACGACCGAGTGATGACGCCCGGCCTGTCAGGCGGTCCGGGCCTCGGTCAAATCCCGCTATGCCTCAGGCGGGCGCCTTGTCGCTGACGAAGACGTTCACTTCACGCGCGGCGGCAATAAAGGCCCGTCTTGCGTTCATGGCCGGCTTGTCGCCGGCCAGCGCATCATGACAGGCTTGCAACGCTTCGCGGTGCTTGGGGCTGCGCTTGCCGGGCCAATTGTTGAGGAGGTAGTCGGAAGCCTCGCGGGCCGTACGCAAGAGCTGATTGCTTCCCGCCGCGCCCTTGACGGTCACGGGTGTGTCAAATCGGTTGTTTTCCATCGCTGCTCTTACGCCATCGGCATTTGCGAAGCGAGACCGAAAGTAGCATTCTTCGCTCATCTGCTCTTTTCGTGATCAATGGCAGCCGATCCTCACTCAAGCGACGACGGCAAATCCCCGGGCGCGCAGGCCGCGCCGGTCGTTGCGCAGCGAGGTCACCAGCCGGTCGCGGCTGCCGATGATATGGGCCGAAAGCAGGCGGGCGGCGCTATCGGCATCGCCGGCCCGCACCGCCGACAGAATGGCATGGTGTTCGGCCCAGGCACGGCCGAGCGCTGCCTCGTCGCGAACCTCGAGCCAGCGGGCGCGCGACAGGCGTGTCATCACGTCGCGAACCGCTCTGAACAGGAACTCGTTGCCGGATAGACGCGCCAACTCGATATGAAAATCCCTGCCGACGCGATGCCATTCCTCGCGCGGCGTCTTGTCGTCGCAAGAATCGAGCATCGCCTCGATGATTTCGACGGCACTTCTGTCCTGCAAGGTGCAAGTTAGTCTGAGTGCCGCGACCTCGACCGCCTCGCGATAGACGGCGATCTGCTCGAGTTCAGCAAGATTGATGGGCGAGACCGTCCAGCCGCGGCCGTCGCGGCAGATCAGGCCTTCAGTCTCGAGCCGCAGCAATGCCGCCCTGACCGGCGTGCGCGATGCACCGAAGCGGCTTTCGACCCAGCGCTCCGTCAGCCGCTCGCCGGGACCGATCTCGAGCCCGAGGATCATCTCGCGAAGCTGCTTTTCGACGTTCTGCATCTGCGACATTGGCGTTCCGTTCAGGTCATTTGTTCCGGCAATCGGGTCACTGGCCGGCGTTGGCCGATCACGCCGGCCTTTGTCGATCATGTTTGAGAGGCCCGCATTGACAGCGACGGGGCTTGCGTTCATGACAGATACCAGTTTGGTATCCCAAATTGGTATCCGTAGCAAGTTTCATGCAAGCTGGCCGGACAGGACATGACATGCCGCAAGACGCCGCCCTCGCCATGCAAGGCACGCACAACGTCCACTGGCGCCGCAATCTCGCCGTGTGTTTTGCCGGCTCGTTCAGCACGCTTGTAGCGATGACGCTGCTGTTGCCCTTCCTGCCGCTTTACGTCGAGCAGCTGGGCGCCGAGGGCCATGCGGCGATCGTGCAGTGGTCGGGCATCGCCTACGGCGCCACCTTCCTTGCTGCCGCGCTGGTCGCGCCCCTGTGGGGGCGGCTAGGCGACCGCTACGGCCGCAAACTGATGCTGGTGCGAGCCAGTTTCGGCATGGCGCTGTGTATGTCGCTGACCGGCATGGTGCAGACCGTCTGGCAATTGGTGCTCTTGCGCCTGCTGATCGGCTTTGCCGGCGGCTATTCTTCGGGCTCGACCATCCTGGTTGCCATGCAGACGCCGAAGGATCGCTCCGGCTGGGCGCTGGGCGTGCTGTCGGCCGGAATCACGGCCGGTGCCCTGGTCGGTCCGCTGCTTGGCGGCGCGCTGCCGCCGCTGATTGGCATCCGCGCCACATTCCTGCTCGCCGGCGGCGTCATTTTCCTGGCTTTTCTGGCAACCACCTTGCTGATCAAGGAGGCCCCTCGCCCGGTTGCCGCCAAGGCCGCGTCAGAAGAAAAAGTGAAAGACGGCTGGTCGCAGATTCCCGACAAGCGCCCCGTCGTCGCCATGCTGGCGACCGGCATGCTGTTGAGTTTCGCCACCATGTCGATCGAGCCGATCATCACCGTCTATGTCCAGCAGCTCATCGAAGATCAGAGCCAGGTCACGCTGGTCTCCGGCATCGTCATGTCCGCGGCAGCGCTAGGCGCCATCCTGTCGGCGTCGCGGCTCGGCAAGCTCGCCGACCGTATCGGCCACTGGAACGTCATCGTTGCCGCACTCGCCGTCTCGGCGCTGCTGCTGATCCCGCAGGCCTTCGTTACCCAGGGCTGGCAGCTCGTCGGCCTGCGTTTCCTGATGGGCCTGGCGCTTGGCGGTCTTTTGCCCTGCATCACCAGCGTCATCCGCCACAATGTGCCCGACGGGGTCGGCGGCAACGTGCTGGGCTTGTCGATCTCGGCGCAATATGTCGGGCAGGTCGCCGGACCGTTGCTCGGCGGCTTCGCCGGCGGCCATTTCGGTATGCGCTCGGTGTTTCTCGGCACATCCATTCTGATGGCGGGCGGAGCGGCCTATAACTGGCTGGTCCAGTCGCGCCGCGAACGCGACATGCTGGCGGAAGCCGGCAAATCCTGACACGGTTCGCGGCACTATCTCAGGCGGTCGCCAGGAATCACGGAGGCGTGGAAATGAGCACGGATGAACACGCGGCAGGCGGCCGCATTCTGGTTCTTGCCGGCGGCCTATGCGGCGCAACCGGCGTGGCGCTTTCGGCGGCGGCGGCACATCTCGGCGGCGCTTTCGTCGGTACGGCCGCATCCTTCCTGCTCTTGCATGCGCCGGTCTTCCTTACCGTCGGGCTGCTCGGTGGCAATAGCATCCTGCGAACCGGAAGCCTCATCCTTCTCGTCGGGCTTCTGCTATTCTCGGGAGATCTTTTGGCCCGCGACTTCCTTGGCTCGCGGCTGTTCCCGATGTCGGCGCCGATCGGCGGCACGTTGCTCATCGGCGGCTGGCTGATGATGGCCGCCTCGGCGCTGGTGCGCCCGCGCCGCCATTGATGCGGCAACCAATGGCCGCCGCTGCTCCTTCGCCAGCCGCCCTCGATCCACGAGCTCTGTCTTGCCAGCTCAGTCTCGCGGACGTTCGGGCCGGACTTGGCCATCGCTGTTGGTCGTCTTGACTACACGCCGCCGCTCCGGCCGTTCGGTGGCCGGCGAGATGCCCCAATAATTGCGATAGATGTCTTCGAACAGATGCTTGATCGGGTGCATGGTTTAATCTCCTCTAGTTTTTTGACTCGATCCAATCAGCGGGCACAAAAATAGGCCACCGATCAGCTCCGCTTGCGTCCTACGAGGAAACCCAGGTCGCGAATCCACGGACCGGTCCTGTCTCGCCGCTTCCGGGCCTCCGCGCTCGAACGGATGCTCCAGTCGTTCCGGTAAATGTCCTCGAACAGATAATTGACGGGGTGCATGGCGCTCTCCTCTTGTATCGATCCAATCTGGGGACGAAAAACGCTCTTGGATCGATTCAAAGAATACGCATCGCACCACAAATGTCAAGCAAAAATTTGAATCGATCCAACGAAGGTGTTAGGTAGTCGGCGATACTGTTGGACCGGAGTCCCGGAGACAAACAAATGGCATCACTCACCGAAGGCAGGAGGCCCATCCGGCTGGCGGACATCGCCAAAGCCGCGGGCGTATCACACGGCACTGCCTCCAATGTCTTCAGCCGTCCCGAAATCGTACGCGAGGAAGTCCGCGAGCGGGTCAAGGCGGCGGCCGACGCGCTGGGCTACGCCGGCCCCGATCCAAAGGGCCGCCTGCTGCGCGCCGGCAAGGTCAATGCGATCGGCGTCGCCACAACCGAGCCGCTGTCCTATTTCTTCGACGACCCCTTTGCGCGCGTGATGATGGCCGGCATCTCGGAGGCATGCGACGCCACCGGCGCGGGAATAGCCCTCGTGTCGGCCGGCAACGAGGAAAAACTTGCCTGGAATATCCAGAGCGCCCTGGTCGACGGCTTCATCCTGTTCTGCATCGAGGGCGGTCCGCGCCTCGTCGAGCTGACGCGCGAACGCAAGCTCCCCTTCGTCGCGCTCGAGCTCGGCTCGCAGGACGCCACGGTCTCCGCGATCGGCGTCGACAATGTTGCCGGCGGCCGGCTCGCGGCGCGCCATCTGGCGGAACTTGGACATCGCCGCTTCGCCGTGCTGTCGCTGGCCTTCGCCGACAACAGCACCGGACTTGTCTCGCCCGAGCAGGTCCGGACCGCAGTCTATACAGGAACCCGTGACCGCCTCCTCGGCTATCTCGAAGAGCTTTCCCGGTTCGGCGTCGATACCGCCAAGGTGCCGGTCTACGAGACTGAAAACGATGAGGCCAGCACAAAGGCCGGCCTCGAAACCCTCTTCGCCTCGGCAGAACCGCCGACCGCCATCCTGGCGATGTCGGACCGGGTCGCGATGGAAGCATTGGAATGGCTCAGCGCGCGGGGCATCGCGGTTCCTCGCGATGTTTCCGTCGTCGGCTTCGACGGCGTGCCTGAAGCCGCAATTTGCGAGCCTCCGCTCACCACCATCGCCCAGCCGATCGCCGAGATCGGCCGCCGGGCAGCGCGAAGAATCCTCGACTTCGACGGCACGGTGCGGCGAGAAACGCTCGATGTCGAACTTGTCGTCAGGGCGTCGTCCGGGCCGCCGCCAGGCACAGGTTGACTGGGCAGATCGGCTCCAAATCTTATCGATTGGCCGCCATCGGACCGATGCCAAAGGATGGACGGACCGGTGACGCCTCGTTGCGGACCGGCTTGCCCTTGCCGGACCAGCCGATAGCGGACAGCCATTCCAGATAGAAGGCGAGCGCGAACTGCATGGCGATGCCGGCGGCGAGCAGCAGACTGTCATAGGCAAAGCCGCCCGGGTTGACCAGCTTCATCACCTGCGCCGCCATGGCAATCACCGTGCCGGCAATGAAAACCGGCAGCGAGCGTTTGCCCAATATGGCGAGCGGATTGTCGCGGCCGGTGCGGAACAGGTTCGAGACGAAAGGCAAGGCGACGACCAGATAGCTCATCGCCAGGATGTGCAGCAGCCGCGGCAACGACAGGAACGTCTTGTCGAAACCGGTCAGCACCACCGGGAGGTCGAGCCACGACACATGCCCCCACAGCGGGCTGTGCACCCAGACGAGTGCCGTCAGCACATAGGCGGCGGCCGCGCCGACCAGCCAGCGATTGACAGGGATGGTGCCGCCGCGCCGCACATGCAACACGCTGGCCATGCCGATATTGAACAGCAATTGCCATGACAGCGGATTGAGGAACCAGAAGCCGGGCTCCGGGTAGTTCGGCGGCGCGATCTGGTAGATTCCGGCAATCAGCCAAAGGGCTGCGGATACTGCGAGCGCCGCCAGTGGCCGGTAGCTGATGAACAGCAGGAAGACCGGAGCCATCAACAGCAGCGCCGCATAGACCGGCAGTATGTTGTTGTAACCGAGCTGATGGCCGAGCGTGACGATGCCGACCAGGACTTGTGGCGGGTTCCTGACGAGCGGCTCGATGTTGATCAGCGTCAGAAGATCCGGCCGTTTCGCAAACACCGCCGCCGCGCAGAAGATAGCCATGACCACCATCGTCGTGACGATGTGGGTGACATAGAGCACACCGGCGCGGCGCCACATTTTCAGTGTTGCAATCAGCCGGTTTCCCGGCTGGAACTTAGTGCCGTAGGCGAGAGCGACGGACATGCCGGAGATCAGCACGAAGGCCTCGGCCGCATCCGAAAACCCGAAATTCTTGTAGGTCAGGGTTTCGAAAACGGTGCCAGGCACGTGGTCGACGAATATGGTCAGGAGGGCGAGAGCCCGGAACACATCAATACGCGTATCGCGTTCCGGCGAAACTGGCATGGTCATCGATAAAAGGCCTTAAAGCTGGTTGTTCATGCCCGGCATGCGATCCCTCGGGCGACCACCCGGCGCACACTGCTTCGATCCCCCCGCGGGGATTATATCGGCAAAGAAACGGACTGAAATGCGCCCGGTTCAATCAACTTTCGCGGAGCTTGAAAATATTCCGTTTTGAAGCCGGCAAATTAACGAAAGTAACGCGGAATCAAAAGGATGTGACTATGGCCGAGCAAAGCCTCGAAGACGGTATTTTGCAGGAGAATTCAGGCTTTTTCTACCGGCTCCATCGATCCGCCAATTTACCCGGTGACTGGCTGTTCCTGTTGCATGGATCGGGTGTCGACGAGACGACCTTGCTGCCGCTTGGTCGGCAAATCGCGCCGCATGCGGCGCTGGTTACGGTCCGTGGCCGCATCCCTCAGGAGGACGGTTTCCGCTGGTTCACGCGAATCACCCCGACGCGATTCGAGCAGGCAAGTATCCGCGCGGAGGCAGATGCGTTTGCAAGCTTCGTCGCCGGCGTCGCGAAGCGCCACAGCCTCGATCTCCGCCGCGCGACCTTTCTCGGCTATTCGAACGGCGCCAATCTGGTTTCAAGCGTCATGCCGCTGCATCCGGGCCTCATCGAGCGCGCTGCATTGCTGCGCCCCATGCCGGTGCTCGACGAGGTGCCGCCGGCCGACCTGTCGAAGGCGCGGGCTCTGATCGTCGCCGGCGCCGCCGACCTGACCTACGCGCCTTTCGCCCCCGTGTTGGCCGCTCTACTGAGCTCGCATGGCGCCAAGGTCGAGACCCACACCATTGCCTCCGGCCATGAAATCGGCGACGCGGATGCTGAAATCGTCAGGCAGTGGCTGGCGGGGTCAGGCAACCGCTGAACGAGCGGATTGAGCGCACGCACAACGCGGGCCCGACCATCGAATGTCAGTGTGCGGCGGGCTGGAATAGCTCGATCGCATTGCCGGACGGGTCTTCGAGCAGGGTCTGCGAGCCGCCGACGCCGTTGATGATATCGTTGCGGAAGGCGAGCCCGGCGCCCTTCAGGCGCGCAACCTCTTGCTTCAGATCCGGCACCACCAGCACGATGCGGTTCCACCCTCCCGGCACCGGCCGGCGGCCATCCGGCATCGCCCGTGCGCCCGAGCTCTCCGGCCCGCTCAGCAGAAGCCGCAGATCGCCGCGCGTGACCGAGCAGAAAGCCGGCCGCGCATCCCGTTCAATGGCAAAGCCCAGATGCTTCACGTAGAAATCGATGGAAGCGGCGACATCGTCGACAATATAGCGAACACTGACGGGCGTCATGACCGGGGACCTTTCAGTTTGAGTAGAACGTTTTATTAAAGGCTGCTCATCATCGGCAACGCCCCGGCAGCACTACGACGCCGCCGACACACTATGACCGTCGGTTCGCCAGGGGATCAGGGCAAGCAGACCAGCACTGCCGACCACGGCGAAGACAGCGCCGTAGATGAACACCGCCTCATGGCTTACACGATCCCAGAGCTGTCCGGCGACAACGCTTGCCGCGAGTTCCAGCAGGCCGACCGTGGTGCTGTACCAGCCGATGCCGCTGGCACGCAGCTCTTGCGGCACGAAGTCCGAGGCGAATGCCTTGCCGACTGAGCGGAAGATGCCTTGATAGAACCCGTAGAAGGCAAAAAGCAGCCCGATCAGATAGATGTTCCGGGTCAAGACGAAGCCGAGATAGGCGATCAGGAAGATGACGAAGGACAACAGTAACACGCCCTTGCGGCCGAAGCGGTCCGATAGAAAGCCGGCCGGGTAGGAAATCAGCGCCGCAACGAGATTGAAGCCTGCATAGATAAGAATGGTTGCCTCCAAAGAGGCACCGATATCCTGTGTTTGCAGAATCAGAAACGCATTGCTCGAATTGCCGATGCCGAAGAGAGCTGTCACCAAGAGATAGGTCCAATAGGCTTTGGGAAACTGCCGCAGATTGATGTCGATCTTGGCCTTTGCGGCTACGGCCAGTGGCTGCTCGTGCACCAACACCACCATGAGGAAGGCGAGGAGACCGGGAATGAGCGCGAGATAGAAGATCCAGCGGATATCGACTTTGAGGGCGATGAGAAGCAGCACCGCGAGCAGTGGTCCCAGAAACGCTCCCAGATTGTCGCCAATGCCTTCTAGGCCGAATGCTTTGCCTCGGTGCTCGTCGGCCACGGACGAAGCAAGGAGCGCGTCGCGCGGAGCGGACCGGAAACCTGCACCGAGCCGATCCACAAACCGCGCGCCCAGGACCATCGGCCACACCGTGGCCACGCCGATCAGCGGTTTGGCGATAGAGGCCAGAAAATAGCCAATGAGGGCTATCGGTTTCCGCTTCTGAAGCCTGTCCGAGAGCCAGCCCGAAAAACCTTGCACGATGTTCTGCGTCGCCTGGGCGATTCCGTCGACCAGACCGACGACGCTCCCGCTTGCGTGCAGAGTCTGGGTTAGGAAGATCGGCAGGATCGGATAAAGCATCTCTGTCGAAATGTCGGCAAACAGGCTCGCCAGCGCCAGAAGCACCGTGTTTCGGGAAATCCAGGCGAAGGTTTTCCTTGGCGCTGCCCCAGTCATTGCTTTGCCCTGTTCGGCAATCCGTTTGGCTGAAACGCAACGGCCACCATGTCGGTTGCAATGCGCCACTGCTGAGTGTCCTGCCCCCATCCCGAAGGTCCGCGCAGCAAAACCGATGCCCACGCGGTCCTTCGATTCGGGATCATGGTCTACCCTCGCCCCATTCGGTTCCAGGCGTCCAGCCCGGCGATCTTGTAGGCTTCGGCCAGCGTCGGATAGTTGAAGGTGTTGTTGACGAAGAAGTCGACGGTGCCGCCGAGATTGATGACCGCCTGGCCAATGTGGATGAGTTCGGTCGCGCCCTCGCCGACAATATGGGCGCCGAGCAGACGGCGTGTTTCGATCGAGAACAGAAGCTTCAGGAAGCCGGTGTTGACGCCCATGATGTGGCCGCGCGATGTCTCGCGGAACCGCGCCACGCCGACCTCGTAGGCGGCACCACTCTCACGCACCTGCTCCTCGGATTGCCCGACCGTGGAGATTTCCGGCACGGCGTAGATGCCATAGGGAAAGGTTTCGGGCGGCGGCGGCAAGGGCACGCCGAAGGCATGGCAGGCGGCCACCCTGCCCTGCTCCATCGAGGTCGAGGCCAGGCTCGGAAAGCCGATAACATCGCCGGCGGCATAGATGTTGGACGCGCTGGTCTGGAAGGTCTGCGGATCGACCTTGATGCGGCCTCTGGAATCGGACTCGATGCCGACCGTTTCCAAGCCCAGGCTGCCGACATTGCCGGTACGCCCTGCGGCGTAAAGCACGATCTCGGACCGTATGGTGCGGCCGTCGGCCAGCGTCACCTCGGCATAGTCGGGTTTGGAGGCGATCTCCTTGACGGCACTGCCCAATCGGATGGTCATGCCGCGGTCGCGCATCTGATGGATGAAGTCGTCGACGATCTCGCGGTCGACAAAATCCAACATCGTATTGCGCGGCTCGACCAGCGTCACCGGCACGTCGAGCGCCGAAAAGATCGTCGCATACTCGACACCGATAACACCGGCGCCGATCACCGTCAGCGTGCGCGGCAGGCGATCGAGCTCCAGCATCTCATCACTGTCGAAAATCCGTGTTTTGTCGAACGGCACGTCGTGCGGCCGGTGCGGCCGGGTGCCGACCGCGATCAGCGCATGGGAGAAGCCAGCCTCGCTGTAGTCGCCGGTGTCGGTGGTCAGGCTGACCTTGTTGGCGCCGAGGAATTTTGCCGCGGCGCGCGCGCTCTTGACCGTGTTGCGCATGAACTGATGCTGCAGCACCTCGACCTCATGGTCGAGCGTCTTGTGCAGGCGCTCGACCAGATCGCCGACCGAAATGTCCTGCTTGACGCGGTAGCCGCGTCCATAAAAGCCGCGCTCACGCCAGCCGGAGAGGTTGAGCACCGTCTCGCGCAACGTCTTCGACGGTATGGTGCCGGTATGCACCGACACGCCGCCGAGACGCCGGCCTCTGTCGACCACCAGCACCGACTTGCCGAGCTTGGCCGACTGCACCGCGGCGCGGCGCCCGGATGGGCCGCTGCCGATGACCAGCATGTCGTAGTCCATGTCGCCCCGTCCCCTCGGCTCGGCGCGCTTTGTTGCGCCGCAGCAAACTAACGCTATCCGCGCCGTGAATTCAACAAGTCAGACGGCCCCAGGCACTCCGTCACCATCTACACGGCGGCGAAAGGCTCGATCTTGATTCCGCCGCGAACCTTCACCATTTCACCAAGAAGCGGCCCCGTGCATTAACCCGGGTTCGATTACGAGGAAATGACATGAACGCTCGCGTTCTCGACGGCGAAATCATCACCAGCAGGCTCGAAGATGTCCGCGCCTATGAGGGCGTGCGCACGCGGCGCATTCTCGCCTTTGTCATCGATTATTTCATCGTCGCGCTGCTCACCATTCCATTCGCGATCCTGGTGTTCCTGTTCGGGCTGTTGACGCTCGGCCTCGGCTGGATGCTGTTTTCCATTCTCGTGCCGGCCGTCGCCATCCTCTACATCTGGAACACGCTCGGCAGTAAAGACCAGGCCACCACCGGCATGAAGATGATGGGCATCCGGCTCGACCGGCTCGACGGCAGCCGCATCGACGGGCTGACCGCCGTCGTGCATTCGGTGCTGTTTTGGGCCGGCAATGTCATCCTTTCGCCGCTGGTCCTGCTGGTGAGCCTGTTTTCCGACCGCAAGCGCACGCTGCACGACCTGCTGCTCGGCACCGTCGTCAGCCGCAGCGGCCGCTGAGCAGACTTTTGAAGCGCGGCCGCAGCCTTTGCGCACAAATGTGAAGACGTCCAATCAACCAGGCTTTCACAATCCTGTTGAATTTTTCGGCGTCCGCGCCAAAGGTAGAGCGATTCGCAGGAGTGTTTCCAAGGCTCGATGACGCAGCACCCGACCCAGTCGCCGCAGTTCTTTCTGACCGCGCCCTCGCCATGTCCCTATCTCGAGGGCCAGTTCGAGCGCAAGGTGTTCACACACCTGGTCGGCGACAAGGCCCCCGAGATGAACGATCTGTTGACGCAGGGCGGTTTCAGGCGGTCGCAGAACATCGCCTACAGGCCGGCCTGCGAGACCTGCCGCGCCTGTGTGTCGGTGCGCATCCTGGCGCAGGAATTCACCGCCAGCCGCAACTTGAAACGGGTCATGCAGCATAATTCGGATCTGGTCGGCGCCATGCACGACGCCGAACCCTCCACCGAACAGTATTCGCTGTTCCGCAGCTATCTCGACGCCCGCCACCGCCGTGGCGGCATGTCAGACATGACCGTGCTCGACTACGCCATGATGGTCGAGGATACCCATGTCGACACCAAGGTCATCGAATACCGTCGCCGCGGACCTGACAGCTTCATCACCGGCAAGGGCCAGGGCGAGCTGATCGCCGTGGCGCTCACAGACAAGATGGCCGATGGCCTGTCGATGGTCTATTCCTACTTCAACCCGGACTTCGAGGACCGTTCGCTCGGCACCTTCATGATCCTCGACCACATCGCCCGCGCCAGGGCGATGGGCCTGCCCCATGTCTACCTGGGTTACTGGGTCAACGGCTCGCGCAAGATGAATTATAAGATGCGCTTCCAGCCGCAGGAGCATCTCGGCCCGAAAGGCTGGGAACGCTACAATCACGAAGCGGTTTCGCGCTGATCTTCGCTTTCGGTATTCACTCTTAAATTGTTTCGAGGAGGATGCCGCTGGGCTTCCGGCCGATCGGCTGGAAAACCGGGCGGTCAATTTTGCGCCTCCAAGCCTACGCGAGAATTGCCGCATGTCTTCCCACAACGACCACCAGAGAGGCCTTCTGATCACCGCCATCGGCGGGCTGACGCTGACCGTCGACATTCCGCTGATCCGGCTCGCCGACGGCGAGGCGTGGACGATCCTGCTGTTGCGCACCGGCACGACCTTCGTCGCCACGCTTATCATCTGGGCCGCCTGGCGCTCGCTGAGCGCAAAGGCACCGCAGCTTGTGCCGGGCTGGTCAGGGCTCATCGTTGCCGGCCTCTACGGGCTCGGCTCGATCGCCTTCATCACCGGCGTCTACAACACTTCGACAGCCAATCTCGTTTTCATCCTGGCGTTCACAACCATGTTCGCGGGCCTTTTGTCATGGCTGTTCCTGAAGGAGAGGCCACGGCCCCTGACGCTTGCAGCGCTGGCACTGATGATCGTCGGCGTGACGATCATTGTCGGCGATTCCGTTGGAACCGGACATCTCTTCGGCGACCTGATGGCGCTATGCTCGGCTTTCATGATCGCCGCGGCCATCACCATCTCGCGCGCCAGCGGCAAGGATATGGGCTTCACCGCGCTGATCGGAGTGGTCCTGCCGCTGGCCGTCGCCACCCTGATGGTTTCCAAGGTGGGTTTTCACGTCAACGCGCCATGGTGGATCGTCTTCAACGGTGCCGTCATCATGCCGATCTCGTTCTTCTGCCTCGCCAACGGCCCGAAATACATCTCCGGGCCGGAGGTGGCGATGTTCTACCTGCTTGAAACCGTACTGGCGCCGGTCTGGGTGTGGATGATCTTCGCCGAAACACCGTCGGGCAACAGCCTGATCGGCGGCGCGATCCTCATCATGACCTTGATCGGCCATTCGCTCTGGCAGTTGCACGAGGGGCGCAAGCGCCGCGCCACGTTCGCCGTCAGTCACCCGGCCTGATTCTTTTTCGCGGCGGCGCGTCCGGCGACAATTTCGATCTGCGGCGGTGCGTCATCGTGCTCCGCCGGTTCGGCGGCAGCGAGCTCATCGGTCAGTTCCACTTCGCGCAGCCATTCGCGCCAGATTGCGACCAGCAGGGCCATCAGCACCGGGCCGATGAACAGGCCGAGAAAGCCCATTGTCTTGACGCCGCCAATCAGGCCGAAAAAGGTTGGCAGGAAGGGCAGCTTTATCGGCCCGCCGACCAGCTTCGGGCGCAATGTCTTGTCGACGATGAAGAGTTCGACCGCGCCCCAGATGAACAGCGCCAGCCCCGCCATCGGCGAGCCGCTGGCGGCGAGATAGATCGACACCAGCGTGAAGGACAGCGGTGCGCCGCCGGGAATCAGCGCCATGATGCCGGTCAGCGCGCCGAGCGTCACCGGCGACGGCACGCCGGCCAACCAGTAAGCGATACCCAGCACCAGCCCTTCGCCGATGGCGATAACGGTCATGCCGGTCACCGTCGAGGAGATTGTCGCAGGCACCACGCGTGAGATCCGTTCCCATCTGGCCGGCAGGATGCGTTCGCCGAGGCGATCGACCTGTCCGGCGAAATGCTCGCCGTCGCGATAGGCGAAGAACAGCGCGATCATCATGAATAGCAGCGTCAGCAAAAGGCCGAAGGCGCTGCCGCCGGCGGCAAGCACGCCGCGATAGATGCTGCCGATATTGGCGCCACTGATCAGCTGGATCAGTTCGCCGATACCGCCGGGGTGGCCAACGTTGACCGTCCATTGTTCATTGAGCCATTCGCCCACCACGGGCATGGTGGCGATCCAGTGCGGCGTCGGCGCACCGTAGCGGTTGGTCTCTATCGCCCAGTTGACCCACTCGCGCACCTCATTGATGGCGTAGGTGCCGGCAAGCGCGATCGGCACCACCAGGAAGGTCAGGATGAACAAGATCGCAAGCGTCGCAGCGATGGTGCGGTTGCCGCCGACGCCGGCGAGCAGCCGCCGATAGAGCGGCCAGCTGGCGAAGGCGATAACCAGGGCGGCAAGAACCGGGAACAGGAAGCCGTGGAAGAAATAAACGCCGGCGGCAACGATCAGCACCAGGAGCCAGCGCGCCGCCGACAGCGGCGGAATGACAGCGGCCCTGAGCGGCGTCGACAGGCCAAACAGACGCTGCTGCCGCTCCGGCTTCTGGATCCTGACTTCCTTCAAGCGGCTACCTCTCCCTGGCCCATCGTATCGCTTATGCCCTGATATAGTGCAGCAATCGTGACGACATTCCAAATGTTTGGGTGGAGCTGCTAATCTCCCCCCTTGAGGGGGAGATGTCGCCGAAGGCGACAGAGGGGGTCGGGACGTCCTGACGCGACCTTACCACGAACAAAGGAGGCTGGCGCTTCATGCGCGGGGACCCCCTCTGGCCTGCCGGCCATCTCCCCCTCAGGGGGGGAGATTACCGCTTCACCCGAACTTGCCCGTGCGCGGAAAGCCCTTCGGCACCATGCGGCCGGCCGAGGCGCGGGCGCCGATCCATTCGGCAAGCTCGTCACGCGATTTGGTGAAGGTGCGGTCTGCCGAATCCTGCCAGGACAGGCCGCTTGCGAGCGTGAAGGTCTTGAGGTCGAGGACGCCACCATCTTTGTATTTCTGCAGGCGCACGCCCTTGCCGCGCCCCATCTCCGGGATCTCGGCCAGCGGGAATACCAGCATCTTGCGGTTCTCGCCGACAATGGCGAGATGGTCGCCGGCGACGCTCACGCAGCGCTGGGCTTCGTCGGGCGCCTTGACGTTCATCACCTGCTTGCCCTTGCGGGTGTTGGCGACGACTTCTTCTTCCGGCACGATGAAACCGTTGCCGTCATGCGACACCAGCAGCAGCTTGCGCTTGGGATCATGGACGAAGGCGGTGACGATATCCTGGTCGTTGTCCATGTCGACGATGATGCGGATCGGCTCGCCGTGGCCACGCCCACCAGGCAGCCGGTCGACGCCGATCGTGTAGAACTTGCCGCCGGTGGTGAAGACCAGCACCTTGTCGGTCGTCTGGGCGTGGAAGGCGAGCTTGAGGCTGTCGCCTTCCTTGAAGGTCAGGGCCGAATGGTCGGTCAGATGACCTTTCATGGCCCTCAGCCAGCCCTTTTCCGAAACGACGACAGTGACCGGCTCGCGCTCGATCATGGCATGGGCGATATCGGTCAGGTCATGTTCGGGCGCATCGGCGAACTCGGTCCGGCGCTTGCCGATCTCGGTCTCCGGTCCGAATTTCTCACGGATGCTGGCGACTTCCCACTTGATCGTCGCCCACTGTTTGGCGTCGGATGCGAGCAATGCCTCGATCTGCTTCTTCTCGCCGCTCAGGCCGTTGAATTCCTCACGGATCTCGAATTCCTCGAGCTTGCGCAGCGCCCTCAGCCGCATGTTGAGGATGGCTTCGGCCTGGGTGTCGGTGAGTGACCAGCGGGCCATCATCACCTGCTTGGGCTCGTCCTCCTCGCGGATGATCCTGATCACCTCGTCGATGTTGAGGTAGGCGATCAGATAGCCGGCGAGGATCTCCAGCCGCCTCTCGATCTCGCCGAGGCGGTGCTTGGAGCGGCGGATCAAGACGTCGCGGCGGTGCTCAAGCCACTCCTTGAGCACGCCTTTCAGTGACAGCACGTTCGGCACCTTGCCGCGCGACAACACGTTCATGTTGAGCGGAAAGCGGCTTTCGAGCTCGGTCAGCTTGAACAGCGATTCCATCATGATGCCGGGATCGACCGAGCGGCTCTTCGGCACCAGCACGACGCGGATGTCCTCGGCGCTCTCGTCGCGGATATCCTCGAGCAACGGAAGCTTGCGCGCCATCAAGAGCTCGGCGATCTTTTCGATCAGCCGGGCCTTCTGGACGCCGTAGGGGATTTCGGTGACGACTATGTTCCAGGTGCCCCTCCCCTGGTCCTCCTGGCTCCATTTCGCCCTGACGCGGAAACCACCGCGACCCGTTTCGTAGGCTTCGAGGATCGAGGCTCGGCTGTCGACGATGATGCCGCCGGTCGGGAAATCCGGACCTTGCACGAAATCCATCAGCTTGGTGACGGGCGCATCCGGATGATCAATCAGGTGAAGCGCGGCGTCGCAGAGCTCGGCCGCATTGTGCGGCGGGATCGAGGTCGCCATGCCGACGGCGATGCCGGACGAGCCGTTGGCGAGCAGGTTCGGGAAGGCGCCGGGCAGCACGGCCGGCTCCTCGTCTTCCTCGTTGTAGGTCGGGCGGAAATCGACGGCGTCCTCGGTGATGCCTTCCAGCAGCAGCGTCGACACTTCGGTCATGCGCGCTTCGGTGTAGCGCATGGCGGCGGCGTTATCGCCGTCGATATTGCCGAAATTGCCCTGCCCGTCGACCAGCGGGTAGCGCATCGAAAAATCCTGCGCCAACCGCACCAACGCGTCGTAGATCGACTGGTCGCCATGCGGATGGAATTTGCCCATCACCTCGCCGACGATGCGGGCGCATTTGGCAAAGCCCTGGTCGGGGTTGAGCCGCAACAGACGCATGGCATGCATGATGCGACGATGCACCGGCTTCAGCCCGTCGCGCACGTCTGGCAGTGCCCGGTGCATGATGGTCGACAGCGCGTAGGCGAGATAGCGCTCTTCCAGCGCCTTCTTCAGATCGACCGGCTCGATATTGTCGCCGCCGCCACTCTCGGGCGGCAAAAGCCTTTTTCCCATGGGCTGGCACTAGCCGAGCGGGTGATTCGCGGCAAGAGGCACCGGTATGCATCCTCCTAAAGCGAGTCGCATTCGACCGGCCCCATGCGACGCTTTAGGTCCTTGTTTTGATACATGCCGTTATCGCAAAACCCGCTGCACACTTTTGCGCGACATCCATTATGCAACAGGAATTGGAAGCGTCACGACGCCGGCCAACATCAACCCGTTACATCCTGCTTCTATCGCAAGGCTGATGGATCGGGTTTGCCTTTGGCCGCGATTTTCGACCATTGTGCCGAGGCCCGCCTTTTTCCGGTCCAGTTCGTCACCGAATGGTGACGACGCGACGATTTGAAAAGAATTTCAGGACACTCTCAGGGGAGCTCTCGATGACGATCAGACACTCGACACTTATTAAAAGACTGGCTTTTTCGACCTTTTTGCTGACGCTGCCGCTGAATGCGGCGTTCGCGCAGGATACCGCGGTCGCCGACCGGCTGAAGGTTGCCCTCGCCGCGCAGGGTGTCGACCTCTCCTGGACCGGAGTAACCGGCGACACCTCCAGCATGGTTCTGCAAGGCGTAGCGGTCAAACCGGCGGCCGAAAAGGAGGCGCTCAAGATCGGCGACGTCAAGCTCGAAGGTGTGACCGAAGCCAATGGCGGCTATCAAATCGCGACCGTATCGACGTCGCCGTTCGAACACAGCGAAGATGGCGTCACGCTCAATCTCAGCCCCTTCGTCATCCACGACATGACGGTTCCGGCCGAAGGCGCAAGCGGTCCGCTGGGCTCGCTGATGATGTACAAATCGGCCGAGCTCGACAACATGACAGTCAAAGTGGCTGACAAAACTGCTTTCTCGATGGACGGGCTTGCCATCGCAATCACGCCGCCGGCCGACGGCAAGGCCATGGCGTTTTCCGGCACTACGGAAAAATTCGCTGCCGACCTGACCCTGGTCGAAGATCCGAAGTCCAAGGAAGTCATCAACGCGCTCGGCTACCAGAACATATCAGGCAATCTTGAGATGGAAGGAACCTGGCAGCCTACCGACGGCAGGATGGACTTGTCGAAATACGAAATATCGGTCGACAATGCCGGCACGCTCGGCATGACCTTCGATCTCGGCGGCTACACGCTGGACGTCATCAAATCACTGCAGGAGATGCAGAAGAAGATGGCAGCGCAGCCCGAAGGCGCCGACAATTCGGCGCAAGGCATGGCCATGCTCGGGCTGCTGCAGCAGCTTTCGTTCAACAGCGCCTCGATCCGCTTCGACGACGATTCGCTGACCAAAAAGCTGCTCGATTATGCCGGCAAGCAGCAAGGCATGTCCGGCAAGGACATCGCCAACCAGGCCAAGGCGATCGTGCCCTTCGGCATGGCGCAGCTCAACAATCCGGAACTGACCGCGCAGGTTTCGGCCGCGGTCAACAAATTCCTCGACGACCCGCAAAGCATCGAGGTCTCGGCCGAGCCGCCGGCAGCGGTGCCGTTCGCACTGATCATGGCGGGCGCCATGTCCAACCCGCTCGACCTGCCGAAAACGCTTGGCGTGACGGTTACAGCAAACGAAGACTGATCGAGACAGGCTTCAAGCAAAAAGCCCGGCAGCGATGCCGGGCTTTTTTATGAATCAACAGCACCGGTTCGGAGCGTTTTCTAAACCTCTTTCTTCGTCGCCACCACGCGCAGCGACAATTCGCGAAGCTGCTGCGGGCTGGCTTCCGACGGCGCGTTCATCAACAGGTCGTAGGCCTGCTGGTTCATCGGAAACATGGTCACTTCGCGCAGGTTCCTCGCGCCGACCAGAAGCATGACGACGCGGTCGATGCCGGCTGCCATGCCGCCATGCGGCGGCGCGCCATACTGGAAGGCGCGATAAAGGCCGCCGAAGCGCTCTTCGATGGTCGCGCGGTCCAGCCCGACGGTTTCGAACGCCTTGACCATGGTTTCGGGCAGATGGTTGCGGATGCCGCCGGAGGCGATCTCGAAACCGTTACAGACCATGTCGTACTGGAACGCCTTGATGCCGAGCAGATCCTCGCCGTTAAGCGCATCGATGCCGCCTTGCGGCATCGAGAAAGGATTGTGCGCGAAATCGATCTTCTTCTCGTCCTCGTTCCATTCGAAGAACGGGAAGTCGACGATCCAGCACAATTCGAAGCGGTCGCGGTCGACAAGATTGAGCTCCTCGCCGGCGCGGGTGCGCGCCGCTCCCGCGAAGGAGACGAATTTCTTCGGATCGCCGGCGACGAAGAAGGCGGCATCGCCATCGGCAAGGCCGAGTTGTTGTCGGATCGCGTCGGTGCGCTCCTCGCCGATGTTCTTGGCCAGCGGCCCGGCGCCTTCAAGCTTCTCGCCCTCCTTGCGCCAGAAGATGTAGCCGAGGCCGGGCTGGCCCTCGCTTTGCGCCCATGAGTTCATGCGGTCGCAGAAGGCGCGAGACCCGCCGGTCTTGGCCGGAATGGCCCAGACCTCGGCCTTCGGATCGTTGGCAAGGATGTTGGCAAATACCTTGAAGCCTGAGTCGCGAAAATGATCCGAGACGGCCTGCATCTCGATCGGGTTGCGCAGGTCCGGCTTGTCGGTGCCGTATTTGCGCATGGCGACATCATAGGCGATGCGCGGAAACTTCTCCGTCACCGGCTTGCCGGCGGCAAAGGTCTCGAACACCCCCCGCATCACCGGCTCCATGGTGGTGAACACATCCTCCTGCTCGACGAAGCTCATCTCAACGTCGAGCTGGTAGAATTCACCCGGCAGACGGTCGGCGCGCGGGTCCTCGTCGCGGAAGCAGGGCGCAATCTGGAAGTAGCGGTCGAAGCCGGACACCATGATCAGCTGCTTATATATCTGCGGTGCCTGCGGCAGCGCATAGAAAGTGCCGGGGTGGATGCGCGACGGCACCAGAAAGTCGCGCGCCCCTTCCGGCGACGAGGCGGTCAGGATCGGCGTCGAGAATTCCGTGAAGCCGACCTCGCCCATCAGCTTGCGCATCTCGGCGATGATTTTCGTCCGCGCGACGATGTTCTTGTGCAGCGTGTCGCGGCGCAGATCGAGAAAGCGGTATTTGAGGCGGATGTCCTCCGGATAATCCGGCTCGCCGAAGACCGGCAGCGGCAATTCCCTGGCCGCCGACAGCACCTCGATCTCGCGCGCGAAGATTTCGATCTCGCCGGTCGGCAAATTAGGGTTCACGGTGTCGGCGAGGCGCGCCTTGACCTCGCCGTCGACGCGGACGACCCATTCGCCGCGCAGGGTCTCGGCAATCTTGAAGGCGGGCGAATCCGGATCGGCGACGATCTGCGTCAGGCCGTAATGGTCGCGCAAATCGATGAACAGCAGGCCGCCATGGTCGCGCACGCGATGCACCCAGCCCGACAGGCGTACGGTCGAGCCGACGTCGAGCTTCCTCAATTGGGCACAGGTATGGCTGCGGTAACGATGCATTGTCATTCTTAAAGTCCGGATGTTGGGTTGCGGCCAAGGCATGATGGCTCAGCCTGAAAATTTGCGCGAAAAGCACATGAGAGGGTGCATTTGTCAAGGCAAGCGGCAGCCGGGTCGAGTTCGCGTTCTTCCCGCCCCTATCCCACCGGCATCAATTTATGCTCGAGGCGTCAATCTGAGTTCGCTGCTCTGTGCCGGCAGTTCAACTATGCACTCATCCCTTCACCCCGCCCGCCGTGAGGCCGGAGACGATCTTGCGCTGGAAGATGAGAACGAGGACGACGAGCGGCACGGTGACGATCACCGATGCGGCCATGATGTTGCCCCACGGGATCTCGAATTGAGAGCTGCCGGAGAGCAGGGCGATGGCGACCGGCACGGTTCGCTGCTCGTTGCTGGAGGTAAACGTCAGGGCAAACAGGAACTCGTTCCAAGCACCGATGAAGGCGAGTAGCCCGGTGGTCGCCAGCGCCGGCCACATCAGCGGCAGGAAGACGCGGCTGATGATGATCCAGGGCGTGGCGCCATCGAGGATCGCCGCTTCCTCCAGTTCGATCGGCAGGTCGCGAACGAAGGCGGTGAGCACCCAAACGGTGAACGGCAAGGTGAAGATCATGTAGGACAAGATCAGCGCGAACGGCGAATTGTAGAGGCCGAAGGTGCGGATCAGCTCGAAAAGACCGGCAAGCACCGCCAATTGCGGGAACATCGAAACGGACAGGATAGTGAGGAGCAGAGCCGAGCGGCCGCGGAAGCGGATGCGCGCCAGCGCATAGGCGGCGGTGACGCCGAGGAACAGCGAAATGACAACAACCGCGCTCGAGATGAACAGCGAGTTCACGAGATTGCGCAGGAAGGTCCCCTCGGTGAATACGGTCCTGTAGTTGCTGAAGGTAATCGTCGTCGGCCAATAGTCGACCTGGAAGAGCGCCGTCCCCGATTTCAGGCTGGTGATGGTGGCATAGTAGAACGGGAACACCGCGACGACGACGATAACGGCGACGAGGAGGTAGAAAGCCGTGCGCTTGACGATCCACATGGTCAGTAGTCCCCCATGATCAATAGTCCTTGTCCAGTCTTATCCGGCCGAGCCAAAGAACGAGCATGGTCAGCAGAGCGAGGATAAGGAAGAGAAGCGTCGAGGCGGCGGAACCGGAAGCGAACTTGTCGAACTCAAACAGGCTCTCGCGGGCAAACACCGACATCGACTTGGTGTGTATGTTGTTTGGCGTAAGCACGTAGATCAGATCGAAGATGCGCAGGGCATCGAGACCGCGAAAGATCATGGCCACCATCAACGCCGGTCGGATGAGCGGCAAGGTGATCTTCCAGAAAATTCTCCACGCGCCGACGCCGTCGAGCTTGGCGACCTCGTAGATTTCTTGCGGAAGCATCTGGAGGCCGGCGAGAATGAGAAGCGCCATGAAGGGGGTCGCCTTCCAGATGTCGACAACAAGGACGGCGACCATCGCCGTGTCGGCGCTGGCCGTCCAGGCGATCTTGGTGCTGATCAGGCCGAGCTTGAGCAGGACGTCGTTGATGATGCCGAACTGGTCGTTGAGCATCCACTGCCACATTTTAGCCGAGACGATCGTCGGGATGGCCCAAGGGATGAGAATCGCGGCGCGTACGATGCCGCGGCCGCGAAACTTGGCGTTGAGCACCAGCGCGACGATCATGCCGAGCATCGTCTCGCAGGTCACCGAAATCACCGCGAAGCGCACCGTGTTCCAGACGGCGCGCCACCAGACCGGATCGGCGAGCAGCCCGTCATAAATGACGCGGCCGCTCGGCATTTGCAGGACGGAGAAATAGTTGGCGAAGCCAACCCAGCGGCGGGCTTCGAGGTCGGCGAGCGAGGCATCGGTGAAGCCGAAATAGATCGTGCGCATCAACGGCCAGCCGGCGACGGCGACGAGCACGATGAGCATCGGGGCAAGCAGCAGCCATGCCGAGCGCACACGCTGACGCGCCAGCAGCGAGCCTGAGCGCGGCGAGGTCACCAGGCGGTGCCCTTGAGCCTGGTCAAGGAGAACTCCAGATCGGCAAGGTTGTCGGCGGCCGTGCCCTCGCCGGACATGGTGTTGTGGACGGCGGTCCAGAACTCGCTCGATGCCTCATTGTACCTGGTCTTGGCCTGGGCCGAGGGACGCGGCACCGCGTTGAGGACGACTTCCTTCCAGCGCGGAATCACCGGCTGGGCGCTGGCGATGTCGGCATCGTCATAGAGTGCCTGGATGGTCGGCAGATATGCCCCCTTCAAGGCGCGGTACTTCTGCATCTGAGGCGAGGCGATCCATTTGACCAGCTCGATCGCTGCATCCGGGTTCTTCGAATATTTGGAAACCGCGAGATTCCAGCCGCCAAGCGTTGCTGCCGGGCGCGCGCCCTCACCCGACCCCGGCGGCAGCGTGGTCACCTTGAACTTGCCTTTGATGGGGGAGCTTTCGCTGTTGCCAAGCGCGTAGGCGTAGGGCCAGTTGCGCATGAAGACGGCGTTGCCGGTCTGCCAGACTCCGCGCGACTCTTCTTCCTGGTAGGCCAGAACGCCGGGCGGCGAGATGGTTCCCACCCAGCTCCTCGCCATTTCCAGCGCCGCAGCTGCTTGCGGATTGTTGATGGAGATCGTGCCGTCCGGCTCGATGATCTGGCCGCCGCCGTTCGACTTCACCCATTCGAGTGCATCGCAGGTCAGCCCCTCATAGGCGTTGCCCTGGAAAACGAAACCCCACATGTCCTTGTTGCCGGCCGCGCGCTCCTTGTCCATGACAAGCTTGGCGGTATCGGCAAGTTCAGCCCAGCTGGCCGGGACCCTGGCGCCGTATTTGTCGAGGAGATCCTTGCGGTAGTAGAGCGCCGGAGCGTCGGTGAATATCGGCAAGGCGACGAGCTTGCCGTCCACGGTCTGCGATTTGATGATCGATGGGAAATGGGCGCCAACGACATCCTTGGTCGCTTCGGTCAGGTCGATGAACTGCCTTGCAAGCTGGGGGGCCCAGATGATGTCCGTTTGATAGACGTCGACGTCGCTGCTTCCGGCGGCAAGCCAGAGCCGGTATTGGCCAAACTGGTCCGTCGCCGAGGGAGGCAGCGGAACGACGCTAACCTTGTTGCCGGTCTTCTTCTCGTATTGATCGAGGATCTCGCGAAGGATTCTCTGGCCGTTGCCGGTATCTCCGGACACCACGGCGAGGTCGACAGCCCGCGCCGGCCCGGCCGCCAGAACTGCGGCCACGGCAAATGCCGCAAATGCGGAATGAAATTTCATGATGGCGGACCTCCCTTTGGAGCTTCAGGCCGGGCAGCAGAAACGACCTCGATGCCTGACACCGTCTCCGCACACCGGCAGCTCACAAGACGCGTATTCGCCCACCAGCACTGAACTACAAAGATACGCCTTGGTTCCCAACACGGAGGGTCCGGCGCCACGCGGTAGCCCCCGGCTGGCCTCAACGCCGCCGGGAATTGCCGCTGGCATTGGCGAAGGTGATGGTTCAAGAAGGATCAACGACAGGCTTTCCTTCATGTCCTCCATCCGCCCGCTGATCCCCCTCCTGATCGCCGCCGGCATCCTGCTCGGCGGCAACGGCCTGCAGAGCACGTTGATTGCGCTGCGTGGTGCGCAGGAAGGTTTTCCCGCTTCCTCGATCGGCCTGATGGGCACGTTCTATTTCGCCGGCTTCCTGCTCGGCTGCCTTGCCGTGACCCGCATCATGAAGTCCGTCGGCCATGTGCGCGCCTTTTCGGCACTCGCGGCGATCGCCTCGGCGGGAACGCTGCTTCTGGTGCTGGTCATCGATCCGGTGATGTGGTGCGCCGTGCGCTTTGCCGGCGGGTTCCGCTTTGCCGGCCTGTTCACCATCATGGAAGCCTGGCTGAATTCCGGCGTCACCAACACCGACCGGGCGCGGGTGCTTGCCATCTACCGGATGGTCGACATCGGCTCGGTGACGGGCGCCCAGTTCCTGATCCCGATCTTTGGCGCCGGCGGCTTTGCCATCTTCGCCATCATGTCGATGATGATCACCGTTTCGCTGGTGCCGGTTTCGCTCGGCGACCGCTCCAATCCGACGCCGCCGGAAGACGTCAAGCTCGATTTGGCGCGCGTCTGGCGGATCTCGCCGCTCGGCTGCTTCGGCTGTATCGCCGTCGGCGTCACAAACAGCGCCTTCCGCACCCTGTCGCCGGTCTATGCCGAGCAGATCGGCATGTCGGTCGCCGACGTCGTCACCTTCGTCAGCGTCGGCATTTTCGGCGGCGCCATCATCCAATACCCGCTTGGCTATCTCTCCGACCGCTGGGACCGGCGCTCGGTGCTGCTGATGACGACGTGCTGTGCGATGGTGGCGGCACTGGCGCTGGCATTCGTGGCAGGCGGCAGCCCGTTTCTCAACTTCCTGCTCGTCTTCATCTTCGGCTGCTTCGCCATGCCGCTCTATTCGTTGTCAGCGGCGCATTCCAACGACCGCGCCGACAAGGGCGAGTTCGTGCTGATCAACGCTGCCTTGATGCTGTTTTATTCCTTCGGCGCCATCGGCGGGCCGTTCGCAGCCTCGACGGTGATGCAATTTTTCGGGCCGAGCGCGCTGTTCGTGTTCAGCGCCACCGTCTATGCGATCTTCGTGGCCGTCATCCTTTACCGGATGCGGGCGCGCTCCGCCGTGCCGGCCACCCATCGCAGCCGTTTTACGGCGCTGTTGCGCACTTCGACGGTTTTTGCCCGGTTGGCGAAGCGGAATGCCGATCCCGATGAACCCGCAAAGCCTGGATAGAGGTGCTTGCGCTTGACGAAAGCGCGCGCGGCTGAAATTGAAAGAGACCCTATCCCTTGCCAAAAGCGATTTGATGCACGTCATCACCACCCAGAAAGAACTCGAGACCGCTATTGCCGCTTTCGAAAAGGCGGAATTCGTCACCGTCGATACCGAATTCATTCGCGAAACGACCTTCTGGCCGATCCTGTGCCTGATCCAGATGGCAGCGCCCGGGGTGACCGCGCTGATCGATCCGCTGTCGCCCGACATCGACCTGAAACCGTTCTTCAGGCTGATGGCCAACGAGGCGATCGTCAAAGTCTTCCATGCGGCGCGCCAGGACATCGAAATCATCGTGCATCTCGGCGATCTGGTGCCGCATCCGGTGTTCGACACCCAGGTCGCGGCAATGGTCTGCGGCTTCGGCGACAGCGTCTCCTACGACCAGCTGGTGCAGCGCATCACCGGAGCGCGGCTCGACAAGTCCTCGCGCTTCACCGACTGGCGCCACCGTCCGCTGTCCGAAAAGCAGCTCGACTACGCGCTCGCCGACGTCACCCACCTGATCGAGGTGTACAAGCATCTCAGCGCCGAGTTGGTGCGGGAAAACCGCGCCCACTGGCTGAACGAGGAGATGGACGTGCTGACCTCGCGCGAGACCTACGATCCGCATCCCGAGGATGCCTGGAAGCGGCTCAAGATGCGGCTGCGCAAGCCGCAGGAACTGGCGATCGTGCAGGCCGTGGCCGCCTGGCGCGAACGCGAAGCGCGCGAGCGCGACGTGCCGCGCGGCCGGGTGCTCAAGGACGATGCGATCTACGAAGTGGCGCAGCAGGCGCCGCGCGACGCTGCGGCGCTGAGCAAGCTGCGTACCACGCCGAAGGGCTGGGAGCGCTCGTCGACGGCGACGGCACTGCTTGGCGCGGTAAACGCTGCCCTTGCCCTGCCCAGGGAAGAGATGCCGAAGCTGCCGAAGAGCTTCCAGCCGCCGGAGGGGTCAAGCGCCGCGGCGGAGTTGCTGAAGGTGCTGCTGCGGATCGTTGCCGAAAAGGAGGGCGTCGCATCCAAGGTACTCGCCTCCAGTGACGACATCGACCGCATCGCTGCCGAGGGCGAGGAAGCCGACGTGCCGGCATTGCAAGGCTGGCGGCGCGCCGTCTTCGGCGAGGCCGCGCTCAAGCTGGTGCGCGGCGAACTCGCCATCAGGTTCGACAAGCGCAAGATCGCTGTGTTCGATTTGTAGCCTTGAGCTTGCTCAGACCAAGCCGAGCAGATGCAGCGCTAGCCATATCCAGCCAAGTGCAAGAACTACCGCGCCCAGGTAGAATGCCCTGCTGCGCAGGATTAGCCGATTGCTGGTCAAGTGGACCGACGCGTGAAGATAGCGGGAGACGACAAAGATCCACATCAGAGCCAAGGTCAGATAATTGACGCCATTGGTCACGTGCAGCGTCAAGCATAAGACGTAGAAAAGCACCTGCAGTTCGAACTGGTTGCTCAGATTGTCGGCGACGGTGATACTGGACCCAGGCTCCGTCGAGCGCGTCTTGAACTGGCCGGTCTTGGCTTCGCCCGACCTGACCGCACCATAGCGGCGCCGGCCCATTACGATATAGATGATATAGACCAGCAGCACCTGCGCCAGCATCGGCCAGAAGATCGCGGTCTGGTTCAAGACGCCCCCTGTCGTTGTCACCCAGCCTTCAAGGCCGTTTCTGAGCCATCAAAGTGAAAGCCGCAATGACAGTCACTGGTATCGCCAGTAGGGCGAATTTGGTGACGATCAGCGCCGAGGCGAAGGATAGTGAATCCGGATTGGCCGACAGAAAATCGGACAAAAGACGAGCCACGGCGATATTCTGGGCATAGTCGGTAAGCAGATAGGGCAGCACCAGCACAACCGCGAATATCGACTGGGTTTGCGCAGGCAGTGCACGGAAATTCTTCAGCCGCCGGCCCGTGGCCAGGATCAGGCTGACCATCGTCAGCGATAGCAGCGCCGGAAAAAGCAGGTCGAAGGTCAAGTAATGCCAGACGAGAATAATTTCGCTGCCGCGCCGGCCGAGGGCTGTTAGCCAGGCCATGCCCTCATCCGGGGTGAAACCGGTATAGCGCATGTCGAGCGACGGCAGACCGCCGCTCAATCGGCGAAAATAGAGGAACTCCATCGCCGTCATGATGATGAAAACCGCCACGGTGGCGACACAGAGTGCGGCCGCGTGGCGCGACAGCCGCAGGATCATTGCCGCCAGATTGCGCCAAAGCGCATGGCGATCAGGCTCCGCCAGGATAATTCGGGCTTTCGCGGGTAATCGTGACGTCATGGGCGTGGCTTTCACGAAGTCCGGCATTGGATATCCGCACAAAAGTGGCGCGCTCGCGGAAATCGGCAAGGTCGCGGCCACCGACATAACCCATAGCGGCTTTCAGGCCGCCCGCAAGCTGGTGCAGCACGCCGGACACAGGTCCTTTGTACGGCACCTGCCCTTCAATGCCTTCCGGGACCAGTTTCAGCGTGTCGCGCACCTCGGCCTGGAAATAACGATCGGCGGAGCCGCGCGCCATCGCGCCGACTGAGCCCATGCCGCGATAGGCTTTGAAGGAGCGGCCCTGGTGCAGATAGACCTCGCCCGGGCTCTCGTCCGTGCCGGCCAGGAGCGAGCCGATCATCGCCGCGCTGGCGCCGGCGGCCAGTGCCTTGGCGAGATCGCCCGAATATTTGATGCCGCCATCGGCAATGACCGAAACGCCGGATTTCTGCGCCGTCTCGACCGCCGACATGATCGCCGAGAGCTGCGGCACGCCGACGCCGGCGACGATGCGGGTGGTGCAGATGGAGCCTGGTCCGATGCCGACCTTGACCGCGTCGGCGCCGGCATCGATCAGCGCCAAGGTGCCTTCCGCGGTGGCGACGTTGCCGGCCAGGATGCGAACCGAGTTGGACAGCTTCTTGGCCCGCGTCACCGCATCCAGAACGCGCTGCGAATGACCGTGCGCGGTGTCGATCACGAGAAGGTCGACGCCGGCGTCGATGAGGCGCTCGGCCCGTTCGAAACCGTCATCGCCGACGCTGGTGGCGGCGGCGGCGCGCAAGCGCCCCTGCGCATCCTTGGTGGCGTGCGGGTTGAGCTGCGACTTCTCGATGTCCTTGACCGTGATCAGCCCGACGCAATTGCCGTCCCGATCGACCACAACAAGCTTCTCGATGCGGTGCTGATGGAGCAGCCGCTTGGCCTCGTCCTGATCGACGTTCTCCTTGACCGTGATCAGGTTCTCGCGGGTCATCAGCTCATAGACCTTTTGCGCCGGATCGGACGCGAAGCGGACGTCGCGGTTGGTCAGGATGCCGACGAGCCGGCCGACCGTGTGGCCGCCGGTGCCGCCGTTCTCGACCACCGGAATGCCCGAAATGCTGTAGGTGCGCATCAGACCCAGCGCATCGGCAAGCGTCGCCTCGGGACCGATGGTGACCGGGTTGACCACCATGCCGGACTCGAACTTCTTCACCTGGCGCACCTGCTCGGCCTGTTCGGCCGGCGAGAAATTGCGGTGGATGACACCGATGCCGCCGGCCTGGGCCATGGCGATGGCGAGCCGCGCCTCGGTAACCGTGTCCATGGCGGCCGACAGGATCGGCACGTTGAGGTCGATGTCGCCGGCGATGCGGGTGCGGATGTCGGTCTCGCCGGGCATGACCTCGGAATGACCCGGCTGCAGCAGCACGTCGTCAAAGGTCAGCGCCAATGCGCCGGTGGACGTCTCGATGATTTTTGCCATGGCCAGCCCTCGGAATGCAGGAAAGGCGCTCGCCCTGGATGGACAGCGCCGACTCGTCTTCTTCCCTTTCAGGATTGGCGCTGGCTCGTAACACGTCCCGTGGCCGTTGAAAAGCCGATGGTTGTGTAGTGGCGAAGCTGCATTTTGCCCCAGGGGCTGTGGGACTTGCGGTCGCACAAACGTGACAGCAAATTAATGCGACATCCGGGCCAAGCCATGATAACCGCCCTACCTGTCGGTTTGGCCCCCAGGGCCGGCAAGCAATCGCGACGCACATTCAAGGCCGGATCCATCGTGAACCGCACCATTCCGCTTATCCTGGCGGTCGCTCTATTCATGGAAAACATGGATTCGACCGTCATTGCGACATCGTTGCCGGCGATCGCCATCGACATCCACACCAGCCCGATCGCGCTCAAGCTGGCGCTGACCGCCTATCTGGTATCGCTGGCGATTTTCATTCCGATCAGCGGCTGGATGGCCGACCGCTTCGGCGCCAAGAATGTCTTCCGTGCCGCGATCGCCGTGTTCATCGTCGGTTCGGTCGCGTGCGCCATTTCCAATTCGCTGCCGGCTTTCGTGGTGTCACGTTTCCTGCAAGGCATTGGCGGCGCCATGATGACGCCGGTCGGACGCCTGGTGCTGGTACGCGCGACGCCGAAAAGCGAGCTAGTCGCCGCCATGTCGTGGCTGACTGTCCCGGCTCTGGTCGGCCCCCTGGTCGGCCCGCCGGTCGGCGGCTTCATCACGACCTATTTCTCCTGGCACTGGATTTTTCTGATCAATGTGCCGATCGGGCTGATCGGCATCTGGCTGGCCACGCGTTTCCTGCCGAAGACCGACGCCGCGCAGACGCCGCCGCTCGATTTCATCGGTTTCGTGCTGAGCGGGCTGGCGGCATCGGGAATTGTGTTCGGCCTGTCGGTGGTCAGCCTGCCGGCTCTGCCGCCCGCTGACGGCTTTCTCACCGTAGCCGTCGGGCTGGCGTCGGCGGTGCTTTACCTGCTGCACGCGCGCCGCGCCAGGAATCCGCTGCTGGCGCTCGAGCTGTTTCGCAATCGGGTGTTCCGCTCGTCGGTGCTCGGCGGCGGACTGTTCCGCATCGGCATTGGTGCCGTACCTTTCCTGTTGCCGCTGATGTTCCAGATCGGTTTCGGGCTGACGCCGTTCCAGTCCGGCATGATCACCTTCGTCTCGGCGATCGGCGCCATAGGCATGAAATTCGTCACTGCCCTGATCTTTAGGGTCGCCGGCTTCCGCCGGGTGCTGATTTCAGGCTCGCTGATCGCTGCCGCGTCCATCGCCATCAACGGCCTGTTCACACCCGACACGCCCTATGGGCTGATCCTCGCCATGCTGCTCGCCGGGGGCTTCATCCGGTCGATGTTCTTCACCGGCATCAACGCGCTTGCCTACGCCGAGATTTCGGCCGCCGACACCAGCAAGGCCACGCCGATCACGGCGGTGTTCCAGCAGTTGGCGATCGCACTCGGCGTGGCGCTGGCCGGCGGCATCCTGGAAGTGTCGACCAATATCCATGGCGGCCCGCTGACGCTGAGCGACTTCCACACCGCCTTCTTCATCGTAGCGGCGGTGTCGGCGGCAGCCTCGCTGTCGTTCATGCGGCTGGCGCCGGACGCCGGCAATGCCGTGTCGGGACATGGCCGGTTGACGCCGCCGAAGACGCTGGAGCCGGTGAGCCCGCCGGGGAGTTGGGGACCCCTTCCCTTCTCCCCTTGTGGGAGAAGGTGGATCGGCGCGCAGCGCCGAGACGGTTGAGGGGTGTTGGAAGAAATGAGGCGATGATAACTGCAAGCGTGTTGCCAAGCTGGAACACCCCTCATCCGACCTCGCTTCGCGAGGCCACCTTCTCCCACAAGGGGAGAAGGAAAGGGCGCTACCCCTTAAAATCCTTCGCCAATAAATAAAGCTCCACCGACTCGTCGCGCGAGGCCGGCGGCTTGACGTGATGGACCGAGCGGAAATTCCGCTTCAGCCTGGCCAGCAATTCGTTTTCGGCGCCGCCCTGAAAGGTCTTGGCGAGGAAATGTCCGCCAGGCTTCAATACCGACAGCGCGAAATCGGCCGCCACCTCGCAAAGATGCATGGTGCGGATGTGGTCGGTCCGCTTGTGGCCGGTGGTGGGTGCGGCCATGTCGGAGAGCACGATGTCGGGCTGGCCGCCCAGCGTCTCGGCCAGCTTTTCGGGTGCCTGCGGATCGAGGAAATCCATCAGCAGCACCGGCGCGCCCGGCACGGCGTCCATCTCGAGATAGTCGATGCCGACGACGTAAGGGTGTTCCGCGGTCGACTTGGTACGCGCGGCGGCGACCTGGCACCAGCCGCCGGGTGCCGCACCAAGGTCTATCACCTTCATGCCAGGCTTGAGCAAATGGTGCTTGTCGTCGATCTCGATCAGCTTGTAGGCGGCGCGCGAGCGATAGCCGTCGGCCTTCGAGCGCTGGACATAGGGATCGTTGATGTGGCGCTGCAGCCAGCGGCGCGACGATTCCTTCAAGCCGCTTTTCTTCTTGATCTTCGTCTTCAGCACGCGAATGCCGGCGGAGCTCGGTCTTTCCGGTTTCTTGGTCATTGCTTGATTGCTTGTTTGAGCATGATCTTGTCCGAAAACCGGCAGCCACTTTTCGGGATCATGCTCTGCCTCGCCCATTATTGCGCCAGACGCCGTCATCGGCCATCAATTCGCTCAATATGCCCTCGCGCAGGCCGCGGTCGGCGACACGCAGCCGCTCCGACGGCCAGACGGCACGGATCGCCTCCAGTATGGCGCAGCCGGCCAGAACCAGGTCGGCGCGGTCGGCGCCGATGCAAGGGTTGGCGACGCGCTGCTGGAAATCCCAGCCGACCAGTTTTTCGACCATGCGGTCGACGCTGTCGCGATCCATCCACAGCCCGTCGACGCGGCGGCGGTCATAGCGTTCGAGGTCGAGATGAACGCCGGCCAGCGTCGTCACAGTGCCCGATGTGCCGAGCAAATGGAATTTCGGGCTGGACAGGAGGTGGCTCAGCCGATCGCGCCCGTCGAAGGCGCGCAGCCGCATTGCGACATCCTCGACCATGGCGCCAAAGATCGCGCGCGTCACCGTGCGGCCGCCAAAACGCTCGGCCAGCGAGACGACGCCGACCGGCAGCGACGTCCACGAGACGATGTGGTTGGCAAGCCTTGGCGAGCGCTGACCGGTGAGGTCGATCAGCGCAATTTCGGACGAGCCGCCGCCGATGTCGAACAGCACGACGCCTTGCGTGTCGCGCTCGACCAGCGAGCCGCAGCCCGACACCGCCAGCCGCGCCTCGGTCTGGCGGTCGATGATCTCGAGCTTCAGGCCGGCCTCGCGCTCGACGCGCTCGAGGAACTCGACGCCGTTGGCGGCGGTGCGGCAGGCCTCGGTGGCGATCAGCCTGGCCTTCCTGACCTTGCGGTTGCGCAATTTGTCACCGCAGATCTTCAGCGCCTCGACCGCGCGGTCCATTGCGGCGTCGCCAAGCCGACCATTGGCGGTAAGGCCCTCGCCCAGCCTGACGATGCGCGAGAACGCATCGATGACGCGGAACTGGCCATGGCGCGTCGGCACCGCGACCAGCAGCCGGCAATTGTTGGTGCCGAGATCGAGCGCGGCAAACACCGGCAATTCCTGCAGCGGCGGCGGTGTGCGGGCACCTTGCCCCGGCCTTGGCGGAGCTGAGGGCGGAGGCGCGTAAGCCGCTGGCTGGGGCGGGCGCGCGGCCGGGGCCTCGTTGGCGGCGGGCACCGAAGCGCCGGCCGCCAGCGGACGAGTCTCGTCGCGTGCGAAAACCTTGCGCCCGCGCCGGCGCTTGCGCCGTTTCTTGGGTTTGCCGTTCTGATGCGAGCCGTTCTGGCCCTTGTGGTCGTGGGACGTGTCGCCAGCCTGTCCATTGCCGGACCGGGGCTGCACTTGACGGCCGTAGCGTCCGGTGGATGGGCTTGCCTGGCCGGACGGCGTCGGCGAACCCCTGGACACGCCCACTTCCGGCGCGCCAGCGCCGGCGTCGTGGTCTTCCACTGTCGTTCCTTCCGGCGCCGCGCGAACCGAGATCGGACGCAGCAGGCGCTTTTACATGTTCAAGTTGCCGCCAGACTATCAGCGCCGGGCCGGATCACCAAGAGTGCCCGCAGCGAATTTTGCCGGCGGCGTGAAGGCGGCGACGTCGGTGACCCCTTCTCCCCTTGTGGGAGAAGGTGGCCGAGCGAAGCTCGGTCGGATGAGGGGTGCTGGACGGATCGCGGCATTGAAGATGTAACCCCTTCAAATCATTTTATTTTTTCGAGCTGAGTTCCTTCCGGCACCCCTCATCCGGCTCGGCGCTGCGCGCCGATCCACCTTCTCCCACAAGGGGAGAAGGGAAGGCGCGAGCGCCACAACGCGCCTTCCCGGTTGAATAGCCGGCTTCAATGAGGCATTTCTGAAATGGAGGGGTAAACCATTCGGGAGCGCGGGCGGTTTTCCTGCTGCGAACCGGAAATCGGGTACGGGCTGCAACGCATGATCGTCAGGCCATGAACTGGAGGCGTTATTTCTGGCCCGTGATCGGCATCGCCGCTGTGGTGTTCTCGCTGTGGCTGCTGCTGCACGAATTGCGCGGCATCTCGCTCGACGATGTCTGGGCCGGCATAATCGCCATCCCGGCGCGCGGCTGGGTGCTGGCGGCGCTGAGTTCGGTCATCGCCTATGCCTCGCTCGCCGGTTACGACCACATCGCGCTGCTGCACATCGGCAAGAAAGTCTCGTGGCTGTTCGTCACCTTCTGCTCGTTCACCACCTACGCGCTGTCGCACAATATCGGCGGCTCGGTGTTTTCCGGTGCGGTGATCCGCTACCGCGCCTACGGCACCAAGGGCCTGACCGGGCAGGACGTCGGCATTCTGGTGGCGATCTGCTGGATCACCTTCGTGCTGTCGACGCTGTTCGTCTCAAGCATCGTCCTGCTGCTCGAGCCCGAGGTGATCGACCGGTTTTCCGGCACGCCGCATCACCGGCTGGCGCAGGCGGGAGGGCTCGCCATGCTGCTCGTGGTGGCGGCCTATGTCTTCGGCAGCTGGCTGCATCTCAGGCCGCTGAGGATCGGCAGCTTTCAGCTGCACTACCCGGCGCTGCCGATCGTGGCGCGGCAATTGCTGGTCGGCCCGATCGAGCTCCTGGCGGCAGCGGCGATCATCTTCTTTGCCCTGCCCGCCGCCGGCAATCCCGGCTATTTCGTCGTGCTCGGCGTCTTCCTGGTGTCGTTCTCGATCGCGCAGATTTCACATGCGCCGGGCGGGCTGGGCGTCTTCGAGGTGGTGTTCCTCGCGGGCTTGTCACATATGGACCAGGTCGGCGTGCTGGCGGCGCTGCTGGTGTTCCGGCTGTTCTACCTGATCATCCCGCTGCTGATCGCACTCGGCGTGGTGCTGTTCTTCGAGCACTCGCAATACAGCCGCAGCGAGAGTTGAAGCGCGGGAAGCCGACGATTGAACCCAGACACAGGGTTGACTATTTTCCGGCGGCGGCTACAAGGCACGCGCGGCGACGTCGCCGCCCTGCCCGTGTGGTTTTCAACAGCCGCGCCTGCTGGGGAATAGGTTAACGGTAGACCCACGGACTCTGACTCCGTTAGTCCTGGTTCGAATCCAGGTTCCCCAGCCAGCTTCTTTTTTTCAATAGAAACAATTACTTAGATCATTCCCGAAAATGGCATGTGTTACAACCATGCGGATGATCCGCATGGTATTCTATCCGCATCATTCGGACCGGGAGGTGGCATGAATCTTCGATGGTCAATAAACCTGCTTGAGGACGGCGCTGTCGTCACTCAGGAAGGCGAATATCTCGGAACTTGGGGAATCGATGAGTCGGACGCGATATATGAATTCACGCCAGACGGTGCAGCTGAGCCGTTGCTGTGCAGTGGATTTGTGAAGTTCCTATGCGATAGCATTGAACAATGGCACAGCCTGCAACAGAGCGGCGGCGCGTGAGCCACTCGCGATCGAAGCTGTCAAGTGCCTGCGTCCGCGCACGACGTTGATCCTTATACTTGCTGGACGGCTGAGCACACTACATCTAGGAATTACGGTGACAGTGCACTTTTTACCATGTCGCCCCGTGTCTAGATTGACCGCATGGTGCACCTTGCCCGCGTTCCCGCCCTGCCGCATCCCCGGACCGTACGGGCGAGCCAAAGTGTTTTCACGTCCGAAGACTATGTGTTCCGCAAGAACTGCTCATCGAGTATTGCCGCGTCGCCGATGTCGCGGTTTTTCGATGCACCCGGGGGCCGAGAGTATCGCCGGGCAAATCGGCAAAGCCGAGAAACCCGGAAACGAGCCAGGCGGCGAAAAGAAAATAGTGCACCGGAATTACGGTGACGGTGCACTTTTTACCATGTTCGCCCCGCCGCATCGTGTAACCTTGCCCGCGTTCCCGGTCTGCCGCAGCACCGTACAGGCGAGCCAAAGTGTTTTCACGTCCGAAGACTATGCGTTCCACAAGGACCGCTCATCGAATATTGCCGCGTCGCCGATGTTGCGGTTATCGATGCTGGGGGATGCGGCAGACCGGGAACGCGGGCAAGGTGCACCATGCGGCGGGAGCGACATGGTAAAAAGTGCACTGTCACCGTAATTCCGCATGACAACCACCGCAAAATGCGGGTCTGGATGATGACCTCTGGCAGCCAAACCCCGTCCGCGTTAGAATGGGACAGGGGGACATTCACCAACCCAGCAAGGGAGGTCCGCCATGAAGGTCAAAGACGCAATGCATAAGGGTGTCGACTGGGTCAGCCCCGAAACCGCTGTCACCGAACTGGCGAAAATGATGCGAGCCCAGGATATCGGGTCGATTCCCATTGGAGAGAACGACCGACTGATCGGAATGGTGACCGACCGCGATATTGTCTGCAACGGACTGGCAGAAGATGGTTTCGACGGCCGCATCGCAACGGCGCGCGATGTTATGACGGCCGGCATTCACTGCTGCCGCGAAGACGACGATCTGGCCAAGGCCGTACGGCACATGGAAGAACTGAAAATCCGCAGGTTGCCGGTGATCAACAAGAATATGCGGATGGTCGGCATCCTTAGTGTCGGCGACGTCAGTCAGTCGGCACCGAGGGAACTGGTGTCCGAATACGTCAAGAGCGTTTCCGCCCACCACCACTGAAGGGCGGCTCGCCCGTGCGCTAAGGCCTCAGTCTGCCGCCGCGCTGGCCACAGCGCGCCGGCAGAAATGTCCGGTCATCGAGGCCGTGGCGCACCGGAAAAGCCCGCCGGCCGAAGCCGGCTGGAGCGTCTGCAGTCGCCAGAGTGTGGGTAACTTTATGCAGCCTTCAGGTTAATCACCCGCATCACTGCGACCGCTGTTCCGTTGTTCGTAGCAGCCTCCTTCGTGCTACCCTTGCCGCAGCTCCATACGTCACCCTCCTTGGCCGTGAACTGCATGTCTCCGGCCGTGACCTGCAGCTCGCCTTCAGTGACCGTGCAGACCATATCGTCGGCCATGACATCCCCGAGCGGGCTAGTTGCCTTTGGCTGGTAGACGACGTCTTCCATGGCAATTTTCTTGTACCCCTTGATATGGGAGTCTCGTGTTCCCAGTTCGACGAGCCGAACGCCGGGAAAAATCTCTTTGCCATCAGTCGGACCGTAGGTCTTGGCCGCTACCGGAATGGGCTTTGCGACCAATAGCGGGGCCGCCAACGAGGTGGCACCAAGGGCGAGAGCATTACGTCGATTCATCTTCATAACATCCTCCCTGAGTTAGTTCGCCCGACCGGGCGAACCTGATATTTTACGCTCCCGTTCAGCCAAATAGTCAAAACACAATTGGGCAAGCCAACGCCTGGCCTGCGCGCGTTCTGGCGTGCCGCTGTCCTACACCGCCGAAGGTGCTTCGCGCGTCTTGGCGGCTCGCTGCGGCTGGCTGCGCATGGCCTGCCTGCCACACCTCTTGACTGTCCGAGCGGGTTAGATACTTTTTGCTGCGTGCCTTGAGAAAAGCGGTGCCGGGCACCTTGGCCAGCCGCGTGATAACCGACGAATGGGTGAGCCCTCACGTCGAAGAGAAAGAAGAAACAGCACCAGCTCTTGCTGGCCGCGCTGCCTAAAGCGAAACCGAAAATGACCTAGATTGTTGATGCGACGCCGGAAATTGGCCGCTAAGGATGAATTACGGTGACAGTGCACTTTTACCATGTCGCCTCCGCCGCATTGTGCACCTTGCCCGCGTTCCCGGTCTGCCGCGTCTCCCCGGCACCGTACCGGCGAGCCAAAGTGTTTTCACGTCCGAAGACTATGTGTTCCATAAGAACTGCTGATCGAGCATTACCGCGTCGCCGATGTCGCGGGTTTCGATGCAGCTGTGGGCCGAGAGCATCGCCGGGCAAATCGGCAAAACCGAGAAACGCGGAAAACGAGACAGGCGAAAGGAAATTAGTGCACTGTCACCGTAATTCCTAAAACCTCTCCGGCAACCCTTCTACTCCCCGACAATGGACGTCGACGGGCGTGCCGAGGTTATCGGATCGGCATGACGAAGGACGATCCTCCACGCGCCTTCCTCGCGCCGGAATATGGTGGTGACTCGAAGCGCAATCGGCACCAGTTTGTTGCCACCACCGACCTTGGATTGGAACCGCTCGACCTCGACGATGTATCCCAAATCGGCTGTCGCATACTCCGATATGCGCTCAAAGCCGATGGCCTTGCCGTGCCGGTAATTGGTGGCGGCCCGTTCCATGGTCTCAGCGGCCTTTCTCCATCCCTTCGCCGGCGGGCCAAAGGGATTGGCAATAATGACGTCGTCCTGTCGCGAGTAGAGGTTTTTCAAGGGCTCAGGATCGCCCTTTACGAAGGCATCCAGAGCCAGATGATCCTGCTCGATAAATTTCGTCAGGTCGGAGGCCAACATCTTAACATCGCCACATGACTAAAAAGAGAACTCTATCAAACACTTCATCCGCCCTTCGCCTAGGCGTTCGGGCTGGTGTCCGGAGTATAGATCAGAATTACGGTGAGTGCACTTTTTACCATGTCCCCCCGTCGCATGATGCACCTTGCCGGCGTTCCCGGTCTGCCGCATCGCGGGGCAAATCGGCAAAGCCGTGAAACCCGGAAAACGAGGGCAGGCGGCGAAAAGAAAATAGTGCACTGTCACCGTAATCGCGCCTGCTAGGGAATGGGTTAACGGTAGACCCACGGACTCTGACTCCGTTAGTCCTGGTTCGAATCCAGGTTCCCCAGCCAATTGATTGGTCTATTTTGGACCTCAACACAAAATCCGAAATCGAGCGAAGTCCGTAGCAAGAGCGACGCCAAAATGTCGCGTCTTGGGTGCAAAGCGTCAGCGCTGGTCTTGGCGTAGGGAAGCTTCTTTCGGAACGACCCTGCTTAGCGCCATGACATCCTCTGTTAGCGAAAATTAGGAATATTGTTCCTTCCGCTAATCCTTTAATAGACTGAGGAGAGCGATGGTCGCAGCAACGATTCCAACAACGAGGTTGATGGTCTCTTGGCCAACAGTTAGGTCCCGCCTGCCACCCCACATACGATTAGTGCCCCACCAGACGAGGACTGCCGCGACAAAAAGAAACCATGCCCTAATTAGGCGATCCGGAGTTAGCTGCTCGACATTGACCCAAAACGAGCCAACAAACGCAAGGAAGAACAGTATTCCGCACACAGCAGCAAAGACTCCAGACCCGATCGGCTTGGGTTCACTCATGCTTTGATCCTCCCCTTTTTTGGTGGATTCGTCGGCTGTTTCCAAAAGGCACCTCTACGCCCTCCCTTTAGCCGGTTCCTGTGTTTCTCGCATGGTTCCACCTGAGGCCAGATAAAGATGTCGGTGTTAGAGAATAAAGTGTGCATCACCCCACATTTCGTTTCATTGCTCGCGCTTTCCGCTCAAAGCAAAAACACGAGTGTGCCCACTTTTCGATAATCAACATCGGCTGCTTCAGCGCAATAATGGACCTTCAAAGCGTCTTAGCTCAAAGTCGTGTGATGAGCACTTTTTTGACCGTCGTGGCGGTTCATCGTCAGCGATGCGAGCGACGAAAGGTGCCCCTCCTAATCCATGTCTACTGCGCGAACTCATCCCTCTCCAGCAATCGGATCGCGTGCTGTTGTCGATCGCTGACAGGTTCATGCGAGCATAGGTGTTTACGCCGACTCGGAGCTAGTGACTATCGCCGGAAATAGTCCAGCACAGTGCGTCGTGCAACATCGACGGGATTCTTTGCCTTATATTGCGTCGGCGCGAACTCAAAGAGCGAGAGGTCGAACGTGAAGAGATCAATGCTTTGTTGGCGCTCTTCGACGGTAAGGAATTGGCCTTCCCTACCAGGAACCATCAAGGTTGAGAACATGTCTCGGAGCAACCCGATTAGCGGCAAAGTGTCTTGCGACGGGTCGTCGTAGGCTTCAAAGGATCTTGGCGCTCCCTCAACCAATCGTAGTGCCAACATTCCAGGAGGTAGCGTCGCAGTCCCACTCTGTCCGGAACGCCTTGCTTCCTTGTCAAATGCGTGTACCGGGATGTTATTTAACAGGCCTCCATCGAGCCAAAGACCACGCAGAGGACCGAGCACTGGGTCGCTCCACGGAGCGTCTATAAATATAGGCTTAAACACTACAGGAAAACATGCGGACATACCCACAGCCTCTACCACCGGAAAATCCGGTGTCCCCGAAGCGGAGAAAACCATGCTCTTCTTTTGAGATATGTTAGTGGCGCAAACGGCAAGACTTACGCCGGTGAGATCCTTTAGCATAGAAAAAGTCATTGTTGAGGCATCTTTAAGCCTGGGATTCCGCTGCCATGCAGGTATTCGTGCCACAAAACTACGAAACTGCCTTCGTAGATAATGCCGAACGGCTAGTCCAGCGAAAATACCACGGTCATATATCAATGAATACATATACTCCGGAAATCGCGCAGAGAATTTCTTCAGAAATGGAATAGACTGCATTTCCTTCACAACGTCGAGTTGTCCGATGGTATTCATCGCAAGGATCAGCGCGGCGCCAGAAACTCGAACGTCAAGCGATCTAAGCCAAGAATAACTCAGCATCTTCCGGAAGTCGTCGCTACCACTTTCTATCCGTCGTTTGTTTTCAAGGATGAGCTTCGCTACATCGCGTAGTTGACCCTTGCTGCCGGGCATTTCCACTTCTGCGCTGTAGTTATTAGGTAGGAGACCACGCCCCTTGCCTAGCACTGGAGGATCATAGAAGGAATCAAAGTCGATATTGTTGTCAAAAACAGCCTTAAGGTCCTTCGAACCGCAACCGAGAGCCAAGAACATCGCAGTTATCGCACCCGCTGATGTGCCACTAATACCTTTCAGCTGACTGCCCGTGCGGCCGAACGGCAAGACGGCAAGGTCTTCCAAGGCCTGAATGGCACCCAAATATGCAAATCCCAGCCCCCCGCCCCCTTGAAAGCTGAGGAAGTTTACATCGGTGGGCTTCTTGAGCTTAGCCACTTACACAGGGCCCGGCCATTGCTTAAGTCGCCGCCATTCGTTTGCCAGGGTCAAAGCGCGGCACGTGCAGGGTCCCGCTATGCCATCTAGCTTCAGAGGAGCTCCCAGCGCATCTGCAATGCCAAGCTGATTCATCCTCCGCTGGAACGCTTTCACGACACGTGTGCCGGGGCCGCTTTCTAAGTATTTGGCGGGATCTGCGTCAGCCGGAACTCCATAGCCAAGCGCTTTTAGCTCGGCCATTATGGAGACATGATCTGGCCATTGAGCAGCATTGTAGGGAATGCCGTTGCAAGTCTCGACTGATGGAACATACGGTGTGGTGGATGGAACTACTATCTCCCAGCTGGGCAGCTTGACCTTCGGATCGTCGAGGCAAACCAGCGGAGTCGGGAGCGCGATTCGCCACGGATCGCCGTCTGGGACGCCGTCCTGTAGATCAGGGCTGCTGGTTGCCTCAATGCTTTTGATCTCGTCAACTATGGCTACATAGTCCGCGTCTCCCGGCACTGGACAGTCATCGCCCTCCCAGATATCACCGTGCTCAAGATAATATTTGATATTGTTCTCAAAATAACGTCGAACAGGAACGACAACGCGCGCGTAACCCGCAGAAAGAAACCTTGAAAAAATCGGATCCGCATCTGACACCGAGAGCCGGTCCTCCCAGGTGTCGTGCCGCCCCCAAAAGTATGGGTAGAATGTATAAACCATGTTCGGCCACTCGAAGCCCTGCTCAAAGAACTGTACAGTCGGGCCTTCGGCGAGTGCCTTCGCAGGGTCGAGAACCGGCTCACCGTCTTTACTGACATTTTCTGCGCCCATAGAGTTGAAGTGCTGATTCGTCAGTATCTCTAAAACCCCCCTCTTTAACTCCTGCTGTTCAGTGTTGCGGTACTCGATATCGGATCTTAGGGTTATGTTTCTTGAGTTAGACCGCGATGCCGCCAGCTTCTTATCATAATCATCCTTGGCGAGATTGTAAGCTTCCAATATTGCGCGATAGGTATCAAGTCTCCACTTTCCGAATGCTTCCTGAGTCCTCCTCGTGACCAACGTAATGCCAACCATCCATGCGCTTATAGCTCTAAACGGCTGCACATGAAACATCACCTTTCCACGTAAAGGATGGACCATGTACGTTGAGCCGTGTATCGGATCTTTTGCTATCGTAGTCATATACCAATAATTTCCGCCAAGTATAACTGCTAGCTGCGCCTGCGGATCAGTCCATATCATGTACATTGCTGGTGAAGCGTATATCGCTTCGTAACTAGTATCTATGTCAATACTCGGATCAGCGTCGTCTTTTTTCATGTGATCGACCATCGCATACCCCGTCATAAACGCTGGTGGAGGGGCAGTTACTTGGGCGTTATACCGTGCGGAAAGGCTAAGATAGTTCGACTCGGTGATCTGATCTGCGGTGAAATTCGGTTGCTCTGGTGCAATTAGATGCGCGTCACCGCTCCGCGGGCTCTTCCCCTGATAGAAAAGATAGCTGGCGGCGGGCTCCGGCACCAGAAACTCAAGCATGAGACGTGCGCCATAGTTAAACACCTGAGCCCAATATTGCTTTTCCACATATCGATACACGCCAATAACGGAGTCGCTAGTCGCCGTGAACCTGTGAATATTGTCCTCGGTCACTTCCGTCGTCACGGTTATAGTTTGCTGCCGTTTTGTGCTCTTTTGCACCTTCTCCACCGCTCGCGCGATATTTTCCTTTACCGTGGATCTGGCGACTTTCTCAGCGTTCTCCGCCGATTGTGTACTAGTGGCGTTGGCGTGAGCAGCTACAGTAACGGCACCATAAGATGCAGTCACGTTCACTCCCATATCTGATGATCTATTCTCCTTCTGGACATTGTCTAATTCTTGTGTCAATTCGAAACGATCTGTTGTTTGAAGATCGCGCTCAATCGATGACGATTCTTCAATCTCAATTATAATCTGCTGCTCAGTTCTATCTAGTCGGTGATGTGTGCGGGATCGCTCTTCACCCTTAAGCACGTTCTCTATGTAGGCTACTTCACCCAGAATGTATTTTTGAAGCTGCTGTCTTACCACTTTAAGATCACATAACCCGGCAACCCTCACCTGGTTAGGATTCTTGAAGTCTGGTAAAGTGTAGGTAGCGTCGGTGCCGATTGTTAAAATAAGTCGTTCAACCGCTGACGGTAGGTTCCTCACATCGGTGGCGATCTCTGCTGCGGCAGTGCGAACGAACTCTGACGCACGCCATGCGACGGACAAGGTGGCGCCCTGTACGAGTTTGGCCTCAGTGTCAGCCAAGCGGCGGCTCAATAAGTGATTGAGATGGATAGGATCGACATCGACGATCTCTATTCCAAGTTTAGCACGCGCAAAATCAACGAGTTCAGGAGCGAGCTGCTTCAGTCTGGAATCTGAGAGTCTCAGCGGCTGCCTGCTTACTCCACCCGAGGCATTCTCGGCGGCATCAGCTTTGGCAGCCGTCCGGTCAGTACGAATTTCGGACCTAATCTCCGCGAAATCCATCGCATCCAACGCATCCTCAAAGAACTTATGCAGAGCAGCCGTGCATAGTATGCTGGCTGCTTCACTTCTCGCCTTGTCGTTTGCGGCATCTGAGATTTTCGAGGCTGACTCCTCTTGTTCGCGTCGTAGGTCGTGTCTTGCCGCTCTTATAAACTCTGTAAGTGCCTGCGGCATCAAAACCTCAGGTCGAACTGACAGGGCGCACGGCACCGCATCTTCGGCAAGTGAATCGGCGTAAGCCTTGGCTTGCAGATAGGCGATTGCTTGGATGAATTTCCCCGCTGAGCCGTATTTACGTCTTGAAACAATTCTTGCCGTCAGCTGATCCCAAAGCCATAGTATAAATAGCTTCAACTTATCTTCGCTATCGAATATGCTAGGGCTCTCCCTGAGTATAGATATGTATGAATTCGTGAGTTCCGATCCTGGAAGCCCTTGAGTTGCCTGAATGACAGAGTCGAATGCCTTGGGGAATTCCGCATCCGATCCCGCGACGGGATTTTCGTTCACGTATTTTGCACATACTTCTTCAAAATCGGACGAGGGCGAGTCTTTGGATATCAGAGAATAAAGTCTATCCCAAAGCTCAGTCCGCGCACTTGGCCGAGTGACGAAATTCCACCGTTCTGCTTCCACAGGCATGGCCTTCGGTGCACGAACCACTGCGTATTTTGTTAATACACTCTGAGGCACATCTGTGGGCATTAACTTCATCCTTCGTGAGACACGTCTTCTACATGCAACCGCTTTTCAAGCGTATCGCCTTTTGATGCGAGTCAAGTAAGCTCCGTTGATGTAACTCGCCACCCGTTTAACTTTCCTTTAAATGAAACTGCCTGAGTCAAGTGATTTCGCCAAGACACCGTATCGGCCTACATAGAATTTCTTTCGAAAATAATCTGGTGATGAGGCCAGATAAGCGACGACACCACTCCAATTTTGGTGACTGCTGAAGACATAATGACGCGTGCTTTGGTGAGTTACTATGCCAAAACCGGAATACCCATGTCAAATACGACCGTCTTGTATTTCGTATTTTCAACAAATTGCGTCTGTATTCCGCGCCTCACCAGCAACGAATGCCCAATCCTAAGTATCTTCCGGACACTCGCCAGCGCCGCCTCGTTCACTTCGATGTACGCGACGATGTACCACTCGCCGTTCTCTTCCCTGGCCATGCCCATCGGTTCGGCCCGCCATTTGAGCGCGCCATGGTGGGGCATGAAGTAGGTTTCCTGGATGCCGCCGACGGCGCTGAGGCCCTCGTCGAGAGCGTATTCCATCACCGCGCAGCACAGCTGCGTCAGCGTGCCCCTCAGTCCGGCAGTGCGTTTGTCGGGAACGACGAATGTGCGGGTCCATTCGGCCCAATCGGGACGTCTTGGGACGCCCGATTTTTCACACATGTGAGAAAAAACCTCCGAGACCATGTGCGGCTCGCTCGTTGGGATCAATCGAGCCGAAGTCACTACGCGATCGTCTTCAATGCCCAGCAGGTATGTCGCCGCGTCGGTATCGAATTGATCCAGTTCGCGACCATCCGGGCTCGGAGGGCGCCAATGTTTCTGGTGCACGAAGAAGTCGTGCCGCCGGCGCAGAAACTCGTCGAATTCGTTTTCGTAGAGATGCTTGTTATGGGCATTGACTACGTGGGCCGTTATCATGGCGCGATCCCCCGATCGTTCTCGCCGGGATACTCGCAGTCGCGCTAATATACGTCACCTGTCCGATGGGACAGTTGACGCGATTAGGGATGGATCAGACGCCGGCGCACTGCCTCGACGACCGCTTGCGTGGTCGTGGCGACGCCAAAAGCCTCGCGGGCCCGCGTCGAGTGCCATTTGACCGTGCGCTCGGTAAGGCCAAGGATCTGCGAGGTTTCCGACGAGGTCTTGCCGGCCGCGGCCCACAAGAGCACTTCTTTTTCGCGGTCGGTCAGCACGCCTTCATGGTCGTCATCGTCATTGGCCAAGGCCTGGATCGACATGCCCGCATAGACCGCCATGGTCACCAGTTGCACCTGATGGCGCGGCGACAGGGTGCAGGACTTCGCGGACGACGCAAACGAAAGCACGGATTGCCAGTGATGAACGCTGAGCATCGGCACAGCGAAGCCGCTACAGATGCCGAACTCCGTCGCCTCGCCGGCGACGCGTCGTGAGCCCTCCGTATCTGACCACTTTGCCGGGACTTCCGACCAAAGGAACGGCTTCAGGGTCTTTGCCGAGTAAATGCAAACGCCGTCGACGGCGGCATGCTCGGCCTCGACATAGCGTTCGAACCAGCCGGCCGGCCAGCCATTCAGCTCAACCATGGGTGCAAGCTTCTGGCCACCGAGCGGCACCCCGCTCAGGATAAGGTGCTCGAAGCCGAGATTTCGCACGGTCTCGAGAAGGTCGCCCAGCAGCGGCCCGGTAGCTGTATGTTTCCTGCAGCGTTCGACAAAGTCGAACACATCTGAATCGATCATGACAGAGACCCCCCGTCTCCACGCCGAAAACAAAGCTTACCTTAAATTAGCGACTTCGAATATCCCAATAAGCGCGCCGGCCACGCAGGACGCGTGGACCAAAATCAGCTAAATCAGCCAGACTTTAATCCGCGAAGCAGGACCCCAAGCATGACGCCAGCATTGCCGAAACGAAACGAGCCGTTCCGGGCCGGCGAAACCGCGCTGCTGCTGGTCGACATGCAACGGGTCTGGCTGGAGCCGGGTGCTGATCCGGCGCATCCGGAGCGTGGTTCCGACCACTATTTCTACCGGCAGACGGCGTCGCAAACGATCCCCAACCAGGAGCGCCTGCTGGCGGCGGCGCGGGCCAACGGCGTCGAGGTGATCCATACCATCATCCAGAGCCTGACCGAGGACGGCCGCGACCGCTCGCTCGACCACAAGCTGACGCCGATTCATATCGCGCCGAGCCGGCCGGAGGGGCTGCCGGTGCCGTCGCTGGCGCCGGTCGGCGACGAGATCATGCTGCCGAAGACATCGTCGGGTGTCTTCAACTCGACCAACATCGATTATGTCCTGAAAAACCTCGGCGTGCGTTACCTGGTCGTCGCCGGCATCATGACCGACCAGTGCGTCGACATGGCGGTGCGCGATGCCGCCGATCGCGGCTATCTCGTCACCTGCGTATCCGATGCTTGCGCCGCCGCCTCACAGGAGCGTCATGACGGCGCGCTAAAAGCCTTCGGTGGCTATTGCTGGGTCACTGATACCGCCACCGTTACGGGCCGTTTCGAAGCCTTGGGAAAAGCTGCATGACCGTCGAACCGCTCGTTGCCGTCGTCACCACCGACCTGTCGGCGATCACGCGCGGCCGCTCGGTCGTCGAAAGCAGGCTGCAGAAGATCGCGGCGACGGGCGTCGGCTGGCTGCAGGCCAACCTGTCGCTGACGCCGTTCAACTCGATCGTCGATCCCAATCCCTGGGGCTCGTCGGGCGATGTGCGGCTCATTCCCGATCTCAACGGGCGGTTTCGAACGGCGCTGACCGGATCGGCGACGCCTTTCGACATGGTCGCCGGCAACATCGTCGAACTCGACGGCAGCCCGTGGGTTGGCTGCACGCGGACCATGCTGAGCGATGCGCTGGCGGAGTTGAAGGCGGCAACCGGGCTTTCCGTCATCGCCGCCTTCGAGCATGAATTCCATATCGAGGCCGAGTTCGCACCGGCTCATTCGATGTCGTTGGCAGCACTGCGCCGCGCCGACCCGTTCGCCGCCAATCTGATGGCGGCGCTGGCGGAAGCCGGCGTCGCGCCCGAAGTGGTGATCGCCGAATTCGGCACCGACCAGTTCGAGGTGACATGCGAGCCGGCCGATGCGCTCGCCGCGGCCGATCGCGCCGTCGCCATCCGCGAGATCACGCGCGAAGTCGCGCGATGTGCCGGCTGGCGGGCGAGCTTCGCGCCCAAAACCGCGCCCGATGCCGTCGGCAACGGCGTCCACATCCATTTCAGTTTCGTCGAGGAGGCCGGCAAACCGGCGACCTACGACCCGGCCCAGCCTGGCGGCCTTTCCAGCCAGGCCGCTTCCTTCTGTGCCGGCGTGCTGCGCCACCTGCCCGCGATCACCGCCATGACGGCGGCGAGTGTGTCGTCCTACTACCGGCTGAAGCCGCATAGCTGGAGCTCGTCCTACACCTGGCTTGCCGATCGCGACCGCGAGGCGAGCCTGCGCATCTGCCCGACGGTGACGATCGGCGGGCGCGATCCGGCGCGGCAGTACAACATCGAATACCGGGCAGCCGACGCCACGGGCAATCCATATCTATCGCTGGCGGCGATCGTGCGCGCCGGGCTGGAGGGGCTGAAGGCCAAGCTGCCGGCGCCGCCGCTTGTCTCGGGCGACCCGACGCAGATGAGCGGTTCCGAGCGCAAGAAGCTTGGCCTCGTGCGGCTGCCGGAAACGCTGCCTGCGGCACTCGACGCGCTCGTTGCCGACAAGACCGTCACCGGATGGTTCGCGCCGGTGTTCGTCGAGACCTTTGTCGGCCTCAAGCGGCATGAGACCGAGCGCCTCGCTGGTCTCGACCCAGTGGCGGTCTGCGATCTCTACCGGACGCTGTATTGATGGCTGAGCCGCTTGCTAACGCCATCCTACCGGAAGGTTGGCTTCCAGCGGTCGAAGCAATCAACGAAACGGGGCGTTCCGATATCGTTCTGATATGCGAGCATGCGTCAAATCACATCCCGGCCGAGTATGCGCGGCTCGATCTCGACAGCAGCCATTTGCAGCGCCATATCGCCTGGGATATCGGCGCCGCCGAAGTGACCCGCGCTCTGTCGAAGCTGCTCGATGCTCCGGCTTTCCTCAGCTCCTATTCGCGGCTTTTGATCGATCTCAACCGGCCGCTTGGTTCCAGCGGCAGCATTCCGGTGCTATCGGAGGACACCGGCATCCCCGGCAATGTCGGCCTCGATCCGGAGGAACGAAGCCGGCGCGCCGAAGTCATGTTCGCGCCGTTCCATGACCGCGTGGCCGCCCATCTCGATGGCCGGGCGAAGCAGGGCAGAGCGACGCGGATCGCGACGATCCACTCCTTCACGCCGGTCTTCCTCGGCATTGCGCGGCCCTGGCACGCCGGCGTGCTTTACGATCGGGCAGTCGATTTCGGCCAGGCAGTGCTTGCCGGCCTGCGCGCCGACAGTGCACTCAACGCCGCGGCAAACGAGCCCTACGTGATCAGCCGCGACGGCGACTACGCCATACCGGTCCATGGCGACGATCGCGGCATTCCCGCGGTCCTTATCGAGATCAGGCAGGACCTGCTGGCGAGCCGCTCCGGCATCGAGCAATGGGCGAAGCGGCTGGCGGCGGCGTTGCCGGCGCAGCTGACTAAGGAGTCGTGAAAGAGCTCGGCCGAGTGAGCGCAAAGCGAGAGCCTACGGTCGGCCTGGCCACCGTCCTCAGGAGAAGATTTGCGACAGTTCTTCGACGCTGGTGCCTTCCTTGACCTGACGCAGCTCGACATAGCTGACCGCGGTGGCAATCGACGTCACCATTGACGATATCGTCGACACCAAAGTCGCCACTACAGCTCGCACTATGCCGCCCAACGGTTCGACAGCACTTTCAAGTGCCAACTGAATGGCCACCGAGGCCACGATCAGAACGAAGAACAGGCCGAACAGTGCCCAGCGGCTGCCTTTGGTAAGTTCACCGCTGCGCGCCATGGAGCCAGACACGCCGACCCGTTCCTGTACCAGAACCGGCACCGCTACCAGCCACCGGAGCCACAATATGATTCCGGGAATGACGAGCAGGATCAAGCCCAATCCTGCGCCCAGGACGACCAGCAGCCCGACGCCGAGCGTTGGCAGAAAACAGCCGATCGCTATCTTGATGCAGTCGGCAATGGATGGCTGCTTGCCGTTCAGATCCTCGATAGTCGCCCGGACCAGCGCAGACTGAAGCAACAGATCCAGGACAAAGGACATCAACACGACGCCGAACGTAATCAGGGAATCACGAGACATCATGCGGAGGCCGCCGAGGGCGGCATCAGGATCCCCTCGGGCGACGCCGGCCTGCGGCACCTGCATCCAAAGCTCATGAACAAGGGTCGAGAAACCCGAAAACAGCAATGCAAGTCCGAGGCAAAGCATGGGGTTGCGGCCGATGACCGCAAAACTGGCGCCGAAAACCCTGCCGATGCGAAATTTGTTGGGCTGGTCCAGCGTTATTGACGCCACGATATACCTCTACCTGTTTTGACCGGTCCGTCATTGCGACCCGGTGTTGGCCGACATTGACCCGCCGGCGGCAGCATGGCGAACGGCTGTCGCGGCTCGCCGGGCCCGCCTGATGTTCAGGCCGGTCCCGACGTGGTGCAGCCGCGCGACTTTGCTACGAGAAGATTTGCGACAGTTCTTCGACGCTGGTGCCTTCCTTGACCTGACGCAGCTCGACATAGCTGACCGCCGTGGCGACCGACAGCACCATCGACAGTACGGTCGACACCAAGGCTGCCGCCACATCGGCAATGATCCCGCCAAACATGACGATGACTGCCAGCATCACCCACTGGATGACCATCGCGATGACCATCAGGATCAAGAAGAGGCCAAATAGCGGCCAGCGGTTGCCCTTGGTCAGGACACGGCTACGCGACATCGAACCGAACACGCCAAGCCGCTCCTGGATCAGAACCGGCACCGCCACGCACCATCCGAGCCATAAGATGATGCCGGGAACCAGCAAAGCTATCGACGCCAGGCCCGCACCCAGGCCGACGAGCAGGCCAATACCGAGGGTCGGCAGCAAATTGCGGATGGCTATCTGAATGCAGTCGCCAAAGGTCGGCCGCTTGCCGTTCAAGTCCTCGATCGTCGCCCGCACCAGCGCCGACTGGAGCAGCAGCGCGAAAACGAAGGATAGCAATCCCGCAATAATCGTAAACCATGAATTCCGAAACATCATCGAGGGATCGGCCGCGGCGCCGGGGTCGCCCTGCAGAACCGCATCTATTTGCGGTTGGCTCCACAGCCGAAGAATAATCGCCGGCAAGCCTGAAAACAGCAGCGCGAGCCCAAGGCACAAGCCGATGTTGCGGCCGATCACGGCGAAGCTGTTGTTGAACACCCTGCCGATCTCGAATTTCTCAGGCCGTTCCAGTGTCGTTGAAGCCATGATTTCCCCCCGTGTTTCGCCGTAACAGTATCACGGCGCCCTAATAGTAATTCTGCCAAGATTAACGGTGGGCGTCCAGCCCACTTGCAATTGTTCCGCTGCATTGTCAGTGTCGGCAGGGAACCACAGGTTGCAGGGGAGCGGGTGGCGTTGGCACAGCCAGGCACAGCGGAAGCCGAACGGCTGACCAATCTGCACAAGCAGCTGATCGCCGATGAGTCGATCCAGTTCGACCTGCCGGCCTATGTGCCACCAAAGCCGCCCGAGTGGCTGAAACCGCTGCAGGATTTTTTGTCGTGGCTCGGTCCCTACATGATCTATCTGTTCTGGGGGGCGGTGATATCGGGCGTCGCAATCATCCTGCTTTTGGTCTTCCTTGAGGTGAAAGGCATCGCCTGGCGGCTGCCGTGGCAGCGCGCTCGACCCGAAGTCGAAGACGAAGAAGCCTGGCGCCCCGACGCCGGCGCCGCGCAGATCCTGTTGTCGCAAGCGGATGCGCTGGCCGCACGCGGCGACTATGACGAGGCGGTTCACCTTTTGCTTCGGCGCAGCGTCGCCGATATTGCCGGCCGGCTGCCGGACTTCCTGCGCCCGTCGCTCACCGCGCGCGACATCGCCAATGCCTCTCCCCTGCCGGGAAGGGCGCGCCATGCGTTTACCGAGATCGCCCGCATTGTCGAGGCGGCGCTGTTCGCGCGCCGGCCGGTCGGCGCGGAAGGCTGGCGGCAGGCGCGCGGCGCCTATGAACGTTTCGCCTTCCGGGATGCCTGGACGTGAGTGCACCGGCGGTCGAGGCACAGGAGCCGTTCAATCGAAAGACACTGTTTTGGGGGATTTTCGCCAGCCTCCTTGCGGCAGCCGGTTTCTTCCTGCTGTCCACCTATGCTCCCGATTTCCGGCAACCCGGCAATGGCGGCGCCACGCCGCTGTCGAAAAGCGGTGTGGGCTACGCCGGCCTGGCGGAATGGCTGCGGCTCACCGGCGAAGCGCCCTTGATGGCGCGGACCGAAGACGATCTTGCCAGAGATATACTGCTGATCGTCACCATCTCGCCCGACAGCGATCCGGAGGCGCTCGACCACATCCTCAATCTTCGCCAGGACCAGAACACGCTCTTCGTGCTGCCCAAATGGCAGATCCTGCCGCTGCAGGGGCATGAAAGCTGGAACATGAAATTCGGGCGATTGCCCGGTTCGGTGGTGAACGAATGGCTTGGCCGCATCGCCGATGCGACGATCGGTGCCGGCCAGAGCACGGCAAAGCAACTCGACATCGAAGGCAACATGGTTGCCGCACCCGAAGAATTGCAGTGGGTGGCCGACAAGTACCCTCTCATCGCAGCCGGCAATGACAAGGCTGTGCTTACCGAACTGGACGACAAGCCGTTCTATATCCTGACTGACCCCGACCTGATCAACAACGCCGCCCTCAAGGATCCCGAAAAGGCAGCAGCCGCGCTCGGGCTGATTGCCTTGCTCCAGCCCGACGACGGCCCGGTGATGTTCGATCTGACGCTGCACGGCGCGGGGCGGAAGTATGATCTGGCCAAGCTTCTGGTCGAGCCGCCGTTCCTGGCGCTGACACTGACGATCCTGATCGCTGCGGCGCTGGCGTTCCTGCATGGCCTTGGCCGGTTCGGCCCGCCGCGTATCGACCAGCGCGCGATCGCCTTCGGCAAGCGTGCGC